>JALCNL010000001.1 GCA_022649055.1 Megasphaera sp.
GTATGAACATGCTAAAGAAAAGAAAGATTTAATTATAAAATTGCATACTGGTGAAGGGAAAACACTTGTTGGATTACTTATATTACAATCATTAATTAATGCCAAAGAGGGTTCTTGTTTATATGTTTCGCCAAATAATTATTTGGTAAATCAAGTTTGTCAAGAGGCTGAAAAGTTTGGAATTTCTATATGTGTGATTGGTGATGATCGTAGGCTACCAATTGAATTTTTGTCAGGAGGGAAAATACTAGTTACCACAGTTCAAAAATTATTTAATGGAAAATCTATTTTTGGGATAGATAATAATTACATCCATTTAGGTGCCATTGTTTTAGATGATGCACATGCTTGCGTTGATGCTATAAAAAAGCATTTACGATTTCTATTTCAAGAATATCAAATGAAGATCTATATCAAGGCTTTTTGAATTTGTTTGATGAGGATTTAATTAAACAAGGCGAGGGCAGTTTTTTAGATATAAAAGAAGGTATATATGATACTTTCATGATGGTACCCTATTGGAGTTGGTTTGAAAAGAAAACAGAGGTGTTGCAACTTCTTTCCAATATGTCTGATAATGATCAGGTTAAATTTGTATGGCCTCTTATCAGAGATAAAATTTCAGATTACAGTTGCTATATTTCTGGAAAAAAAATAGAAATAACTCCATATAATCCTAATGTTAGTGTTTTCGGATCATTTGTATATGCAAAGCACAGAGTCTTAATGTCTGCAACTACTCAGGATGATTCTTTTTTTGTAAAAGGATTAAATTTTGATCCTGCAGCTGTTAAACATCCTCTTACAAATCAAATTCAAAAGTGGTCTGGAGAAAAGATGATTATTATGCCATCTATGATTAGAGAGGATTGTAATCATGAGCTGGTGATCAAGTATTTTTCTAATCTAGATATTCATAAATTGGGAATAGTTGCTTTGGTACCTAGTACAGAACGAGCAATGATATATAAGCAATATGATGCTATTGTAACTGATAAGCATAATATTAGACAAGAAATTGACAAATTGCGTAAAGGTAATTTTCGAAGATTGGTTGTTATCAATAATAGGTATGATGGAATTGATTTACCTGATGAAAGTTGTAGAATTTTAATCATTGATTCAAAACCTTATTTTGACAGTTTATCAGATCGTTATGAAGAGAAATGTCGTCCTGATAGTGAGGAAATCAACAAAAAAGTGGCACAAAAAATTGAACAGGGTATTGGTAGAGGAGTTAGAGGAGCAAAAGATTACTGTGCGATTTTGATTATTGGACCGGATTTGGTTCGATTTATGCGTAGTTCTAACACAAATAAGTATTTTTCAGAGCAAACTCGCAAACAAGTTGACATTGGGAACGAAATTATTAGTATGGCACAGGAAGAGTCTAATGACGATAATAATCCTATGAAGGAGGTCAATTCACTTATAAAGCAAATGTTGAATCGTGATGAAGGCTGGAAAGAATAGTATACTGTAAAAATGAATAGTATAGTCAATGATTTTGAAACATCAGCTATTTATGAAAATTTAGCAATTGAAAGTAATATTGAAAATATGGTTAGTAATCAGGATTATATAAAAGCTTGTGATGCAATGCAAAAATATATAGATAATTCAAATTTCCACACTTTAGAAAAAGGATGGTATTTACAACAGTTAGCTAGATATAAGTATTATGTTAACACTGAGCAATCTAATCAATTACAAAAATCAGCTTTTAAATATAATTCACAATTACTAAAACCAAGAGATAATATATCTTATAGTAAAATCAGATATATTGATGCAAATCGAATACTAAATATACGAAATTATTTAAAACAGTATCCTAACTGTGAAGAATTGACGTTAACAATTGATAATATGATGAACGACCTTTCTTTTGGAATGGAATCAGATAAGTTTGAACAAGCAATGCAGAGTGCAGGACAATTACTAGGTTTTATTAGTCAACGACCAGATAAGGAAATAGGAAAAGGTCCAGATAATATTTGGTGTGGGCCACATGGTAAATATCTTTTATTTGAATGCAAGAATCAGGTGGAAAGTACGAGGAAAGAAATATCAAAATCAGAAGCTGGTCAAATGAATAATCATTGTGCTTGGTTTGATAAAGAATATGGAACAGATGTATGGTGTGGACGTTTTATGATTATCCCAACAAAATACCTTGCATATCAAGGGGATTTTACACATGATGTTCGAATTATTCGTAAAAATATGTTACGAAAAATTAAATTCAACATACAAAAATTTATCCAGGAGATTAGGCTGTATGATTTAGAGGATATAACTGATACAAAAATGCAGGAGATGCTAAGTGAGAAACAACTGGATATGGAAAATTTTATGGACAATTATTCTGAAAGTTATTGTCAGAATAAAAGGAAATAATAAAAACAATGAATAAAATGTGCAGTACCAATGAAATGAAAACGTAAATACAGAAATACTTCTTATGTGAGGAGAATTGTATGGTAAAGAGAAATAATGATTTTTTTAAAGTTAAAAAGACTTGGTCTGAAGTAAAGGACGAGCTTTTGGGTTGTTATCTAAAGCCATATATTCAGAAAATACTTTACACACAACGCCCTATTATATATATTGATTGTTTTGCCGGGAAGGGGAAATTTGAAGACGGAAATCCTGGATCGCCACTTATTGCATTGAATACTATGCAAGGTTGTTTAGGACAGACAAAAATGAATGACTGGAGTATTAAACCATTTTTTATAGATTTGAACTATGCAGACGATTTACGTGCTAATCTCGCTGAATATGGCGAAGTTTGTATTATTCCTGGACGCTATGAGAATGAAATTGAAAAATTGCTTGCAGACAAATCTGGGTGCAACGTTTTTCTCTATATTGATCCCTATGGAATTAAAAATTTAGATTATGGGTTATTTCAATCATTTTCAACACAATACAGGTTTAACAGTATTGAACTTTTGATCAACATGAATTCTTTTGGCTTTATTCGAGAGGGATGCCGTGTTTTAGGTGTTCCTTTTGAAGATGCATCGATATTTGAAGACTTAATTGAGTATGAAAGCACAAAACTCGAGGCAAACGAAAAATCCGTTAATGTCCTTAATGATATTGCTGGTGGCGATTATTGGCAGGCAATTATAAAAGCAAAAAATCGAAATGAGTTATCCATTTATGAAGCAGAAGCACAATTTGCTGAACAGTATTGCAATAGGATGCGTCAAAACTATAAATATGTGCTTAATATGCCATTAAAGATTAAATGTGGACAGCTTCCAAAATATAGGATGATTCACGCCACGAATCATGTGGAAGGTTGTCTTTTGATGGTTGATAACATATGCGGTCGATGGCAATTAATGAAATACATTCAAGACGGTGGGCAAATGCAACTATGGGAAGAAAATTATAACAACGATATGGTAAATAAAGAAGACATTCATAAAAAAATAATTAAATATGTTTCTGGCTATGTTTCTTTTTGCAGACTCAATGCTGTTCTTGCAGACTTTTTTATGAAATATGGTCCGATATGTAAAGCAAGTGTGGTAAAATCTGTTTTAAAAAATTTGGAAGGACAAGGGTTGCTTGAAGTAAAAAGAAATCCAGCATATACTAATAAAGGAAAACGATCTTCCTTTTTTTCGGATGACAGAAAACAAAAGACAGAGATTAGGTGGCACTCATGAAAACAATCTTCAGAAAGACTATGTTATACAAAACTGGTGTGGAGTATGGCGACTATACAATGAACCACATACAAGGTTGCGCTCATGGTTGTAAATATCCGTGTTATGCATATCTGATGGCGAAGCGTTTTGGAAAAGTATTGTCCTATGACGATTGGAAAGAGCCACGTCTTGTAAGCAATACTTTGGAAATACTTGATAAGGAAATTCCTCGATTAAAAAACAAAATTAAATCGGTTCAATTGTGTTTTACTACCGATCCATTCATGTGTGGATATGATGAGATAAAGGAAATGAGCCTTGCTGCAATACGCAAGCTCAATGATGCTGAAATTAAATGTTGTATTCTTACAAAAGGCATACTTCCTATTGAACTTGCTGAATTCTCAAGGAAAAATGAATATGGAATTACTCTTATTTCATTAGACGAGAATTATCGTCAAGAAATGGAACCTGGTTCTGCTCCATATCAAGTTAGACTTGCTGCACTACGGGCACTACACGACAGAGGATATTATACTTGGGTAAGTGTTGAACCATACCCAACGCCAAACCTTATTGAACAGGATATCCATAATATACTAGATGCCATTAGTTTTGTAGACAAGATTATTTTTGGCAGGACAAATTATAGCAAAGAGATTACCGCTTATACTAGGCATAAAGAATTCTATAATAAACAAGCAGCCATAGTTGTTGCTTTTTGTAAAGAACGAAAAATTGCTTATTATATTAAACGCAGAACAATAACTTGATGCTGAATAAGTCCGTTTTTGGGGGTACAGGTAAGAGTGAATATTAGGGGGAGAGAGTTATAGGAATGGATAATCGACTAAAAAAAGGCGGTGAATTTAGAGGTTTGTTGATGCATGTAACTTAATTAGCCAAGTTTCTGATTGTCAGGAAAAGATCACATGAATGTGGTGCAAGAGGTGTTTGATGTGGGGTGAGTGTTCTATTCCACGAAACGGATCATCATGAAAGGACTTTTGTGTGAAAAGTCTAGAAAATATTACATAAAAAATATTCGATAAGATTTAGCACAAGTCCAAATGTGATTTTCTTTATTTTACCAATAGGTTGAGTCAATTAATTTTTTGTACTCTTTTAACAAAACTTGGCTCTAATGCAATAAAGAACCAATATCTTTTGTAGTAAAATTTGCTGTGATTTTGTTATTTTCTTTCTTTTGACTTATATATTATATATGTGACTTGGCAGTATTGCGAATGACATCGCAATCCCCTGCAGAGGATCATAGTAACATAGAAAACAAGCTGGCCCGGACTCATAGCAGTCCGGGCCTTTTGCTGGCTTAAGTAGGGTAACAATTATATTGAATATAGTATATAAGGAGGAATTCATTATGAAACAAGGACGTACGTTACAAGAGATAGGTACGGAGCTCACCCGGCAGCGGAAGAGCCGGAAAGATTTTCTGGCTGATACGCGAAATCTGGAGATGGAGACTACAGACGGGGTATCGAACCTTTCGGTACTGATGGGTAATACGGAAAAGAGATACACCGTAGGACCCATCGCCCATCAACAGATCGCATCGCGGCTGCAAATTCCCTATCGGTACTATCAGAAGATGCAGCAGGAATTTCCTATGCTCTTGGATGAAAGTGTGAACGGCTGGTTCCGGCAGACACCGGAACGCCGAATGATTCGGGTACTGGATCACCATGTCCGAGCGTTTTTATCTGACCGGTACCGTAGATTAGATCATTTGGAATTATGCAGTGCCGTGCTGCCGGTGATTCAGGAAATGAAGGGGGCCGAGATCACGAGCTGCGACGTGACCGATGCCCATTTATATCTCAAAGTCATTAACCGGAAACTCAAGGAAGAAGTCTCCGTAGGCGATGTGGTACAGGCTGGGTTTGTCATCAGCAACAGTGAAATCGGGTTGGGAAGCCTACGGGTAGAACCCCTGATATTCCGCTTAGTCTGCAAGAATGGCTTGATCGTCAAAGATTATTCCCAGAAGAAATATCACGTGGGGCGGCAAATCAATGAACAGTCAAATGATGCCTATGAACTCTATTCCGATGAAACACTGGCACAGGATGATAAAGCTTTTTTCATGAAAGTGCAGGATATTGTTCGCAGTGCCGTAGATGAGACAAAATTTCATCTCTCTGTCCGTAAGCTGCAAGAAGCAAGGCAGATTCCACTAACCCAGAATCCGGTAGAAGCGGTGGAAGTACTGGCAGATACTTTTCAGCTCAAGCAGAACGAACGAGGAGATATACTGCGCCAATTGTTCTTAGGCAAAGACTGCAGCCGGTACGGCTTGATCAATGCGGTGACCGCTGCCAGCCAGTTATCTGAATCCTATGAACGGGCTACTGAACTGGAACGAATTGGCGGGGAAGTATTAGCCTACCCGGTTCCTAAAGTAAGACTTTCGGAAGGGAAATCCACAGTTCCGATGCGAAATGTGACACCGGAACTGCCACGGCTGACGGTCGTGAAGTAAACAGGTTTATGGAAAGCCACAGTATAAAAATATATATTTTTTACATCTAACTCTGGATACTATGGTATCCGGAGTTTTTTGTTGGGAGGAAAATAAAATGAAACATACACCCACACCATCGTGTCAGTTGACGGAAGAAGACCTATTGGCTGCATTTTTACCGAAAGACAGTGCCAGTCAGTTATTGCAGGAATATCAAAGCTTATACCATATTTTATTACATACGTCGGAGGCACAACTGCAGTCGGTCCCCGGTATCGGACGAAATAGAGTCCAAAAGATCAGCTGCCTTCGGGAAGTAATAAACCGGGTGCAGGAAGAACGGATTAAACCCATAGAAAGTATCGATGGTTCGGCTGATGTTATCCAATATTTCCAGTTTTTAGAAGACCGGCAGCAGGAAGAACTTTGGGCCTTGCTGTTAGATACGAAACACCATATCCTGCAGAAGAAGCAGATCACGATCGGTACGGCTAATACATCCCTGGCAGCCCCAAGAGAAGTATTTCATGCCGCCGTACAGCAGATGGCATCGGCAGTGATTGCTGTCCACTGCCATCCGTCAGGTGATTCCTCTCCCAGCAAACAGGATACGGCAGTGACAAAACGGTTATTAGAGGCAGGAAGCCTGATGGATATCCCCCTGCTCGATCATATCATTATCGGGAAATATGGTTCCTACAGTTTCCGGGAATCCATGGGAACGTTATGGGAAGGAGACAAATAATATGAACCAGTTACAACTTGTGATGGGAATGAATCTGCCGGGACGGATGGTTCTACAGGTCGGACGCGTATCCGTAGGACTGATTCAGACAAAAACAACACGACAGGTATATATTGCCGTGCAGGATGAAGAGCATGAAGTACGGGAGTTACCGCTTCCCATAGTAGTACCAACACCTGATATAAAACGATCTATTCCTCATACCAACCTAAAAACCATACAGAAAGGAAGTGAATAATATGCCAGCCACACAATTTATCTGTCCGGATGGACAGCGTATTTCCATTCTGCAATGCCTGACAGCCTGTCCGAGACAGACCCGCTGTATGTTCCTGCCGACACTCCGGGCCATTGCTAAATCCGTGAACCGACCGATTGCAGAACCGACGGTAACAGAACTCATTGCCGGGGTGCGGGAAACCTATCTAAAGAAAACGATGTCGTATGCCGTATCACCCCAGCGTGTTTTGTATGCCCTGCAGGGACAGGCAATCCACACGCTGCATGAACGGTGTACGCAGGGAGAGATCTTAAGTGAGATTCGATTACAAGACAAAATTACCAGCGGCCAGTTTGACCTCTACGGCAAGATTTTAGATACACAGGAAGGGGTATTAGGCGATTTAAAAGTTACCAGTTCGTATAAGTTGATGAAAGCTTTAGGAATTTACAAACGGAAAACAGCAACCGGTGCGGTGTATAAAAGCGGATTACGAAAAGGACAACAAAAATACAAGACCCTTCTCTGTCATGACGGGGTACGGCATGTATGGGACTGGGCCGTACAGCTCAATTATTACCGGATGCTGTTGGAACAGACGGGATTTCCGGTACAGCGCATGTATATCCAGGCCGTATGCCGGGACAGCGGCTTGCGTATTGCCGCGGAACGAGGGATTGACCAATCGCTGTATATCATTCCAATTTATAAAATCAGCAACCGATGGATCGAGCGATATTTTAGAAAGAAAGCCGCGTTACTGCAGCAGGCCAGAGAAACGCATAGGCTGCCGCCCATCTGCTCGTCCCGGGAACGATGGCAGGATCGGAAGTGTCTGGATTACTGTGACGGCAGGGAGTTCTGTCCCTATGGCCAAAAACTGCAGCAGTTTAGGAAAGTTGGGTAATGCCCTAAGCGGCATCTGTCCGTCTTGTCCACACTGTCCTAAGCAAAATAGGTACCTATATAGAACATATATCCGTGTCTTTTAAATTGCGGACAACGTGGACAGGTGGGACAGTCTGCATACCATGACTGAAAAAAGCTACATAAAACAAATAGGAAAGGAAGAATAGTAGTATGCCAAATTATGTGCAAAACAAGATAACGATTACCAGTCCCCATATCGGACAACTATGGGAGGCCATAAAAGATAAAGACAGTCTGTTGGATTTTAATCAGATGATTCCGATGCCACCATCCCTGCAGATCGAATCCAGCAGTGTAATGGAGTTGTCTTTTGATGCAGAAGTGTATTTGAAGAAAGGTATCATTCCGGACGGTCTTCGCAGTCGTTACGAAAAAGAACGGCATACGCAGGAGTCAATTAAAGTGTATATTCGTCGGATGGAAAAGCAGCGGCAGATCAATCGGGATTTGGGAATAAAAGCCTATCAGAATCAACAGCAATATGGATATACGGATTGGTACGGGTGGTCTATCGCACATTGGGGCACCAAATGGAATGCGATGGATGTAGTGATGACGGATCCGGATCATGTTATTTCATTCCAGACAGCATGGGCAGCACCGATACCTGTCATCCAAAAGCTGGCAGCGATGTTCCCGGATAGTACCATTACGCATGTGTGGGCTGATGAAGATATCGGCACGAACTGCGGATGGATGCGGTATGAAGGAGGAAAGCTGCAGGAAACATATGCACCACCCGATCATTCTAGTACGGCATATGAAGTTTATGAAACCTGTTGGGGACCATCCCCTTGCCTTTATACAGATGATGAGGGACACAAACAGTATCACGGCTGCGAAAACTGCCATAATTGTGATGCTGCCGTGTGATGTTTCGCCCATTTCACTACATTAATCAATAGGAAACAATCGTGTAATAACGCTGCTTTTTGTGGTGAAAATGGTGAAATGAGAAACATAGGATGGGTATACTTTTATTTATTACAAGGAGAGTGAATCAGTATGAAAGCTTTAGCCAAAAAACTAATTGCCGTCATGAAAGACTGCGGGTATGTGATGAAAAAAGGGGAAAACAAATACCATGGGTATACGTATGCTACCGGTGCTGATGTACTGGAAAAAATAAATACGGCATTCGTCCAATATGGAATTGCATCCGCTGCCGTACCGGAATTACTCCGGCTGGATGATATCACTACGGCGAAGGGAAATGTAGAGAAACTGGCAACGGTACGGATGGATATCCAACTGACGGATATGGAATCTGGGGAAACGGTCCAGATCACAGGACTCGGCAGTGGACAGGATGCCGGAGATAAGGCCGTCATGAAAGCCCAGACAGCCGCCATTAAGTATGCGTATCTATTGAGTTTTGCCATCAGTACCGGCGATGACCCGGAGGCCGACTGCCATACGGATGAAATAACAGCTGTTCCAGAAGAAAAAACAGGACATCGTCATCAGATGCAGTCGGTCCCGAACCGCCCCCGGCAAACTACCCGGCCGCCTGTGTGCAGTGTCTGCGGTACGGTAATCACGGAAAAGGTTTTCCAGTTTTCCAAGGATAAATATGGCAGAGCTTTGTGTATGGACTGTCAGCGGAGTGCAAAAGGGATAGCGTAACACCTAAAACAGCGTATGTATGTGGACATGCAGCAGATACAGGCGAACCTGATGTATTAAAATTATGAGATAATATGAAAGAACCACCACAGGTATCCGACCCTTCTCGCATGTGAAAAAGGGGTTTTCTATATTATTTATTGCATTTATGTAGTGGTATGAATAAAAAAAGGAAGGTACTGTACAGCCGAATATATCGTGATATAATAAATTTCAGATTGCAGAAGTAGTGATTGTTGTAATTTATACTAAAGAGGTGATATAGTAAATGGTTGTTGATTAGTTATTAATCATAAGTAATAGAATATATTGATTATGAATATAACGATAACTATATAGGAGATGACATCATTTTTATGATGAATAATCAAAGAGTTGAAGATACACAGGACGTGGTGGCTGTGTCTTTTTTAAGTTCGCTGTATACTGTTGTCAGAATAGTACATCCTTTTTCTAAAGAAGTACTTGTTGATTACAGCAGGAAGGAATCACAACTTTTTAATGGATGCTGTATTTGTTCCAAAGAGCAGGATCATCCTTGTAAGCGGGACGGTTGTATGGCAGAAGAAGCATATACGGAGGGAAAAGGATTACATAAATTAGTACGATACCAATATAAGCTGTGGATGGTTACCGTAATTCCGCTGTTGTATAAATCGAAACCGAGTGTGTTAGAACTGGTAAAAGATGTGACGAATGCCTTAACGATCGAGGATGATGAATATAGGGAAACGGTTTTATTCCAACAGTTTTTTATGCAAATGAATGATACGATAGCGAGGGATAAATTAACGGGGTTATATAATAAGAAGTATTTGTATTCCCGGCTCGATAGAGATATTCGAAAAGCAGCATCCAATCAACAGACCGTATCGGTCTTGTTCGTTGATTTAGATAAATTCAAATTGATTAACGATGATTGTGGACATATGGAAGGGGATCAGGTCCTGGCGGATGTAGCAAAAATATTTTGTAATACGATTCGGATGGAAGAGGACTGGGCATGCCGCTTTGGCGGAGATGAATTTATAGTATGCTTGAATAATGTGAATGAAACATTTGCGTATCAGATTGCTGAACGGATTCGAACCAAAATATTTCAATTGCGACAAGATAAGGATCCAGGCATTTCTACATCAATCGGCATATATACGGTGAATATGAAAAATGCATCTGAAAATATGTCCATAGAAGAAATACTATGTTTGGCAGATAAACAAATGTACCTTGCTAAAAAGCAAGGGGGAAACTGTACGGCGATGAATGGAGTTATTCAGTAGACAAACTGGTAAATTAGTAAAAAATTGATAAAAATATGGAAAATAGATAGCAGCAGAGCTCATGAGATTTATCATGAGCTCCTTTTAGTTTGATATAGGAGGTCCGATTTTATAGGATAGAGAACATGGCGATGCAAGTGAAGGTGGCATATTGGAATTGCCTGAAGTACGAAGAACTTAATTCGACGCTCAAAACAGCGTATGTATGCGGATATCGAGCAGGTATATGCGAACCTAATGTACTAAAATTATGAGATAATATAAATAAAGAATAAAATAAGTATCGGGTTCTTTCCGTATAATAAATTAAAAGCAGAAAGCAGCCAGTCCTGCTTTCTGCTTTTTTATATATGAGGCAGAAAAAGAAACAAATTCTTAACCGGAGGTGATTGCATTGTATGCAGATAAGGATACTGTCTTTAAACAGATAGGTGCTAAAGTTGCCTATTACCGAAACATACGACATTTGACGCAGAAAGAATTGGCAATATTGGCGCATGTCAGTGTGAGTTCCATCGGACGGATTGAGCGAGGGAGATATAACCATAATGTGCCAATGTCCATTCTGATTGATATTGCCAATGGGTTAGGGATAGATATTTCTCTGCTGGTTACCTTCGAAGAAAAAGAGAAGAAAATTTGGTGGGAGGAAGAAAATAAAATAGTTAAATAAAGAAAATAAAAAGTAGGGGAGAGGATAGGTATGGATGAAAAAATAACATGTACGAACTGTGGAGCTATTATAAGTGCAGCGGCAAAATTTTGTCCGCAGTGTGGGGAAAAAAAATTTATGCAAAAAGAGAGATCGTCACAGGAGATATACTGCCGTTATTGTGGAACACCGATTCAGCAGGATGTACCGGGAATGTATTGTCCTCAGTGTGGAAAACCTATTGAGTCAGTGGAAAAAGAAAATCCAGCATCAGAAAATATAAATGAAGTGGATACGGAGGAGCAGAGTGTTGAGTCCGTAATTTGGCAAGTGTCCGTTCTGTTTACCAGTGAAGGGCGTATAGGCCGGAAGCAGTTTGCCATACGGCTTGCGATTAGTTGTGCTTGCATGAGTATATTTTTTATCTTAGTGGGATGGATGCTGGATGGGGGGACAGCGGCAACAGTAACAGCGGCAGGGATTATTCTGGGAATGTGGTGTTGCTTTACATTCTCTCATAGGCTGCATACGGTGTATTTGCAGTACAAAAAATGGATGTGGTGTTTTTGGGGAACTGTCGGAATATTAAGTGTGATTACCGGCACAATAGGTCATGGAAAATCAAAATATGCTGCAGTTCTTACGATGTTGGTACTGCTCTTATGTGTGTGTATGTTTTTTGTATGCGGGATATATAATTTACTGTTGGGGATTCGACGCTGCCATGATGTCAATCATAGCGGATGGCTTATCCTGCTGTTATTTATTCCGGTGATAGGGAATATATTTAGTCTTTATTTGTTGTGTGCGAAAGGGACGGCAGGACCAAATTCATATGGAGAAGATCCGTTAGCCAATTCTCCATGCATATAGTAGTAAAAATAGAAAGGAGATGGGGATATGTTTTGCCCGAAATGTGGAGAAAAAAATCCAGATGATGCAAAATTTTGTCAAGTCTGTGGAACTTCGTTTACCGTCAAAGATAATACGAAACCAATACTGCGAATTTCCAAATCAATGAAGTGGGTGGTAGTGGGAATTGGAATACTTATGATTTTTATTGTAGGGGCGTTGTTAATAGATACGGGAGATGAATATACACATATTGTCCAACAAGGTTCTATGAGTATAGAACCCAATATTCCTATAGGAAAAGCATTTGATAAATTTTTTTCCGAAGGAAAATGGCAGTCATTTAAATCAAAACAAGGAAAACAAATTGTAGAATTTACAGGAAAATGTAACTGGAACAATCGTCCGGCGACATGTAAAATACAGTTTCAAGTCTTTAAAGATCAAACTTTTCAGTTAGAAAATGTTAGTATTAATGATGTGGAGATGACAAATGGGATACAACTTCTAGATACGGCATTGACAGGCGGATGATTGCATGAGTAAAGTTTTCAAAAATTGGTCATAATGATAATAATTGGTATGGGACTTTTGGACATTATTTATCTGCTCTGACGATTGGTGGAGAAGGATAACTAATTTATCCATGTAATGTAGAAAAAACTTCACTACATGAAAAATTTCTATTTATAGGAGGAACCGGATACAGAAAATATTTATTGGGAAACGAGCGTGGATTTTTACTTTCATTATTTTGGAAGGTTGTGCATCAAACCGGTATAACGATAATTTAGACTAAAGAAGATAGCCTTTTTTATGTCAAGGTACTATTATAAGAAATAAAGGAGGAAAATACCGATGCTGTTTCTGATGTTTATTATTGTATTGAATACAGGTATTAGTTTTTGGAATGCAAAAATGGCGGGGGAAGTTTGGGCCGAATCCAAAGGAATCGGGGGATGGGTCTATATGATAACATGGTGTACAGCGATACAGGCTATGATTGGATTTTCCTATGTGTATATTACAGTATTGATACTGCTGGGGAATGGATTACATTTTATTTCGAATCAGGGTTTAATTTTCATGACGAATTTATCATACGTATTTTTGATTTTTCCTTTATTAGGCACAGGATTAGCACTTACGATTCAATCATGGATTCAAGCATCTCGGGAAAAATCGTTAAGCAGTTTGGGAATAGCCGGATGGAATACATTTGCGCAGGCGTATAATATGTATAGTGCAGTACAACATATAGGACCGGCATTTTCCATGGTTCAGAATCGCATAGAAGACATATTTTTTCATGATGATAATGACGATAACAGGGAAGAAAATATGCTGATAATATTTTTAGTGGTACTTGCCATATTAGCGGGGATAGTTACAACCATGACTGTTATTAATTTCTACGCGGGTAGTTTATCAGTATCCGAAGCAGTAAGAAAAAAGTATGAAGCATATAGCTGATTATTGTTTCATGAGATAAAACAATTGAGAGAAGGTTATCATATGTCGAAATTTTGTTCACACTGTGGAAAACAAATGGCTGATAGTGATATTTTTTGCGTGCATTGTGGCGCTAAGTTTTTTACAGAATATGAAAATCGTCCAACGTGTTCGGTAGATCAGACGACACCCAATTTACGGGTAAAAACAGGAGATCATATAACTAAAGAAGAAGTATCGTCTTCCTGTGAAAATGTAAGGAGACCCTTGCCAATTATTAAGGATATTTCACAACAGCACATAATGGATCAATCTATACAAAAAAAGAACGCAGACAAATTGAATCAAAATCGAGAGACAAATCAACTTGCAATCCAAAAAGTAATGCGAGCGCAGCAACTGCTACTGGCAGAGATTCCAGTCCCAGATTATATGCAGGCATTAAATTATTTGGAAGAAGCAGGTACTGCAGGAGAAGATCCATCTATTATTGCCGAATTAACTGCATTGGCGCACTTGTACTATACAATTGATATATTAAAAAAATCAATAAACCATTCAGAAAAATAAAATATGGCAATCGTATGGAAGAATAACAAAAACGCGGATAAATATAGCATCAAATTTAATGGCAATAAAAAGAACTTGACTACTGGAAATAAAGAAGAATATTGTCTTGAAGTGCTGGACTTTGTATGGAGCAAATAAATTGAAACAGCTTTTATTAAAAAAATATGAATATAGATTATGATGAAGAACACCAAATTCTTTATGTCAAATTTATTTCTGCTTTATTAATATATTATTGACTAATGCATACCTCTTGTATTACAATGTAATACAAGAGGAGGGGATGAAAATGAGTATATCTGTACGTTTAAATGAAAAAGAAGCTATTTTGATTAAAAAATATGCTAAATTGAATGGTATTAGTGTTTCCGAATTGGTTAGACGGACTGTTCTTGAAAAAATAGAAGATGAATATGATTTAAAAGCCTATGAAAAGGCAGTAGAAGAATATAAAAAAAATCCTGTTACGTATTCTCATGAAGAAGTACGTTATATGTTGGAGTTAGAGTAATGGGATATCAAGTAAATTATACGCAGCAAGCGGTAAAAGATTTAAAAAAAATAGACAAATATACACGTGCCTTGATTTTTGGCTGGATTGATAAAAATCTTGTAGGATGCAGTAATCCACGTCAGCACGGAAACGGCTTAACGGCTAATCGAAGTGGGCAATGGCGGTATCGTGTAGGAGTTTATAGATTAATTGCAGATATAGCAAAAGAAACGGTTACTATCCTAATCTTGACAGTGGGTCACCGAAAAAATATTTATAAGTGATTACCTGTTAGTTTACGGTAGAAAAAAGAGACGTATTTAATATAAAATTTAGTTAGATAATTAAATTTATTGCCGTGCAAATCGCCGTGCAAATGCTTTAAAATGAACGAAATCAGATAAAAGTAAATTTAATTAAAATCGTTAAAAACCTTGATTATACCTGAGTTTATGCAATTATTTGAAAAGAATTAAAAAGGGCGCTATAGATTTGCTAAATCGTTAGGGGGCGTAAGGCCTGCCAGGGTCCAAATCTCTGCCACTCCGCCATTTTACTAATACGAGCGAGTTTGGATATTTTTCCAAGCTCGCTTTTTTTCTGTTTTCTGCCGTGCCAATCGTTGTGCAAATGAAAAAATAACGTATTTCTATCTCCATACAAAAAGGTATTGGTGTTTTTTCGTCTTTTTAAAACTGATACTCACCAAACGGAAAAGGAAAATGAGTTTTTTTCTGCATGTCCTTGTCGACGTTTTGTCAATATATAATATTGACAATATCACTGCTCCGGTCAGCAGCACTTTCCGTGGGACGATGAGATGAGTCATGCGGAAGATTCTCTTTCAAACGCATGTAGGGGTTCATCACGGACGCATGCAATACTGGCCCATCCAGCAGTGCCATAAGGAAGTTAGCTAACAGCTTTTCAACGTCTGCATTTTTGTAAAAAAGCGAAGTCGATGAGGCTAGCTATTATCTGGGTCAATACATTTACCGAGAACTTCTTGACACATACAACACATACAGAAGATTTTACCTGTATGACTTTATATGGTATAATACACTATACATAGGTAGTGATTCATCTTTTGATTATTTTTGGTAATCCTTTCTATTTACACGTATTAATGCATGCTGTAGAGTCGGATTTTCTACAGCTTCTTTTTATGTAAAGGAAGTGTTTTTATTATATGTAAATAATGGTATGGCAGAATGGTTGTCTTGCAATAGGAGAACTCATTTGTCTGATGGAAATTAGGATAATAATAGGGAGATATTGCCAAGAAATATTTTGGATATGTTATCATGAATAAGTGATAGAGATATAATGGATATGAATTACCACAAATATTTAAGCCTATTATTTTGAGATAAGGTATACAGACAGACCTATTATTCGATTTTATATTGTGAGTTGGTAAAGCAGATAGCTTTAAATAATCAACAAAAAGGGAGCATTGGATGATATTTCGTTTAAAAAGAACAAGTATAGCTTGTATTGTCTTCATGATGACACTAACTTCTTCAGTAGGAGCTACTTTTCATCCAGGAGACAGAGGAGATGAAATTTTAGCAATACAACAGCAATTAAACGCTATGGGTAGAAATATTGTTGCTGATGGAGATTATGGAACACAGACAACTGAAGCTGTGCGGAACTTTCAAACGTCACAGGGACTGGATGCTGATGGAATTGTAGGAGCCATGACGTACCAAGCCTTAATGGGAACAAATATGCCGGATAATACGTGTACTCATTTTGTACAGCAGGATACAGATTCAAATAGCAGTACTTCGGTTCCGGTTACCGCAGATAATGTGATTATGATAGTACAACAAGCGTTAGTTCATAATGGATATACAGTTTCTGTTGATGGGGTATTGGGAACAGAGACAGATACGGCAATTCGTCAATTTCAAGCTGATCATGGGTTGGAGGTGGATGGAATTGTAGGAGGGCAGACTTTTTATGCGTTAACTGGTCAGACGTTGTCAACAGCACCTTTTTCTTATGGCAATACATCGGAATCCTCTGAAGGGGAAAACAT
Source organism: Megasphaera sp. (assembly GCA_022649055.1). Taxonomy (GTDB): domain Bacteria; phylum Bacillota; class Negativicutes; order Veillonellales; family Megasphaeraceae; genus Megasphaera_A; species Megasphaera_A sueciensis. The sequence goes on from JALCNL010000001.1 coordinate 17,024, forward strand.
TGTAGCCGCAGCTGATCAATATCTTGGCGTTCCTTATGTGTACGGCGGTAATACGCCTGATGGATTTGATTGTTCCGGTTTTACAAAATATGTTTTTTCATCTATCGGCATTACATTGCCCCGGACTGCGGATGAACAATATGATATAGGGACTCCAGTGGCATATTCTAATTTGCGTCCTGGTGATTTACTGTTTTTTGATTCTGGATATTCTGGAATATCTCATACAGGTATATATGTAGGAAATCATGAGTTTGTCAGTGCTACCACCTCGCAGGGTGTTGTTGTAGCTGACTTGGATAATACATATTGGTCTTCGTGTTATGTGGGAGCAAGACGTGTTGTATAAATAAGCTTATTTATACAATGATTTATAGCCGCATCCATGAATGATATTCGGTTTCAAAAGCGGGAGAAATTACGAATGCCAAAATAAATCCGTTTTACTATTTTTATCTTGTTGATGTGTCCTTCCATAAATTCATTGAAGTAATGGAATCGAGTGGCATTAATAATGTCGTCGAATTAATCCGAGAAGGAGTGCAGCAAGGATTTAAATTCTATTAATCCGTAAGTCTGTACCAATTCGAACCAAAATCGCAGGAAATACATCGAGAATTTTTTTTTGTTGTATTTGAAATTGAAAGGGCAATGATTATATGGGTACTGTATCCGTTTTCGTGTATTTTTCATGGCCAGATTACCTGGCAGATGATATTTGTCGCAGATAATCATGGCATTGAAAAACAGGTGTTGTGCTACCAAGCGGAATACGGAAGAAGAATCCATTACTACACAATATAGTTTTACGCAAGGCATAGAGATAGGACGCAAACTAGTTCGTTAATTTTAGATATCCCGCACTGCGGCAAGATATCTAAGACAGTCTTGCCGCAGCGGGATTGAACAAGGTAACTTGGCATATCTGATCTTGTGTGTTTCCCAAAAATTCATCCAGCGACAACATAGCGGGAAACGCGGCGGGTTTGTTATAGGGAATAGAATCGGTCAGCCATATCGGGTAACATTTTATTTGCGGGCGCATTTCCAGATAACGATAAGGTATTGGCGTTGACTACATCGTTGATTGGCTGGACTAAGGGAGTGGCGGGATCAAGCGAATGATTGCAAGATTATAATTATCTGCATGGAGGTAATAGTATGTCTTTCACTGTTCGAAAGGCGCTGCAGATGGATCACATGAAAGATGCCGAATTAATCGGTGGATCCGGAGGCCTTGATAGAATTATCAGTTGTGTTGATATTTCAGAAACTCCCGATTCGTATGAATGGTTGAGGCCAAATGAGTTTTTGATTACGACGGGATATTCCATACGAGATAATTTGGAATCACAGATGAAACTGCTGCGTTCTTTATCACAAAAACAAGGAGCTGCACTGGCTATTAAGTTTGGTCGTTTTATTGGCAGTATTCCTCAAGAACTAGTTGGTTTGTCTGATGAACTGGACATTCCGCTTATTTCTTTGCCTAATAATCTTCCTTTTATTGATATTACATATCCGCTTATGCAGCGTATTGTCAATAATCAAGCACGACAGCTGGCATATTCTGAGAAAATTTATAAAATGCTGACAAAAGTCGCATTAGAAACGAATAGCTTGGAAAGTATTTCTTCAGCATTAGAGTCGATACTCGCTAAAAAAGTAATTATCTATCCTTATAATCTTCGTGCTTCTAGTTTGAATACGCAGCACCAACAGGTGATTCCTGTACAGGTTAAGAAACGGGTATATGGATACATTGTTGTTAATACTCCGGAACCTTTGAGTGACAAAGAATTAATTGCTGTTCAACATGCCGAAGTGCTAGTGGCTCTCCACCTTGTTAATTATGAACTGGCAACAGAAGCGGCATGGAATGAACGACGTGATTTATTAGATGATTTGATTAGCGGTAAAATCCATAGTATGGCTCTTCTGCAAGCTCGAGCAGATGAATTCAGTTTCTCTTTAGAAGGAGAAAAGTGTGTTTGCATCGTCGATATTGATGATTTTACAACGTATCTGTTGCAGCATGATTTGACGGAACAACAGGCTTTGACTTTTCGCCGCTCCCTTTTTCATTGTGTTCAGGGAGCTATGCTGCGTTTGGGGAAATGTAACCGTAATTTTCTTACAGCACAGCAAAGTGATAAAGTTATTATTCTCGGTTCATTTTATCAAACGGACTGGGAATCTGTTTTGCCGGAAATACATACACAGGTGTCCCAACTTTCCGAAGAACTAACAGCAACTATTGTTATCAGTAATCCTGTTAATATGTTAGCGGAGATACAGAAAGCATATGAGACAGCTCGACGTCTTATTGGTATTTCCCGTAAGATTCATGGACCGGGAAAGGACTTATATCAAAAGGATGCTGAGTTATATTTAATTTTAGAAAAAATGGATGCAGCGTCTTTAGATAGTGCGTTGCTTGGGAAAATTTTGAAATCACGAAAGCGAAAAGAATATTTGAGAACACTGCAAGTTTATTTAGACTGCCAGGGTAATCTTTCAGAGGCGGCGCAGTTGTTATTTATTCATCGCAATACGTTGCGGTACCGTTTAAAACAGATTGAATTGCTGTTAGGTAAAAAATTAGATGATCCAGAAATACGAGTAATACTCTGGTTGTTATTAAAATCACAGCAACTGCAATAGATTTTTGTGCAAAATGTACAAAAAATATTATTTTTTTGTACTAAATAGCGGTTGTTTGTTAAATTTACTTAAGGTAAGCTATTGTTATGAAATATAATAGCTTGCCTTATTTTTTATAGGCAAAAGTGAGGGGAACGAAAATATGTTAGGAATTATCAGAGTATTGACAACGGATGATTCAAAAGTTTTTGAAAGTCACGGGGTGATTATCAAAGAGAGGTATGGTATTCATGTGAAAAGTTATTGTATTCCTGATCAACCTTATGGTATTCATGATGAGGTTACGGAAACAGCAGCTATTCCTAAAATTATAACATTAGCTAAAAATATTGAAGCCGATGGGGTTAAAGCAATTTTAATTAGTTGTGCTGCTGATCCAGGCTTACAGCAAGTCCGGGCAAGCGTACATATCCCTGTTATAGGGGCCGGTACATGTGCGGCAGCTTTAGCTTTGACTTTGGGAAAACGGGTAGGTGTACTTAACTTGACTGGACATACTCCCAGTTCACCTGCAGCTATATTGGGTGAACGGCAGGTCATGGAAGTTGCACCTGAAGGGGTAGATAATACGACTGATTTAATGACACCTTCAGGAAAAATGGCGGCCATAAAGGCCTTAGGGGAACTGGCAGCAGCATGTGATGTTATTATGCTGGCTTGTACAGGTTTTGCGACTATTCATTTTGCTGAAAAAATGCGCAAACATGTGCCGATTCCTATTGTAGATGCCATAGAAGCCAGCGGTGCTGTGGCCCAATTAATTCTTCGGAATATATAATAGAAATGAGAGAGTGATAACTATGGCACAAGAAAAAGCAAGAGAGGTACATCCTAATGTTTTTGAGCCGGGGATGATGCTCATGAATGTATGTTTATCGTTTTTTGGAGCAATTATCGGTTTACAAATTATAACTACTCTGGGGGTAACTCCAAACACAGCTATTATTGGGGTGTTAGTAGCACTTATTGTTTCCCGTATTCCCCTTGCTTCTTTTGCAAAATTCAGAAATATTCATCGACAAAATATGGCACAGACCGCTATTTCCAGTGCTACCTTCGGGGCAGCGAATTCGCTATTACTGCCAGTTGCTATACCGTTCGTGTTAGGACGTGTAGATCTTGTTTGGCCTATGTTGATTGGAGCTACGCTGGGTATGTCTATTGATATGTGCATGTTGTACTGGCTATTTGACTCTAAAGCTTTTCCTGGTAAGGCAGCTTGGCCCGCAGGAATTGCGGCAGCTGAAGCGATTAAAGCAGGAGATAAGGGTGGAAAACAAGCCATGCTTCTCGTTTGGGGTATTGTTGGCGGAATCGTCGGTTCCTTTTTTAAAATTCCTATGTCGGCATTGGGAATTACTATGATTGCTAACATGTGGGCTATGTTGATGTTTGCTGTAGGACTTCTGTTGCGTGGGTATTCCCAATCCATTTTTGGTCTGGATCTTAATGCTATGTATATCCCTCATGGTTTTATGATTGGGGCGGGGCTTGTTGCCGGCTTTCAGATTCTAATGGTTTTTTTGAATAAAAAGAAAAAAACAGATGGGAGTCCTGAACAGGATGACTACGAATACACTCGTGATGAAAACAGTGTACGGGTCAGTTTGATTCGAGGTTTTATATTATATATTGTTGCAGGGGTTATTTTAGCTGTTTTAGCCGGTTTATATACAGAAATGAGTATTGGCATGCTGGTTGTTTGGGTTTTGTATGCCGCTTTTGCTTGTATTATGGCGGAATTTATTGTAGGGTTGTCAGCGATGCATTCTGGATGGTTTCCCGCTTTTGCTACGTCGCTTATTTTTTTGATTATCGGTATTTTAATTGGATTTCCGCCCGTAGCACTGGCACTGATGGTAGGATTTATTGCCAGCGGCGGGCCGGCTTTTGCTGACGGTGGGTTTGATTTCCGCAGCGGTTGGCTTTTGCGTGGCATGGGGAAAGATCCTAAATTTGAAGTAGAGGGTAGATACCATCAGTTTGTTTCGGCTTTTGTTGGTTTTGGTGTGGGTGCAGTAACCGTTGCTTTAAGTCATAATATGTATTTTGAGCAAGGCCTGGTACCTCCGGTTGCCAAGGTGTTCGTGGCAACGATACAAGCGGGTGTTGATCCAGCCATTATTAAGAGCTTGGCCATCTGGGCTGTTCCAGGTGCGATATTGCAAGCTGTTGGTGGATCGACACGTCAAATGGGAATTATGATGGCAACAGGGCTTTTGATTTTAAGCCCGGCTGCAGGAATCACTGTTTTAGTTGGACTGACGGTACGTTTTCTTATTGAAAAAATAAAAGGTGAAAAAGCGATGATACCTGTGACGGTAATGGCAGCAGGATGTATTGCTGGAGATGCATTGTACGGCTTCTTTAATTCTCTGATAAAAGTAGGTGTTAAAAAATAATGAGCTATTCTCGCATACTTACTAAACAAGATGCGACTGCTGCTGCTTTGGGTGGTGCTGTTCTTGGTGGCGGTGGATCCCGTTTTTTAGGTGAAAGATTAGGTTTACAGGCTATTGACACGGGGACCGTGAAGTTAGTTCCTATTGAAGAAATTCCCGATAATGCAATCTTATTGACGGTTTCCGCTGTAGGTGCTCCCGCTGCATTAAATGCTTGTGTTACAGCCACAGATTATGTAAATACTGTTCAACGTTTTGCAGCATCCTTTGATTGTAAACCAGCCGGTATTATAACTAATGAATGCGGCGGCAATGCAACTTTGAATGGTTGGATACAGGCAGCAACATTGCATCTTCCACTGGTCGATGCCCCTTGCGACGGCAGGGCTCATCCCACAGGCGTGATGGGAGCGATGAGCTTGCAGCGGCAAAAAGGATTTGTATCCCGGCAGGTAGCTATTGGCGGTAATCGGGCAGAAGGAAGTTATTTGGAAACTATTATACGTGGATCTTTGGAGCATGCTTCTCAGATAATTCGATGTACATCCATAGAAGCAGAAGGGTTAGTTGCGGTAGCCAGAAATCCTGTTACAGCCGCTTATGCCAAGGAGCATGCTGCTATAGGAGCCATTGAACAGTCTATTTCATTGGGTAAGGTTATGCTGGCAGCACAAAATCAGGAAGCAGATATTGTTGCAAGTGCGGTAAATTTTCTTCATGGAGTTATTTGTATGACGGGCCGGATTCAGCATTTAAAACTGGAAACAAAGAATGGTTTTGACGTGGGTACGTATCAAGTTACGAATGAACGGCAGTCCGTGGAACTAACTTTTTGGAATGAAAATATGACACTTACTTTGAATGATATACGATTGGCGACTTTTCCTGATTTAATCATGACTTTTTTAACGGATACAGGTATGCCGGTTACTTCATCAGAAGTACGGGAAAATATGAAAATTACGGTAATTTATACAGATAAATGCCATCTTCGTTTAGGTTCTGGTTTACGCGATAAGGAATTGTATATAGTTGCTGAGCAAGCAGTGGGAAAGGAAATCATTTCGTATTTATAATTTGTGAGGAGACGATAGTATGGCGTTGAAACAAGTATTGGATGTATATGAAATTATGGATGACATTCATGTGAATGGGAAAGCTATTGTAGCATATGCAAAAAAAATGGGGATTGAAGATGCAATTTATGAACGGGTGGAAGAAGGAAAAGGGGCGACTGATTTTATTCGTATGCTTATTCCCGGAAAAAATGGTAAGACTGCAGGAGGAGCGGCTCCTACGTTAGGCATTGTAGGTCAGTTGGGTGGTGTTGGTGCACGGCCGGAACGGAAAGGATTTGTTTCCGATGGCGATGGGGCACTGTCAGTTGTTGCAACTGCAATTAAGCTAGCGGGGATGGCACAGAAGGGAGATCAGCTGGAAGGTGATGTTATTGTTACGACGCATATCTGCCCCACGGCGCCGACGCAGCCGCATAAACCTGTTCCTTTTATGGGCTCACCGGTTTCTATGGCAACCAATGTTCATATTACGGTAGATTCGGCAATGGATGCGGTTTTATCTGTTGACACGACAAAAGGGAACCGTGTTATTAATAAGAGAGGTTTTGCTATTTCTCCAACAGTTAAAGAAGGGTATATTCTGCATATCAGTGAAGATTTGCTGCAAATCATGCAGACGTCTACAGGAGACTACCCGGTGACGTTTCCGATTACAACTCAGGATATTACTCCATATGGTAATGGACTATACCATTTGAATAGTATTTTGCAGCCATCTGTTGGGACTACGGCACCTACGGTAGGAGTTGCCATTACGACGGTTACGGCTGTTCCCGGCTGCAGTACCGGAGCATCTCATGAAACGGATATAGCTGAAGTAGTGCGTTTCTGTGTGGAAGTGGCCAAAGAGTATACTCAAGGAAACTGCAGCTTTTATGATAAGGAAGAATTTGCTTTGGTGGAAAAATTGTACGGTTCTATGAAACACCTTCAAACTTCGGGGAAGCAATCATGAAAGCACAGATCACACTAACTGTTAGTGTGGCCAAGGAAATAATTGCGGCGGCGATTGTCGAACGGCAGGATGTTAAGCAGGCTCAGAAAAGCGGCAAGATCTTATTGAAGGGTGGGACGACAGTGGCAGCTGTAGCCAGACGATTAGGACTTTCGGGATTACGTATTTCAGGACGTATCAGTCCGAGAGGAACAAAATCTTCTGGAAACCAGAATACCATAGCAGAACATAGTGTTCTTTGGGAAAAAGGGCGGGTATCCAATATAGACGAAGAGTTTTCAAAGGCGGCGGCATCGATGCGAGCGCAGGATGTTGTAGTGATAGGTGCTAATGCCATTGATGCGCAAGGGTATGCGGGAATTTTAATAGGCAGTTCTTTAGGTGGAATGCCTGGTCAGGGGTTTACGGGTCTTATGGCGCAGGGATGTAAAATTATTATTGCCTGTGGTTTGGAAAAATTGATTTATGGTACTATTGCCAAAGCTTGTCAGGCTGCTGGCCGGGAGAGTACTGATTGGAGTATGGGAATGAGCTGTGGTCTGGTTCCCTTGATAGGTGAAATTGTGACAGAACAGCGGGCTTTGGAAATGTTGTTTCCCGTTACGGTTACACTTATTGCTTCCGGGGGCATAGAAGGTGCTGAGGGTGCTAAAACTTTTATACTGAAAGGGAAACCGGAAGTTGTTCGGGAGGCTGTTGAATTTGTATTAAGAATTATAGAAAATATAGACAAGCATCCGGCATACGGCGTAGAATGTAAAAAGGGCAGTATCGGGTGCGGACGGCATAAAGCTTGTGCTTGGCGCAAAGCGGAAGGAGGTAAACTGACATGGTAGGAAAGATAGGTGCCATTACAGTAGGTCAGGCTCCCCGAGTCGATGTGATGCCAGATCTAGAGCCGATACTGGATGGGATTGAAGTTATTCAGCGTGGGGCGTTGGATGGCATGACAAAAGAAGCGTTAAAAAATATTGAACCGGCAGAAAAGGATTATATACTTGTAACACGCTTATCTGATGGTTCATCCGTGCAGATCGCGGAAAAATATATTTTGCCGCGAATCCAAGAACGTATTAACGATTTGGTAAATTATGAAAAAGTAAAGGGTATACTTATGCTTTGCACAGGGGAGTTTCCTTCCTTTGATTGCCCTGTTCCTCTGCTATATCCACAAGTGCTGCTGCAATATTTTACCATGGCTGTTTTAGGTAATCGGACGCTGGGGGTTTTAACTCCTGCTTATGGGCAAATTCGACAAGCCGGTCAGCGTTGGCATCGAAATGGTGCTGCAAAGGTCCTTGTTAATGCAGCATCTCCATACGAATCTTTTGATTTGGTCGTGGACAAGGCAGTTGCACTTAAAAATTCAGGAGCACAGCTTTTGGTCATGGATTGTATCGGGTATACGAAAGCGATGAAGGAAACTATTCGAACTAAAACGGGAATTCCCGTTATTTTAGGAAGGACTGTTGCTGCTCACGCAGCAGCAGAACTCTTTGGTTAAACAGGATATTTTAACATATAATATGCAGAAAGGAAGCTGGATGATGACTGCAAAAATTATATCACAAGATTTACTGGAATTTTTAGGGAAATCGACGTCTTCATACCATGCAGTAGCTGCCAGTGCTGATATTTTGAAAGCAGCAGGATTCATGGAATTAAAAGCAGGTGAAACATGGAATTTACAAGTTGGAGGAGCCTATTATCTTCGTATTTATGATTCCAGTCTTATTGCGTTTCATATTACCTGTATACCTCGCGCCGGTTTACGTATTGCTGCGGCACATACGGACTTTCCTTGTTTGAAAATAAAGCCAACCGCTTCTATATCAATGCATGGATACGGTAAAGTCAATATAGAAGTTTATGGGGGGATGATTCGCAGCAGCTGGCTGGATAGGCCTTTATCTGTTGCAGGTAAGATCGTTTTGCGGGGAGCAAGTCCTTTTCATCCCGTAATAAAATTAGTTGATGCCAAACGGCCTGTAATGACGATTCCGAATTTGGCTATTCATATGAATCGTCAGATGAACGAGGGTATTGAATTAAATCCGCAAAAAGATATGCTTCCTCTTATGACGATGACGGGAGAGAAGAAGAACGAAGAATTTTTTCTTGATTTTCTGTCATCAGAGTTTTCTTGTGAAAAAAAAGATATTCTGTCTTATGAACTTACTATATATCCAACAGAAACAGGTTGCCTTATGGGGTTGCAAAATGAATTTATTTCTTCACCGCGGTTAGATAATCTGACTTCTGTTAAAGCTTGTTTGACTGGCATTATTGAAGGAAACCGGAAAGATGGGATAGATGTTATTGCCCTTTTTGATAATGAAGAAGTAGGTAGTAATACAAAGCAAGGAGCAGGTTCTTTTGTCCTTCCTCATGTTTTGCAGCGTGTGTATACTGCATTAGGATTTACTGCAGAGGATTATTTGTCTGATATAGCACGAGGATTTATGCTTTCTCTGGATGTAGCACATGCTATGCATCCCAACGTGCCGGAAAAAAACGATGTTACTAACTTTCCGGTTCTCAATGGTGGGGTAACTCTTAAAATTGCCGCTAGTCAAGCCTACGCCGGTGATGCGGAGGCGATAGCTGTTGTTACAGCGCTTTGCCAAGATGAAAATATACCTTTCCAATATTTTGTGAACCGTTCGGATATCAAAGGCGGTGCCACACTTGGTTCCATCTTATCGGCTAATCTTCCTATCCGAACGATGGATGTAGGTGTGCCTATCTTGGCAATGCATTCGGCGAGAGAAACTATGGGGATAAAAGATCAAGAAGCAATTGAAAATCTTCTCTGCAGATTTTTTTCATAAATAAAAATGTGTATGCATAGCATATTTTATATTCTATTCCGAGTTCATTTGATTATTATAAATTTTGGGGGCATATAAAAATAATATGCCTCTTTTTTTTGCAGTAATAAATATTGATAATATTTTATTTATGATTGACCAATAGAAATCCTTTGCATTACAATATAAGAAAGATAAGTCATATCTGTATTTGTACACTTGCATAAAATTTGTTTTTTTATAAGGAGGACGCATATGAAAAAAATGCCTGTTCTATTTATAGGTCATGGCAACCCGATGAATGCCATAGAAGAAAATGACTATGTGAAAACGTGGAGATCTATACCTTCTTTTTTTGAAAAACCGACAGCGATTCTTGCTATTTCTGCTCATTGGTATACAGATGGCAGTTATATTAATAATTTGCTTAAACCACAGCAAATCTATGACATGTATGGATTCCCTAAAGCCTTATATGAACTGCAATATCATGCTTCTGGTTCTCCTGCATTAGCGTCACAGGTACAACAGGTGCTTGGTGACGATATTGCAGTTGATAATTCCTGGGGTATTGACCATGGGAGTTGGTCTGTTCTGCAGGCAATGTATCCTGAGGCCGATATTCCCGTTGTTCAAATGAGTGTGAATAAAAATATAAGTTTGCAAAGGCAGTTTTTATTGGGTAGAGCATTGCGGCCGCTGCGAGACCGGAATATTTTAATTTTAGCCAGCGGTAATATAGTACATAATCTAGCCATGTTAGATTGGGAATTGCAAGCGGGGTTTCATTGGGCGGATAAATTTGATCATACTGTTCGTGACTATGTTATTCAACACGATTATGATGCTGTATTTCGCTTGATGCAGGAAAAATCTTTATTTCAATTCTCCGTACCGACATTAGATCATTTTTCTCCGCTTGTATATGCGATGGGAGCATCATCGGACGAAGATGTTATAACTGTTTATAATGATTCCCGGACAATGGGAGCGTTATCTATGACTAGTTTTGTGTTTGCATAATTTTTTGTCAAATAGTCTTTGATGGGTGTGTTTATCGGAAGGAAAGATGCAGAGAAAAAAAGAAACAGAAGTTGTTTTAGATATAATAAAATAATCTTTTCTGCTGAGGGCATGAATATACTGTGGATCACATTGTTACTTGGAAACAGGCAGGAAGAAATTCAACATAGATAGATCCATATACCTGACAGATAATGATTATACAGGGTGCTTTTGGAATATGTTAAAATTGGAGTAGCGCGTTTAAGATACCGTGCTGTTTATTCATCTTTTTTTATGCCGTGCATACAATGATCATGATTTTATAGAAGATATGAAACTGAAGCCAGTTGTTAAATTTGATATTTTCCGAATGAATCAAAAGTGTAATTTTTTTATAAGAATATGTTTTTGCTAGGTACGAATCAAGAATCTTATGCAGTGCAAACGTTGACGGCGAAAGATATAGAGAGGATGTTTTCTGTAAATACAGATATAAAAATAAAAATTTTTAAAGACAAGGAAAAAAGAAAAAATCTGAGACAATATGTTTTGAAAAGAGTTTAAATTGAATCACGTATGCCACATATTTATCAAGAATCAGCTCATAGATTTAGAAGTAATGAATATGAAAAATAAGCATATTATGGATTTTCGTTAGAAAGACGAGAAATAATAGACTTAAAAAGCATATCACGCAGGAGCGCTTGCGTTTTTCTATTATGACTGAACAGCAATCTACTCGATATGTATGTAAAATATGCACATGTGCGCAAGTGGAACATACTTCTGCCCGCATGTTGAGTATTATTTGTTGGCAACCACCGTACGGAACAGATAAAAAACGGAATAGTATACAGTCGATTAGTTTTAAAAGCGTATACTTAGGAGGTAGGTGTACAACCAATGATGCAGGTTTTCGAGGAATATCCAAAAATAAAAGAATAATATAAAAATTATCATGAGTATACAATAGAAGGACATGTGATACAAATGATTTTTCGTATAAGAAGGTTGATATAGGAATCTATGCCAGTTATGAGAAGAGATGTAATGGAATTCATTGACATAACACATGCGTAAATAGTAATTCGATGCGTTTTTTTAGCGGTTTCCTAAAAAGGATTAAAATATATATACAATCCAATTCTGTTTGCAATAGGGCAAGCAGTTTTTTTATCTATAAAATACACAGAATGCTTATCAATATAAAATAATATAATCGATATTTTTATTGACATATGTCAACAAAAGAGATAAACTGAAATAAACGACATATGTCAATAACTTTGCTTATTGTGCGGATAGAAGCGGTTTCACTATACTGAAATATCCGAGACAGTTATTGGCAAGAATATTGTTGTTGAAAATAATTATAGCATATGGAACTGTATTTATAAGGAGTTATTTATATGAAATTGAATCAAGCTACAGACTATGCCTTTAGGCTCATTTTGTATTTTTCGACATTGCCGGAGGGAACTAAAGTCAGTGCGACAGAGTTATCTCAAAATCAACATATTCCTAAACGATTTTTATTGAAAATTATGAGAAATCTTATTTTGGCAGGAATTATAAAATCATATCGGGGAGTTGATGGTGGTTTTTCTTTACAACGAAAACCCTCGGCTATTACGTTATTTGATATTATTGCAGCGGTAGAGGGAGAACCTGAATTGCTGCGCTGCTTGCCGAATATGGAAAATTGTACTCGTGATTGTGCCGGTATGTGTGCTGTATATGATGTTTTTCGGGAAATTCAGCAGGAGTTGATTCAACATTTGCAACGTATTGATTTTGAGTTTTTAGAAAAACAAGAACATACGACAGATATACGTGTTTAGTAAAATGTACTAAATTTCATCAGCTGCAGTATCTGCCAATCTATATGTATATTATACTGACTATGTGGATTTTATATTTAATAGTATGAGAGTACGACGTATTGCTGAGTACTGGGTTTGGATGTATCCTGCAGGAAGGACAATGTAGTAGCAGTGTATATCTTTTTGTTTATAGTAACTATTATAAAAGGAGTATGTTGTAATAGCATCATATTGGCGGCGGTGATAGATGATATACGATTTCTTTTAATTAACTGATCTATATGGAGAATACTATTTTGAAAAAGTAAAGATGCAATTTCCGATTCAACCAGAATATGACTCACATAATGACAGAGCGATATTGCAAACTCCCTTTTAATATAACGTTGGGCACGGAAGTTTGATTCCAAAGTTATCTATTTACACCGGAGCGGATGTCAATCTATTTTTGTTAATGAAGTTATTTCGTAGTACCTTTGTCGACTGTAAGAAAATGTTAGTGAACAAGAACTTATATAATTTTTAACTGGATATAGCGAGGATGGGTATGTATCTATATATCAAAATACGATACGATGGAACGTATAGCAGCAACATTAAATATACAAAATTTTGATAGTATTTGCAGACATATATTTTTACAATTACGGTTATATGCGGACATAGTTCATTTTTCTTTTTTATTGTTTTGATTAAATTAGAAAAGGTAATTATGTCTTTTTTTAAATGATAAAGTAAAGCATACATGTGTTCATCGCAGGATAAACATGTAAATAGATTGTTTTTAATAATGACGATAAGTATTTACCTATGTAATACATAGTAAAATAATATTTTACATATATTTATTGTTAGACATATAATTATAATAATATTACATAGATTTTTGTTATTCAACAAGAACGATAGACTGATAAATTTTAAAATTCTGAAGGTATTTCTACGAAAAGGAGAATTTTTATGAAACGAGTCTTAGTTATTGGAGGTGTGGCGGCAGGAACCAAGACTGCAGCTAAATTTAAACGTCTTGATCAGAATGCAGAAGTGATTCTTTTGTCTAAGGGGCAGGATATTTCGTATGCAGGATGCGGACTGCCCTATTATATCGGCGGTGTTATTAACAGTTATGATGAACTTATCGTGAATACACCACAGAAATATACCGCATTAACGGGTGTAACTGTTTATACAGGTTGGGAGGCAGTTGCTGTAGATGTGGGACATAAGGTTGTTACTGCACAGAGTCAAGAGGGAATCAAACAATTTTTTTATGATCAATTAGTTATCGCGACAGGTGCATCAGCTAGTGTGCCGCCTATTGCGGGTATCGATATGCCGGGATTTTTTACGCTGCGGACACCAACGGATGCAGCACAGATTCTGGATTATATAGAAAAGCAAAATGTACGGCAGGCTGTTGTCATTGGGGCTGGTTTTATTGGGCTGGAAGTCGCGGAAAATCTTTTAGCCAGACATATTCAGGTTCGTGTAGTTGAAGCCTTGCCGCAAATTATGGCAAATGTGTTTGATTCAGATATGGCCCTATTAGTACAACGTCACCTGCAAGAAAACGATATACAGATTTTGACGGGTGTTAAGGCTTCGGCAATGGTAGGCGAAAAAGTTGTACAAGGTTTGCAGACCGATGCGGGAGTATTGACGGCGCAGCTTGTTATTTCTGCGGCTGGGGTGCGCCCTAATACCGATTTTTTAAAAAATACAGGAATTGCGATGGTTAAGGGTACTATTCTTGTTGATGAAACATTGCAGACGAATGTTCCTGATATTTATGCTGTTGGTGATTGTGCTATGGTTTCCAATCGATTGACTGGACAAGCGCAGTGGTCTCCCATGGGATCCAGTGCTAATATGGAAGGCAGGGTATTGGCACAAATACTGCATAATGGGGTGATACACTATCCGGGGGTATTGGGGACAGGCGTTATTAAGCTTCCGCTATTGAACTGCGGCAGAACGGGCTTAACGGAAGAAGCGGCAGTAAAAGCGGGTTTCCAGGTTTGTACTGCGACGATGGTTACGGATGATAAACCCCATTATTATCCGGGATCGGCTTCTTTTATCATAAAATTAATTGCTGATAAAAACACAAGGAAAATACTTGGAATGCAAGTTATCGGTGCGGGTGCTGTCGATAAAATTACAGATATTGGGGTAACTGCTATTTCGATGGGAGCGGCTTTGGATACTCTGGAATGTTTGGATTTAGCATATGCGCCGCCTTTTTCGACGGCAATTAACCCTTTCGTACAAGCTGTGCATATCTTGCAAAATAAAATAAACGGCTTATATCATAGTTTAACTCCGTCAGAGTATAGAAGTGGGAAAGCTAAAGATTATGAAATCATTGATGTGTCGATACAGCCGGCGATTCCGGGAGCTCGTTATATAAATTTAATTGACGTTACCGGGCCTATTGCCGAGATTCCCTTAGATAAAAAACTTCTCCTTGTTTGTATGAAGGGAAAGCGTTCGTATTTACTGCAAACTCGGTTACGAGCGTATGGCTATACCCATACATTAGCTTTGGAGGGTGGCCTTGCTGTGAATGATGTGAAAATTTCTTTTACAGGGCGCGGTATACCTGAAGAAGAAATTAAACGAGTCAAAGGACTTGGCTTTCTTCGCGATAAGACAACATCGGATTGCTTCAATGCACGAGTGATAACACGAAATGGAAAAATTACAGCGGAGGAAAGCTACGCTATTACGAAAGCGGCTGAATTATATGGCAATGGACAAATTGCAATGACAACTCGGCTTACTATAGAAATACAGCATGTACCCTATGTTAATATCGAACCACTTTGCAATTTTCTGGCCAAAGCAGGACTGGATACAGGTGGTACAGGATCTAAAGTCCGGCCGGTTGTATCTTGTAAAGGAACTACTTGTCAGTATGGATTGATAGATCCGTTTTCTTTGTCAGGAAAAATTCATGAACGTTTTTACAAGGGATATCATGACGTATTATTGCCTCATAAATTTAAGATTGCGATTGGCGGTTGTCCCAATAATTGTGTCAAACCGGATTTAAATGATTTAGGCATCGTGGGCCAGCGGGTGCCGCTTCTTGATAAGACACAGTGCAAGGAGTGTAAGAAATGCATTCCCAGAGACACTTGTCCTATTCATATTTTGCAATGTGATGAAGCGGGAAAAATTGTTCTGGATACAACGCGCTGCAATCACTGCGGGCGATGTATAGGAACCTGTTCTTTCCATGTTTTTGATGGATATACGGAAGGATATAAAATATACATAGGAGGTCGCTGGGGGAAGCAAATTAAACATGGAATTCCTATGGAAAAGATATTTGCTACGGAGGAAGAAGTATTGGAAACAATTGAAAAAGCAATTCTTCTCTTCCGGGAACAAGGAATCACAGGAGAACGATTTGCTGATACAATTACACGACTTGGCTTTGAAAATGTACAAAAACAGCTTCTTACAAATTCTCTTTTGCAGCGTAAGACAGAAAATCTTCAAGCTCGTGTTCATCTTAAAGGAGGCGCGACTTGCTAAAATGAACAGAAGAAAATGTATCTATCATATGGTGAAAGGCAGGGAGGAAGCATGATTTGGAATATGTTGTTTCATATTGATGAAATAAAAAAGTGGCCTTTGGTGATCGGTAATATTAATAATTTTTTAAATGAAATAAAAGAACAGCCACATCATATTTATGTTATTGCAAATGCAGACGCCGTAGCGGGAGTTATGGAGGAAAACCTGCGCTTACAGGAAGTGATGCATGTATTACGTATGCAAGGCGTGTATTTTGAATTTTGTAGAATTGCGCTGCGGGGGCATGCTATACAAGAAGCTGATTTGCCAATAGAAATAAAAGTTGTACCCAGCGGAGTCAAAAGAATAGTGGAATTGCAAATGGATGGCTATGCGTACATAAAACCATGACATCCTAGTGAATTATATATTAGATACTTTTTACGGGTTATTATGTGTATAATACGTAAGAAAGGCGGAGATATAGTGCATTATAAAAATATAGGAATTTACGTTTTAGTACTGGTACTGCTGGTTATCGGACTATACCGGCATGACTATGTATATGTTTGGCAGAAGGCATCTACTATTTGTCTGGAGTGTATCGGGATTGGGTAAGCGTCAAATTATACAGTGCATTACAACCGCTGCTTATAATTTTAATATTTCTGGGTTTATGAATGGCCGTATTTTTCGAGAGGAGAGCAAGGCTGTTTGTGTACCCGGGTTAAATTGTTATTCTTGTCCGGGAGCCGTTGCGGCATGTCCGTTGGGGGCATTGCAAAGTGCTTTCAGCGGGACTGTACTGCGCATACCTTTTTATATCTTAGGTACATTACTGCTGTTTGGCATTATATTTGGGCGATTTATTTGTGGTTGGCTTTGCCCTTTTGGCTTTATTCAAGATTTGTTATACCGAATTCCGGGACCCAAAATAAAACATGTACCGGGAGTATCTGTATTGCGCTGGTTTCGTTATATGATTGCCGTTTTGTTTGTATGTATTCTGCCAGTTGCGGCTTACTTGATCAGCGGTATCGGTGAACCTGCTTTCTGTAAGTATATCTGTCCGGCAGGAACACTGGAAGCGGCAGTTCCGCTGTTATTTCTGGATCAGTCTCTAGCCGCGGCAGTGGGATGGATAACTGCTTGGAAATTTTTCCTTTTAGGGATTTTTCTGGTTTCTATGATTTTTATTTATAGACCTTTTTGTCGATTTGTTTGTCCGCTGGGTGTTTGGTATGGATTATTTAATCATCGGGCTGTGTTGGGGATTTCTGTACTTGAAGAGCATTGTACACGTTGCGGCATTTGTCATCAAGTATGTCCTATGGAAGCGACTATTGCAGGTAATGCAGAATGCATTTCCTGCGGAAAATGCACAGATAGTTGTCCCTCTTCAGCAATTTATTTTCGTAATCCTATTAGGCACAGTGGAATTATGGAGGAAAAAACTAAATGAAAAAGATTATCGTATTTTGTATAGCGGTTATATTGTCGGCATCTATAATGGGATGTGCTGCACAGGAATCCCCTTCTAAGGAAAGCAGCAATTCACAGCGTCAGACGGCGGCTAATACAACGGTTGATAAGACAGCTCCTGATTTGCAACTGAAAACTTTAGATGGTAAAAGTATTTCATTGAAGCAATTATACCAAGATAAACCTGTATACTTAAATTTTTGGGCCTCATGGTGTCCGCCTTGTGTTCAAGAAATGCCGCATATTCAACGTTTACAAAAACAATATGGAAGCAAGATTCATTTTGTAGCGGTTACTGTTGATGAGAACTCAAGTGATGCGGCCGATTTTATTCAAAAAAACAGTATAACTATGCCAATATATACAGGAGATTTAAAAGCTATAACACAGGAATACGGTGTGTCAGCAATTCCCGTGTCAATTATTATTGATACGAATGGAAAAATTTTAGCAAAGCGTGTAGGGGGGATGGATGAACAGGAACTGAAAGAATTTTTGGCACCTGTTTTAACCAAATAGTATAATAAATATTTGATGCTCTATTATAAATAATACGACTTGACCAGTAAAGAGAACAGTGTGATAATAAAAAAAAGCAAAGGTGCTTGCAGGCGCCTTTGCTTTTTTTTGTTTTTTGGTAATATGTTTTAATATTGAAATATATAATAAATACATTGAAAATACTCCTGCATTATGTATGAGGAAAGAGACTGTTACATAACACAAGAGATTTTGTGTTTACGAGGGGGAATAATCGATATGAACATTAAACAGTGTGTACATGATAATGTTGGTGAAATCACTGGACTACATCAGTATTTTCATATGTATCCGGAATTATCTACAGAAGAATTTAGCACGATGGAATATATTCAAAAAAAGTTAAAAGAGTACAACATTCCGTCAGTACATATAGAAAAGGGTGGAATACTGGGGATTATTGATAGTGGTAAACCGGGGAAAACATTATTATTACGAGCTGATATAGATGCTTTGCCAATTACAGAATCAGATATTAATATATCAAAACAAAAAAAATATATATCCCAGAATAAAGGAATTATGCATGCCTGTGGGCATGATGGTCATACGGCAATGCTATTAGTGGAGGGAAAAATATTACAAGAAAATCGTAATGAATGGGAAGGCAAAGTCGTATTGATGTTTGAAGAAGGCGAAGAAAACGGCAGCCGGTATTTGCTTCAATTTTTTGCATATTTTAAGAAACATGCTATTCATGTAGATGGATGCTACGGTACACATGTCAGATGGGATATCCCTTCGGGAAAAATAGGTATTATAACCGGACCGGCAATGGCGGGTGTATTTGCTTTTGATATTACATTGATGGGAATAGGTGGACATGGTTCCCGTCCTGATTTAGCTGTTAATCCGATTGATTGCTTTGCAGCTATTTATAACGGAATCAATACTATCCGTATGCGAAATATATCTCCGCAGCATTGTCTGACTGTATCTATAGGAAAACTCAAAGGCGGTGAACGGATAAACGTTATATCTGATATGTTAGAATTTGGGGGAACTGTACGATATTTTGATGAAAATGATGGCAAGCAGTTTAAAGAAAAGTTAGAACGTATTTTAGAAAATGAATGCAGCAACTTTGGCTGCCGGTATATCGTCAATAAAAAATCCTTGAATTATGTTTTGCGCAATAATGAAGACTGTGCCAGAATTGCTTGTAATTCAATTGCGAAGAATTTGGGAGAAAATGTTTTATATGCGGTACAACCTTGGATGGCTTCAGAAAGCATGGCTCTTACACTTCGGGTGTATCCGGGTGTGTTTTCATTTACCGGTATTGCTAATACGGAAATTGGCAGTGGAGCCAATCATCATACGGCCGCTTTTGATATAGATGATGCAGGTTTGGTGACGGGTGTTGCTGCGGCTATTTCTTACTCTTTGGCATTTCTGGCGTATACACAGCCTATTCCCTTTACGGCGCAGTCTATAGAGCAAGCTTGATTTTTATCATATAAAAATGATATTTTAGAAATTAAAATGTTATAGGGCGCGCTCAGTCAAGGATAGACATTCAGCATGGACAGCATCTTCGCAGGAACGTATAATAGACACTGTTTTTTGAAAGAGTGTGGAGGTATCCAGTCGAGCATTTCTGCACCTTGTTTCAGGGTATTATGAGAACAGTCGGAAGCAAAATTTTTATCTTTAAATTTTTTATTAATGCTTTTTAGTTCCATGTGTTTTGTTCTTTGCGAGAGTCTCATTTTTGCAACGGCCCATATTAAACCTGTTAATTTATCAATTGTAAAGAGAATTTTTTTCATTTTCCTATTATTCGTCAAATTTATCATAAAATTCAGAATTTAATATTGAGTGCAACGCGGAAAGTTGGAGATAAATTACCTTCTTCACATATGCTGGCAAGAAATTTTCATGTCTCCAAAAATGTAGTTATTCCCTTGATTTGGAACGGGTTATTTATGTAGAAACTTTCAGTAAGATTTTATTTCCTGCTATACGGATTAGGTGTGCTATTTTACCGAGAGCATTGCAGAATCTTTCATAGCATGTAAAAGGTATAGTGATCTATTTTAATTCAGTATACAATTGACTTGCATTAGCGCGCTTTCTAAAGTCAGGATATGATTGATAAACATATATTTAAAATGAAAAAAATATACCTAAAAAAAAGACCTTGCCTATAGAGGCATTAAAAAAGTATTTTGGTACTAGTTGTTGCTATTGTAAGAGAAAATACAGGATTACACTTAATTACGGAATTTTTTGGTATAGAATTTATAAAAGCATGCATTGATTTTTTTTATAAGCAACATATTATTATTTATCCAGATTGGAAATATTCTATGTTCCGGCATATTTTAAGAATCAACTACGGATTAGGTGCCGTCATTTTCCGGAAAGTTGTATTGCACAATACACTGAAATTTTTATTGGACAATAAAATGATACAAGGGGGGGATCCTATCTTTGTATGTTTGCAATATACTTGTATATGTAGTAATCTGGAATTAAATATATTTATATGAGGTGAAATACATGAAATTGGTTGTTCTTGTTGATAATAATACCATAATTGATCATTATTTTTTAGGAGAACCAGCCTCGTCCTATTATTTGGAAGAAGGGGATATAAAATTATTATTTGATGTCGGGTATACGGATATTTTTATTAAAAACGCTCAAAAAATGAATATAAATTTAGATAATGTCAACACTATCGTATTGTCTCATGGACATAATGATCATGTTGGCGGGTTAGCAGATTTAATTCGATATTATGCGGCTGCTTTTGTAGAGCGAGGGAAATATAATAAACCGCGATTGATTGCACATCCGTTGGCCTTTTGTGATAAATATGAGGGGAAAAACGAGATAGGATCGGTAATTAAAAAACATACGCTGCAAAAACATTTTAATGTTACTTTAAGTAAAGATGAAATATGGTTGACAGATAAGCTTGTTTTTTTGGGAGAGATTAAGCGAAGAAATAATTTTGAAAATAAGCAGCCTATAGGAAAAGTTATGAATCAAAATAGCTGGGTAGATGATTTTATGTTAGATGATTCTGCGTTAGTATATAAATCTTGTTATGGATTAGTTATTATAACAGGATGTTCACATGCGGGTATTTGCAACATTATAGAACAAGCAAAAATAATTTGTAAGGAGACAAGAATAGTCAATGTCATAGGTGGATTTCATTTACTTAATCCGGAGGAACACATTCTTGAGGCTACTTGCCACTATATGAAACAAAATAATATACAAAATATCTCTCCTTGTCACTGTACTGATTTAAATTCTAAAATAGCGTTATCTAAAGATATTCCTATTCGTGAAGTGGGAGTAGGTACCTTGTTTGAATATAATTAATGTAAACTGCACAAATCGGTAACGTGTATTACTTCAGTATTTATCTGCTAGGATTACAGATGGATTCCAACAACTGCTGGATTAAGAATCGGAATTGATTCTAGGGGACTCGGTAAAAAAATATAAAAATATTCAAGGAGAAATTCAAAGGCCAATATTTAGTATGCGTTAATTTTATTGTATGTATATGTCTACTGTGAAAAGCATAATGAGCCTTCAAATGGCTATCGTATCAAAAAGTAGTTTTTGTACAGTAGACATTAAATAGTATACTCCGGTATTTAAGAAAATATATCTTAAAATGATAAAACGAGCCAATGATGTATTAGTTGACTCGTTTTATCGTTTATTATTTTGAATAATATATTACATATAAGCTTTTTGATATATTTTAATACAATCATTTATCGTTAATTCCAAACGGTCACTTTGAAATAAAAATCCCATAGAAGTTTTGGCATTTTCTGCCATAGCAGGAAATTCAGCGGGAGAAATTCCATAATCGGACATTTTTAAATTGGCAACACCACAATCTTGTTTCAGTTTCGTTAAGGCTGTAAGAAAATCAGATGGGTGAGATGTTTCCTGCATACCCATGATCTGCGCTAACCGGATAAAACGGTCATCACATGCATGGTGTTCAATAAACCAGGAAAAATAAGAGGTACTTAGCATAATTAATCCTGCACCATGAGGCAGCTCTTGATGATAGGCACTGAGAGCATGTTCTAAAGAATGTTGACTTGATGTGGAACAAACGCACATTTCTATGCCGCCTAAATAATTACCGAAGGCTATTTTTTCCCGCGCATCGATATTAGCACCATTGCGTATGGCCTCCGGTAAATTATGACTAATGTATTCAATGGCAGTTAAGGCGATCATGTCGCTCATAAGGCTGGCTTTTTTAGAGATGTATCCTTCAATATTATGGAATAAAGCGTCAAAACCTTGCAAGGCCGTGAAATGAGGAGGAACAGAAACCATAAGTTCAGGATCAATAATGGCTAATACGGGAAATAATAGTTCATCCTTAATGGGTGTTTTTTCTTTTGTTTCCGGATTTGTGATAACACCACCCATGTCTGTTTCTGAACCAGTGCCAGCAGTTGTTGTAATCGCTACGATGGGCAGTGGTTTATTACTGATAGGTTTGTTTTTCCCTGTACCGTTTGTGATATAGTCCCAAAGATCGCCCTCGTTTGTAGCTACGACAGCGATTCCTTTAGCGGCATCTATGCAGCTGCCGCCGCCAAGTGCTACGAGAAAATCACAGTCAGCATCTCGGGCAGCTTTGCCGCCGGCCATGACGGTTGATTTCAATGGATTAGCTTCTACTTTGTCAAATAAAATTGTTTCTATGCCGGACATATGAAGCTGTTCCTCTGTCCTGGATAAATATCCGTTGACCTTGACCGATTTTCCGTTTGATGTAATAAGCATCGCTTTTTTACCGGGCAATGGTTGCTCGTGCAGATGATTTAATTGTCCGGGTCCAAATAACGTCTTTGTTGGTACAAACATTTTAAAATTCATATTATATACGCCTCCTTTGTTGCAGCATATGTTGTTTTTTTATTATACCGTAATACTATCAAAAAATCTTGGAAAAATCAGACATAACTTAACCTGCTTTTGATTTTTTAGAAAAAAGAATTTACTATAGGGGAAATTATAATAAGGCTAATCAAACTGCATGCTTATACTTTCCTGGTTATTCATAGAATAACCACCTTTTTCAACATCATCAAAATCTAATATTTCGTCTTCTGTTTTCAGCGGACTTAATTTTTTTATTATTCCATACGAGTTTTTTAGAGAGAGGTGATCCCCTTTTCCTGATAAAACCCATAATGTTTTGTATTTTTCAGGAGGGATGAGAAGCTCGTTTTCCCCCAGTCCATCTGTAAAATATACGAGCAAATCAATTTTTTTTGTATTCGCATATTCGAACACAGGAGAGAATTTTGTTCCGCCTCTGACATTGATACGTTCTTTTAGGTCATGAATTGTTTTGACAACGTAGGTTCGTCTGATTTCATCATCACATTCAACGATGGTAATTTCATGATTATAATTTTGTACAATACGTAATACTTCCTGCATGGCTTGCTTAAATTCACCATCACTGATACTGCCGCTAATATCAATGGCAATTATTATTTTAGCTTTATGATTTTTCAAATGACCAGGAAGGTCTAACCGTTCTGGTTGTCTCCTATTTCTTCGTGTTGTTGTTTTTTTTCGGTCACAGGTGATAGATCCCATCATTTTTTTTAAATATAAATTCCACGGCAATTCATATAAACTTTTTTTCAATGACGCAATCATACTTTCCAGATATTTTGGAATCATCCCTTTTTGCGAAGCGTCAATATATTTCTCTGTAAATTTTTTTAATGTTTGATTATCTAACTCATCAGAGTCATTCCAAATATCATGCGTTGTTTTTGGATCATATTTTGTTTTGATTTTTTCATTTGTTTTGCTGTCGGTATCGGGTATATTTTTTGTTTTTGTTAATGAATCCAGTGCGGTTTGGATATTGTCTGCATAATATTCAAAAGATTCAAACGGCAAAAGAAAAAGTGAATACGTCATGTTTATCCACTGCAAGGTTACAGCATCGGGAGGTAAATGTGTTAAGTATGTGTTTACGACAATGTCCATGGACATATTTAATGCTAACTTGCTATAATTATTTCTTAAATCTCTTGCCCGGAGAAGATGTAACGATACAATATGCAATATTTCATGTTTAATGGTAGTTTCCATTTGATCGGGTGTTAAGGTTAAGAAAATCAACGGATTAAAGTATATGACATATTTTGCATTTTTAAAGTTTACGGCGGTGGGACTGCTGATATCAAAACGAATTTTTCTTGTCATTTGAAATAAAAAATATCCGTAAAAATTATCCTTGTCTTCCATAAGTTTTACGTTGACTTTATCTATAAAATTAAAAAATTCTTTTTTATAATCTACCGGCACTATGATGGAAGCAGACGTATGATCTGACTGTTTTTTTTGGTAATCATCAATGAATGAATAGGTTCTTTGGTATAACAGGGAGGCTTCACTGATAAAATAATTTTCCATAAAAATCACCTGATTGAATGATAGGTTTCAAAATATGCAGCTATAAAGGCTTCATTTTCTTTTGCATGTTTATATACTTCAGGAGCATTGTTTCGAATATCCTTCATGATGCCGATCATTAAATCTACAGGATACATTTTCAAAAATTTCATTAAGCGGTTAATATACTCCTCGGGGTGACCGTTTTCTTTATCTATATCGGTATTTAATTGCTTTACTATATTTTTTGCTGCTAAATATAATCGAGTGTGGCTTTCTGCTGCTATTTTAGCAGGGAGGTCAGCGGAAATCGAATCTGTTGAGAAGACATCTGCATAGGAAATAAGCGGATGATAATCAGCTTCTGCAAAATTTACAAATTCTTCGGCAATGACTTTACCCACATTGCCTCGGATAACATTAAAAAATACAGCTCTGGGGATAGTATTTTTGTTTTGCTTATAAATTGAATACACTCTTGAAATCCGCTCATAACTTCTAGGTGTTGCATTAATATCATCTTCGTTGTTTTGATATAAATATTGAGGAAATGTGGAAATAAATTCCATAACCTTTTGTTCTATCCCTGTTTCTTCGGCCCAATCCAACCATTGTATATAATCGGGTTCCATATACAACCATACAAAGCGGTTTTCTTGTGCAGCATCCATGTCGACCGCTTGATAATCATACGTATTGGAGGGATTCATGGCGGCAACAATTTTCACATCTTTCTGTAATACATACCCATTGATTTCTCTATTGAGAATAAGATTCATCAGTTCTTGCTGTACCGCGTGTTCGCAACGATTTATTTCATCAATAAATAAAAGAACGGCGTTTCCTTTCTCTATTTCTGCATCTATTTCCAGCAGTTTGTGATGCACGGCATATACGGTTGTTTTTTTCTTAGCGGCTAAACCGTTTTCATTGGGTTTTGTATATGTATCGATGGTTGGCAGTCCGCCAATTTCTCCTTCTTTAAGGAGATTTCCATCAATACTAATAAGATGCCAGTTGTTTTTTTGCGCTATTTTTGCGGCTAATGCAGTTTTTCCAATGCCGGTTTCTCCAACGAGCAACGGAACTTCGCCAGCAGCTAATATTAAATCCACGCTTTTTAATGTATCTGTAAAATTCATTGTTATGTCCACCTATCTAAACTTTAATTTTTCATCAACGGTAATTTTTTTTGCTTTTTTACTTCCATACCGATATACAAGCATTATTTTGTCTATGGGTATGAGTGCATTATGTGTATCCAGAGCATTACAATTTATAAAATCCCGAATATATTTTTCTTCAACATCCTCCTTAGACAAAGTTTCTTTTAATACTTGTTCGATGTCTTCCTTTGACAAGATTATTTCTTTGGGAATATACTTAATAACCAAAATATTTATTTTTAAGAACTCTAATATTTTATTTTTATCTAAATTTTGGATAAAGCGGAGAGCTTGTTCATTATTTTTGATTGCGATGCATTCGGCTTCATGAGAAGGTGATTGTATATATCTTAATGCTTCGTAATCAATGCTTACAGCTGCTTTTTGTGCCTTTTTACATGGATTTTTAATGTATTTAATCGCATCGTAATTTTTTTGTACTGCCAGTAATTGTAATTCTTCACTGGGGCTTGTAACATATTTAATAGCCCAGCCTGATTGAGAAAGTGCAAGTTTGATTAATTCTTCCGATGGATTTTTGATATATTCTAAGTTATTCCAGCCGTTATGAATTGCTTTTACTAATAGATCTTTCGATGGGTTTTGGATAAATTGAATAGCACGAGCGGTATTGTTTATAGCTGTTTCCTGTATTTTTTTTGTGGGGTCAGCAATGTATTGCAATACAAGACCATTTTGTTCAACCGCTAATAATTTCATTTCATCTGTAGGATTTTCTATGTGCTTCAAAACATACGGATTATTTTTTATCATTTTTATATAGTTAGATTCGTCCATATAGTGCATTTCCTTTCATACTTTGTATATATAAATATTTATTTTATTATACCATAGAAATAAAATAGGTAGTATAAAATAAGCAACAGCGGACAGGGTATGACAGACAGTTATTTTTTTTATATTGTGATTTTTCCTGATTGATGATATGATATAAAAAATTTTAATATTAAGGAGGAAATCGCAATGGGACTGTTTACCGAAATTATTGATTATTTTGTTAGTCATATTGTGCATGGTGGGTTTCATGTTCATATAGCTTCTTTGATTTTTTGTGTTGTTATTGGTATCTTTCTGTTACAAACAGCATCAAAAATCATTTTTAGGATTATAGCAAGGAATAATGATGAATTATATAATTTGTTGCGTGAAATATGTGCGGGTACGCCAACGCTGTTAGGCATTTTAGGTGGTATCTATGTAGCGCAAGAATCGTTAGCGATACCACCGCGTCCGGCTGCTTTTTTAGAACATGTATTTCATGCGATTTTAATCATGACGATTGCTTTGGTCGTAGCACACATGGCTTCGGGATATTTGAAATACAAATTGGGGAAATCTTCGGAACAATTGGCTTCTACGTCTATTTTGGTGACAACCATTGACATAACAGTCTATGCAATTGGCGGTCTGGTCTTATTAGAATCTCTGGGAGTGTCTATTTCTCCGTTGCTGACGGCATTGGGAATCGGTGGATTAGCTACGGCACTTGCATTGCAGGATACGCTGGCAAACCTTTTTTCCGGTATTAATACATTATTATCTAAACAAGTTAAAATAGGCGATTTTGTTAAGTTGTCATCAGGAGAGTCTGGTCATATCATTGATATGAACTGGCGCAACACAACAATAAAAACTACTACAGAAAATATGATTGTTGTACCAAATCAAAAAATAGCATCTTCTGTTATTATTAATTATGCACAGCCTTTTGCGGCTTGTTCTATTTTGATACCTATAGGTGTCGGATACGGCAGCGATTTAGATCATGTAGAAACTGTTACGCTGGAGGTTGCTAAAAAGGTATTGTCAGATAATGAAGGCGGAGCAGCAGAATTTGAACCACTCGTTCGATATCATGATTTTGGTGATTACAGCATTAACTTTGATGTAGTTCTTCGAGTTAAAACAATTATGGATCAGAATTATATTCGGCATCAATTCATTAAAGCTATATATGAGCGATATGGGAAAGAAAAGATCATGATACCTGTAAAAAATGCCGTCTGATGATAGACAGCATAAAAATTTATATATTTTTTTTATCATTCCGGACGAATGGAGATTTGCAGGCTGTTCCTTTATTTGATGGTCCGCGGGCTAACGAAGCAAATATTCCTATAAAACAGGTAAAAGAAAGAATAACAAAGGACCAATGAACTCCCTGTGTAATAGCTTGTTCATAATTACTTAAATACGTCGTTGTATGGACAAAAATTAAACTTACTGCAGCCATACTAATTGCTTGTCCTAATATCCGCATCAGAGCTAAGACGGAAGAAGCAATACTATGCTGTTTTTCCGGTGCAGCCGTTAAAATGGCACTCGTATTAGGAGTCACAAAAAGTGCAGCACCTATACCTAAAAAAATTAAAAGCAATATTGTCAAAGCAATTGAGATATTCGGTAAAAAAGCGAATAAAAATAAGCAGAAAGCGGTAAGCGCCATTCCCATAGAGGCAATATATCTAGGCTCATGTCGATCCGCTAAGGAGCCAGCTTTTGTTGAACAGATAGCCATTGTAATCGGATGAATCAGTAAAATAAAACCCGTACTGGCTGCATTGAGATGTAATACCAGCTGCAGTTGGAAAGATAGTAAAAATGAGATTGCATAGGTAGCACTATAGTGTGCTAGTGAAGCTAGATTTGACATGGAAAAAGCAAGGTTATGAAATAGGGATAGCGGAACAATAGGGTAGGAAATTTGTTTTTCATGCCAGAGAAATACGATGATTAAGATAAGGCCTGTAAAAAACATATATTTTCCTATGGACATACTGGTAAATGCGGATATCCCGTATATGGTACAAATAATAGCAGTCATACTGAGCAAGCTTCCTGTCCAATCAAACCGTGTTTCCTGTTCGCCGAACCATTCTTCCTGTATGGCGGCCATGCAAATATAGGCGAAAAGTAACGCAAAAAATGAGAAAAAGAAGACAGCACGCCACGATACATATTGTGTCAAGATACCGCCTATGAAAGGACCGGCCGATAAGCCGAGATAGGTAGAAGCAGAACTGATTCCTATAACCTTTCCTTGTTCTGCTGGATGACTTTCCAGTAAAAGTGGCAGATAGGAAGCAAAGACCAGGGATAATGCAACACCCTGAAAGGCACGAAAACCAATCAGCAGAAAAATTGTTGGAGAACATGCGGCACCCAATGTAAATATGGCAAAAGCAACAACTCCAATCATAAAACTGTGACGACGCCCTAATGTGTCAGATAATTTACCGCAGGGTAAAAGAGTAGCGGCGGTGCTGAGTAGGAATACCGTTATGATCCAGCTGAGCTGAGTAGCGGGCATAGCAAATTCGGAAGCCATTGTTGGAATAGCAACATTGATAGAACTAGCCATAAACGGACCGACGAAACAAGTTATACAAGTTGCTGTAAGAATGCGCCGGGAAGTATTCATACTATAGCCTCATTTTTTGTGTAAATTGGGAAAACCGCTATTACGGTGGTACCAATATGGAGAGTACTTTCCAATTGCAATTTTGCACGATTGCTCTTAGCAATGTATTTAGCAATGGAAAGTCCCAATCCGGAACCGCCAGTTTCTTTTGTTCTGGATGAATCCACGCGATAAAACCGCTCAAATACACGATGCAAATCCTTTTTTGGAATACCGATTCCCGTGTCTCGCACTTTAAAATATACTTTGTTTTCTTTGATTTCACAGGATAAATATATAAATCCCTCAGCGGGAGTATATTTAATCGCATTATCGATAAATATGCGCAGCATTTGTTTTACGCTGCCTGGTTCGGCATAAATTAATGCGGATTCGTTTTTTTCAAGAATAATTGCAGGGTGAGCGGATATAAGAGAGGCTGCGTTATATACGTCTTGTAATAGATTGGCCGAGTTTGTTATTGCAAAGTGTTCAGATAACGTGCCGCTGTTAGAACGGGCGAAAAATAACAAGCGTTCGATGAGTTGGCGCATGTAATCTGTTTCGGATTTAATTGCTTCGATACCTTCTGCTAGTGTGTCAGGGTCGTTTTTCCCCCAGCGGTCCAGTAAATCTACATATCCGGAAATAACTGTAATAGGTGTACGCAGTTCGTGAGAAGCATTGCTGATGAATTGTTGCTGCTGCTTATATCCATATTCAATACGGTCCAATGTTTTATTAATGGTCAGGGCTAAATCATAAATTTCATTTTTTTCGTTGGATAACGTGATACGTTTACCTAATTTATTTACTTCAATATTTTTTACTGTGTCCCTGATTGTATTTAGCGGGGCTAAGGATTTTTTCATGACATAAATGCCGGAAAGAATTGTTAAAACTAAACTGATAAGGATAGAAGCTAACAGTTGTTTTGATAAAAGTGTGAGAAATGCGTTTTCTCTTGCGGCTCGCCGGGAAAAGCACAGATAATATCGCTGTCCGAGAGGATCATCCCATTGGCGGTAATATGAAAACCGGGTGGATTCATTTCCCTGTATCGTATCAGGCAGCGATTTGGCATCGTTATGTTTAATGTATTCGTCAAGATAGCGGTCACTTAATTGTTTGACTGCATACGTGGGACTGTTGTCGAGAATCAGTTTTCCTGACGCGTCATATACTTGCAAATTAGTAAACGGCGGCAATTTGGAATAGATGAAAATGGAGGTATCCATTTTTTTGTGAGTATCCAAGTAAGCCAGTGTTGTTTTTGAACTAGATAACAAATCTTTGCCGATAGAATCTGTTATAATATAATGAACACTGGCTACTGTGATAATTGAGACAATCAATAAAATAAAAAAAACAATGACTGAATATAGTAATACCATACGGGCAAAAATCGGTAATGGGGATAGGGAAAATATACGATGTAGTTTTTCGTTAATCTTTGGCCACATATCCGACGCCTCGGATCGTAAATATATATTTTCTACCTACTGTTTCATCAATTTTACTGCGGATATATCGAACATAGACATCGACAACATTTGTGTCACCGATATAGTCATATCCCCAGACTTCTTCTAAGATGCGGTCACGCGTCAGTACGATGTTTTTGTTGCGGACTAAATAGGCCAATAGTTCAAATTCTTTTTTAGTCAGTGTAAAAACATTATCGTCTACTTGGACTTCATGCCGGTCTAAATATAAAATCATATTTTGTAGTTGGAGAAAATTTTCACTTAGTCGTTCGGAACTTCGTTTTCGCAATAGAACCCGGATGCGGGCAAATAATTCTCTGCTATTAAAAGGTTTGGTTAAATAATCGTTGGCACCTAAATCCAATCCGGCTACTTTGGTTTCGATATCGTCTTTTGCAGATAGAATTAGAATGGGGACGGCGGACATTTCACGAATTCGTTGACAAATACTGAGACCGTCTATGTCGGGCAGCATGATGTCTAAAAGAATTAAATCAAAGTGGTCTTGACCTATGCGATCTAAAGCACTGATTCCGTTATGTTCGATAATACAGTCGTAACCTTCATGCTCTAATTCGAGCTGCAAAAAACGACCAATTCGTTTTTCGTCTTCTACAATTAATACGCGATTCTTAATATTCATTAATAAAGCCTCCTGCAATATAGATATAGAATTAATCAATTATATACACTATTATACATGAAGTATGCGTTTTTTGATACTCCAATTTGCTTATTAGTAATTATAGATTGGTTAAAAATGAAAATAAATTTTAATCAAATTTTAATTTTTAAACAATTTACTTTTTGAGTATTTCTGTTACAATAGACACGTAGAAAGAATAATCTACGACATGTTTCAAGATATAAGTTGTTCAATACCCCTCGAACACCCCTATCTTATATCTTGAAACATTGAGATACTGTCTTCCCCCGATAGTATCTTACATGGAAAGGATCAGCTCCCCTCGCTGGTCCTTTTTTCTATAGGAAAATTAAAAAAAGATGGTATTGACAGCATGGTTTCTTGTGTTCTATACTATTAATTAGTTGAAATATAAACTAATTAATAGAAAGGAGAAAACATATGAGGTTAGATAATACTATACTTCGTAATATTGGAGCATTGTCTCGCAGTATTCACTCCATTAATGATATTTATTTTAAAAAATATAATTTACAGCGAAGCCAATTTATTTTTCTCACCAGGATATGTGAAAATCCGGGTATTAACCAGATTTCACTTTCTAATATGCTGAAAGTGGACAAGGCGACGACTACTAAAGCAGTACAGAAGTTGATGGCAGAAGGGTATATAACAAAAGAACGCAATGCTTTTGATAGGCGTGAATGGAATTTGTATCCTTCAGAAAAGGCAAGACAAATATATATATGTATTATCGCTGAAGAAAATCGGGATATTGCTATTTGCTTTTCTGGATTTAATGATGTGGAGCGTCAAACTGTTTGTACATTACTGGAGCGAATGGCAAATAATATAGGACAAGAATGGAAAAAATATAAAAGTTATAAAATATGATCAGAAAGGGGATGGCATCATGGAATTGCGGTTGGCACAAGCAAACGATGTAAATAAAATACATGAAATTATTATCCAAGGGCGTAATTTTTTAAAAAAATGTGGTGTAAATCAATGGCAGAATGGATATCCTAATAAAGAGGATATTATAAAGGACATTGAAAAACAGACAGGATATATACTATATGATGCTGGAAAGATTGCAGCCTATGCTTGTATTGATTTTGACGGGGAACCGGCCTATGATAATTTAAAGGGAACATGGCTGGATCAAAATGAGTATGCTGTTATTCATCGTATGGTAGTGGATGATAGTTATAAAGGGCAAGGCCTGGCCAAACAATTTTTTGAACAAATTGAGACATTTGTGTATGCCAGAGGTATTTTATCAATTCGCGTGGATACGGATAATGATAATAATATTATGAAACATTTAATAGAAAAATCAGGATATGTATACTGTGGTACTATTTGGTTCGATAATAGCGTAAAAATTGCATACCAGAAGCAACTAGTGCTGGATAAAAGACAATGTTAATGACTGTCTTTTAAGGCCAAAACAGTATGTATCAGAGTTCATTGACTTTTTTATTATTTCGTGCCATAATGAAAATCATCAAGGGGAAGGTAACTTTTCCTACGAAATATTTTTTGGAGGTGAAATAGAATGCATGTAATTAGTGATGAATGCGTAAAATGCGGTTCTTGCGAATCCACTTGCCCAGCAGGTGCTATCGTTGAAGGCGAAGCAAAATACGAAGTAACCGATGCTTGCATCGATTGTGGTGCTTGTGAATCAGTATGTCCTACCGGTGCTATTTCTGCAAAATAATAGCATAAATACGTAACTGTGCAAAAGAGAGACATGTCTATGTCTCTCTTTTTCTTTGCGAAGAATGTTGATTTGGACATATTGAATTTTAAGGATAACTGTGGTAGGATATATGCGTTATGATAGATTAATATATAAACATGTGAGTGCTAAAGATTTTTTAGGAGGATATTCTGTGCCTGTTTTTTTAATAGCTTTATTTATTGTAGCTTTAGATCAAATGAGCAAATTTGTAATTCGTCAATTTATGGTTATGTATGAGTCGATTCCGGTCATACCGGGATTTTTTCATATTACCTATATATTAAATAAAGGAGCCGCTTTTGGTATTTTGGAAAATCAACGTTGGTTTTTCTTAGCCATAGCTGTGGCACTGTTTTATATATATTTTTTGTTTAGAAAAAAGATCCCACAGGATCTGCTGGTTCACTGGGGTGTTGGTTTATTGTTAGGAGGGGCATTAGGAAATGCTTTAGATAGATTTTTTCAAGGTGCGGTTACCGACTTTTTTGATTTTCGAATCTGGCCTGTATTTAATATTGCAGATATGGGAATTGTTATTGGCGTTGGTTTGCTGCTATGGTACAGTTGGAATCATGGCTAGGATTAGGAGTGTATGAATGATGGATACGTATGTTTTTAAATCGGGACCGGAAGAATCCGGGATTCGGATTGATATATATTTGGCTGCTAAAATGGGAATATCCCGCAGTTTTGCACAGCAACTTATAAAAATGGGTAAAGTTATGATAAATGATAAATCTATCAAACCTAATCATAAAATTGGAAGTCATGATAGTATAGCAGTGCAATGGGAAGTCCAAGATGTGCTAACTGTGGAAGCAGAACCGATTCCGTTGGATGTTGTATATGAGGATAAGGATATCATTGTTGTAAACAAGGCTCGCGGCATGGTTGTTCATCCGGCGGCAGGAAACCCAAACGGTACTTTGGTTAATGCGCTGCTATATCATTGCCGGGGAGAGTTATCGGGAATCAATGGTATTATTCGTCCGGGTATTGTTCACCGTTTGGATAAAGATACATCTGGGGTTATGGTGGCGGCTAAAACGGATGAAGCGCATCGTGGCTTGGCGGCACAGATTAAGTCTCATAGAGCATGCCGGACCTATTGGGCTTTGGTTCATGGTAATATTTCCGAGGAACGGGGGACCGTGGAAGCTCCTATTGGAAGACATCCTAAAGAACGTGTTAAAATGGCGGTTACTTTTAAATGTGGCAGGAAGGCAGTAACACATTTTTCTGTTTTAAAACGGTATGGAAGATATACATGGATTGAATGTAAATTGGAGACAGGGAGAACCCACCAAATCCGCGTTCATATGGCATATATTGGACATCCGGTGGTGAATGATCCTCTATATGGATATAAAAAGGATAAATTTCCTATTTGTGGACAAGCACTCCATTCTCATTGTTTAGATTTAGTTCATCCTGTGACAGGAGATATGATGCATTTTGAGGCACCTGCTCCAACAGATTTCAAGGCGTGTCTGCAGCAAGCAGCGAAAGAATAAATAGTGAATGAGGTATGTATGATGTGGAACAATAAGACTCTGCTAATGGACGAAAAAGCTATAGGACGAGCCATTAGGAGAATCGCCCATGAGATTATCGAACATAATAAAGGGTTGGATAATACCGTTCTTGTAGGAATTCATACAAGAGGGATTCCATTGGCCAAAAGATTAGCAGCAGAACTGGCGGCTATTGAAGGAAGGCCGGTTCCTGTTTATGAGTTAGATATTTCGGCATATCGGGACGATCATAAAAAAAGCAGCATTAGTACAATAGGCAGCAGTCCCAATCGGTTCGATGCAGATGGGAAAATAGTTGTGCTTGTAGATGATGTTCTGTTTACGGGCCGTACAGTACGGTCGGCTTTGAATGCAATTATGGAATTAGGCCGCCCGCAGTATATTGAATTAGCCGTTTTAGTTGACAGGGGACATCGTGAATTGCCCATTCGTGCGGATTATGTAGGAAAAAATGTTCCTACCTCACGGAAGGAAGATATATCGGTGCAATTAGGTGAAGTGGATGGACAAAACCAAGTCGTTTTGCGGGAAGAAGTACGCGGGTAATTCCCAGCGTACTTTTTTGCTGTTTTTTTTATAATATTGTGAATCTACTAAGGAGGAATGGCATGCTGCAGCGGTTTGTCAAAGGGGTTTGCGTTTTTTTTTCTGTTATAACCGTACTATTTATTGGAAGCGGACTATATGTAGGAAATATAGCATATGAACATTTTCTTAATACACACTGGGATCAGATACTGGGAGTGGAGAATCATACACAGGATATCCGACCGATACAACGGGCAGAACAGCGATTTGGTTGGAGAAAAATCTATATTTCAGCTCCTGATGGGACTCTTTTGCGAGGTACCTATATTGAAACCGAAAAAAATTTACATCGTACCGTTATTTTATTACATGGATTATACCAGAACCGATCTATGTGTTTGCCGTATGCTGCAATATATCATAATTTAGGATATAATGTTCTTCTGGTTGATCAGCGAGGACATGGGGAGAGCGGAGGGGCGCATACAGAGTGGGGAATTAGTGAAGTTGGCGATATAGAGGCATGGGTGCATTGGCTTCGGAAGGAAGATCAGCTATCAATAATAGGACTTCATGGAATTTCTCTCGGAGGTGCGATGGCATTGCTATACGCTGGCAGCGAGCATGGTTCACAGTTGGCCTTTTGTGTGGCGGATAGCTCTTACGGGAATATACTTCGATTAGGAAAAGATAAAGCGTTTGATTGGCTTCAGAATTCTAAAGCTATTTGGGGTGTAAATATAGTAACGCCTTTTTTTCAAGCAGCCATGTTTTACCATACGCATAAATTTCTTTCCGATATAGAACCGTTGCAGGCAGTTAAGCATATCACTGTGCCCGTCCTTATTCTTCATGGCGGTGCGGATGAGTTAATTCCCGTTGCTACGGCAGAAGACTTATATCAAATGTGTGGAAGTAACAGTAAAAAAATATATATATTTAAAAAAGCACCTCATGCCGTTGCTATTGAAAAAAATTATAATGAGTATCGCCGGGTTTTAACTGGTTTTTTAGAACAAAAATAAACACTGTGAAAAGGACGTATGGCTAGTTTAACTTTTCTGCAGTGTTTATTTTTGTTTAAATATAGAATCAAAATAAGTGATAAATAATTCGGCGGCTTTTTTTTGCAGTTCTATAGAAAAATTTTTATATCGTGTTAATAAATCGAATCCTTCCGCCGTAAGTGTCGTTCGTCCGCCTTTGGTGCCTCCCTGCCAGCGATTTACCAGGGGAAAACCTAATTCTTTTTCCGAATTATTAATAAGTTTCCAGCCGGAACTATAAGAAATCTGCATTTGTTTGCAAGCCGACAACATAGAATGGGTATAATTGATGAGAAATAACAACATTGCAATCCGTGAGTCAAAAAAATAATTTTCACCAGCTAATTTAATATCGACAACCGGGCGTAAGATCTGATGGTTGTGATAAGCCAGCAGCGCCTCGAAATCTTCGGGCGTATCCATATCGTGGAGAATTCCTTTATCAGGGACTTCAACATATGATATATGTCCGCATTGCTGCAAAGTTTTACAAAGACCTCCTGGGGCATTATTCATATGGCATACTTTTTGTGCCACTGTACTGGAGATCAAAATAGGATGTCCCGGCTGCCCTTCATATGTTGGAACAATTATATCTCCAGGGGTGATAAGTAATTCTTTTATTGTATCGGTTGTAAATAAAGGAACATCAACAGGACTAAACAGAATGCGGCTGCATTGTGGATATAAATATTTGAGACCTATCACTGCGGAGTCAAACATTTCTGTCGATTCGGGATAATCGTTTCTTAAAAACATGACTTGGTTTTGTGCAAGATGATGTTCTAATTCGTCAGCGTGAAAACCCGTTACTACTACGACTACTTCTGTGCCCGCTTGTTTCAGCGTAGTAATAATTCTTTGGGAAACTGAAATCGAGCCTATGTTCAGCAATGGTTTAAAATTACCCATTCTGGAGGACATGCCGGCAGCTGTAATGACTGCACCTAGTAGCATTAATTCATTCCCTTCTTTCCTTTTAACATGTGCTTTTTTGAACAAAGCAAGTAGTATTTAGATACATGTTGACGCTATGTAAAGCTGTTGGTAAAATTTAATTACAAAAATGAAATATTAGCATGCATTATTTGCAATTATCTTTATCGGGACCATTGCCGGTCAAGTCTTTTAGCTTGGCTACTCCGGCTTTACTGTAGAAAACCATTTCGACGGGATTTCCATCTAATCCTTCCCCTTTTAAACGAAGACAATAGGAATTTTCATAATAGTCGATGGGAAGTTCTCTGGTAAAAATGTTGCCTGTTTTGGCATCTTGTATTTCTAATTTCACGGTAGAAGCTGATATTTCCTTACATATAGTATCCAATAATATCACCTCTCTATATTTTATGAATCTAAGAAAATTATACACTATTATACATTGAGGAGAAAGCTTTATATTTGGATTTTATACTGTAGTAAATGTTGTATTACGGAAATCTGTATAAACTGATTCATGTAGGGGAATATGGAGCTGTTGTTGAGTTATAGCAGGAGGAGGAAACGTATATGATTAAGAAACCACTTAATATTAATGGGGTTCAGCGAATTATTCTGGTGGAAGAGACAGAAACACTGGCGACGGTATTGCGGGAACGACTGTTGCTTACAGGTTGTAAAATCGGTTGTGGTCAGGGGCATTGCGGAGCTTGTAACGTTATTTTAGATGGAAAAGTAACGCGTTCCTGTATCGTTAAAATGAAACGAGTACCGGATAATGCTCACATTACAACTATTGAAGGTATTGGGACGGTTAGTCATATGCATCCATTGCAAGTTGCCTGGATGGCGGTTGGTGCTGCACAATGCGGTTTCTGTACACCGGGATTTATTATTAGTGCCAAAGTACTTCTTGATCAAAATAGCAATCCCACTCGGCAGGAGGTCCGTGATTGGTTTGATAAAAATCGTAATTTGTGTCGGTGTACCGGATATAAACCGATTATTGATGCCGTTATGGAAGCGGCATCAGTTATGCGCGGGGAAAAGACGAAGGAAGATTTAGTTTTTCAACCGAATGGAGAAAGTATTGTCGGCACAAAATATATTCGCCCGTCAGCCGCTCAAAAAGTAACGGGTACTTGGGATTTTGGTGCGGATGATGCGCTTCATATGCCAGCAGATACATTACGATTAGCTTTGGTACAGGCAACCGTATCTCATGCGAACATTAAGAATGTGGATACCTCAGCAGCAGAAAATATGCCTGGTGTATTTCAAATTATTACAGCAAAGGATGTACCTGGTAAAAATCGTATTAACGGGTTGGTCATGCTGCCATTAAATAATAAAACAGATGGATGGGAACGGCCTATCCTGTGTGATGAAAAAATTTTCCAGTTTGGTGATGCTATCGCGATTGTAGCAGCTGATACCGAAGCGCATGCCAGAGCAGCAGCTGATGCGGTGAAGGTTGATATTGAAGAATTGCCGGCTTATATGAGTGTTCCTGAAGCGATTGCTCCAGATGCTATTGAAATTCATCCGGGAATTCCTAATGCATACTATGAAACAAATTGTATCAAAGGTCCGGATTTTGATTGGAATACGGTACCTGATAAGAATATGGTTGAAATCGAAAGTTATTGTTCACGTCAACCGCATTTGC
The DNA here is from genome assembly GCA_022649055.1 of Megasphaera sp. Taxonomy (GTDB): domain Bacteria; phylum Bacillota; class Negativicutes; order Veillonellales; family Megasphaeraceae; genus Megasphaera_A; species Megasphaera_A sueciensis. Next base: position 55,916 of record JALCNL010000001.1, read on the forward strand.
ATTTAGAACCAGATTGTGGATATGCGTATATGGATGAAGACGGCATGCTGACGATTCATTCTAAATCCATTGGTATTCATCTTCATATGCCAATGATTGCTGATGGTATTGGCATTCCTATGGATAAACTACGTATAGTTCAGAATCATACAGGAGGAACTTTTGGGTATAAATTTTCACCGACGAATGAAGCTTTATTGGGTGTTGCGGCTTTGGTTACCCAGCATCCGGTGTCTCTTGTGTTTAATCAATTTCAAAATATTACCTATACAGGAAAACGTTCACCTGCCTTTCTTCATATTAAATTAGCGGCTGATGATACAGGAAAATTAAAAGCTTTATGGGGAAATAATTATGTGGATCATGGGCCGTACTCTGAATTTGGTGATTTACTGACGCATCGTCTGAGTCAATTCATCGGAGCTGGCTATGGGATTGATAGTATACGAAATAAAAATACTACTGTTTTTACCAATCATGCTTGGGGATCAGCTTTTAGAGCGTATGGATCTCCGCAATCTTATATGGGATCGGAAATAGCAATAGACTGTTTGGCAGCTAAAATGGGAATTGACCCGTTTGATATGAGGGAAATGAATTGTTATAAAGCTTCCGAACATACTACGATTCCAACTGGATATGAACCAGAGGTATATTGTGAAGAAGAACTTTTTAAAACGGCACGTCCTTTGTATGAAGCAGCTAAAAAACGGGTAGCGGAAAAAAATGCTAAATCTGACGGTACAATAAAGTATGGTATCGGTGTATCTCTCGGAGTGTATAGTTGTGGCCTTGACGGGACAGATAGTTCTAATGCTGAAGCAGAACTTATGCCTGATGGGACTGTAACAATTTATACAGCATGGGAAGATCATGGACAAGGTGCCGATATGGGAGCTCTCGTTTCAGCTCATGAAACGCTGCGGCAAGCGGGGATTAAACCAGAAGAGGTTCATCTTGTAATGTGTGATACAAAACTTGTCCTGAATGCAGGTCCTGCAGGCGGTTCCCGTTCTCAGGTCATGAGCGGCAATGCCTGTCGGCTGGCAGCAGAAAATCTGTTGGCGGCAATGAAAAAGAGTGATGGTACTTATCGCTCTTATGAGGAAATGAAAGCGGAGGGAATTAATACAAGGGTAAAAGGAGAATGGGTGGCTACTTTTTGTTCGGCACATCCTGTTGATCAGGCTACGGCACAAGGAGAACCTTTCTCTGTTTATATGTATACGATTTTCTTACCGGAAGTCGCTGTTCATACAGGAACAGGTAAGGTCAAGGTGGAAAAATTTACTTGTGTTGCCGACGTAGGGACTATTATGAATCAACTACTTGTAGAAGGAAATTTCTATGGTGGTTTGGTGCAGGGTATTGGACTTGCCTTGTCAGAAGATTTTGAAGATTTGAAAGTTCATACAAGTTTGATTAAATGTGGAATTCCTTATCCGAATGATGTACCGGATGATATAGAACTTCATTTTAATAAGACATACCGGCCTGAAGGGCCATATGGTGCGGCTGGCTGCGGCGAAGCACCTTTAGATGCCCCCCATCCAGCAATCCTTAATGCGATTTACAATGCTACTGGGGCGCGGATTACCCGTGTTCCTGCAAAACCGCATGTTGTTTTGGAAGCATTGCGGAAGCTGGAAAAATAATGCAGATATAAAGTGTGCATGATACAATATAGAGAGGTGTATGCTGCCTCTCTATTCTCTTTTTAATCGTAAGCTTAACTAGTGGAGAATCGTTATGACGATAAAAGAACGTTCAACAAAAATATATCGTACAAAGACTATGTTTTCAGAAAAAGAACTCATAGAAAAAGAACGTGTGTGTATTCATGAAGAACTGCCTTATTGCAGCGCGGCCTG
>JALCNL010000002.1 GCA_022649055.1 Megasphaera sp.
TACGCTGTTGTTCACCGCCGCTGAGATTTTGCGGCAGCGCATCGGCCTTTCCCACCAAGTTAACCAAATCAAGAACGTTATGCACACGTTCTTGAATTACTTTACGCGGTGTTTCAATAACTTCCATGGCAAATGCTACATTTTCCGCCGCAGTCTTATTCGGAAGCAACCGAAAATCTTGGAAAACAATTCCCATTTTGCGTCGTAAATAAGGTACACGATTTTTTGCGATACGGTTAACTTCAATACCATTTACAACAACAGTTCCCGATGAAGGAAGTTCTTCGTGTGACAAAAGTTTAATAAACGTTGATTTACCGGCACCGCTGGCACCTACAACGAAAACAAACTCACCTTTTTCAATATGAACCGTAACATGATCTAATGCAACGGAGCCATTATCATAAATTTTTGATACATCCCTAAAATAAATCATAGTTTACCTCTTTTCAAGCAGCTGCTTATTTACGAGCAATAACAGATTTAGCTGCCTGGACAATATGTTCGGCTGTTAGTCCGAATTTAACCAGAAGCTCATTCGGTGTCCCTGATTCGCCAAAAACATCATTCATACCTATACGAGTCAGAGGAACTGGGCAGCATTCACCAAGAACCTCCGCAACCGCACTGCCTAAACCACCCATAATCGTGTGTTCTTCACACGTAACGACAGCCCCTGTTTTTTTTGCACAAGCAATAAGCATCTCCGAATCAATCGGCTTTATCGTACTCATATTAACAACCGCTGCGGAAATACCTTCTTTTTCCAATTCTTTAGCAGCTTCTTGTGCTTTTGCGACCATAATTCCCATGGCAATGAGCGTTACATCTATCCCATCTTGCAATACAATGCCCTTGCCAAACGTGTACTGATAAGAATCATCAAAAATTTCCGGTACTTTGGAACGTCCCATTCGGATATAAACGGGACCGTCATATGCAGCTGCCCACTTAATAACAGCTTTTGTTTCAGCGGCATCAGCAGGAACGACGACAGACATATTAGGCAACGAACGCATAATAGCAACATCTTCATTCGCTTGATGCGTAGCTCCATCTTCTCCAACTGTAATACCGGCATGTGTTGCAGCGATTTTTACATTTAAACGGGGATAACAAACAGAATTTCTGATTTGTTCGAAGGCTCTCCCTGTTGCAAATACTGCAAAAGAAGAAGCAAACGGAATTTTCCCTGTCGCAGCCAATCCAGCAGCTACTCCAATTAAATTCTGTTCCGCTATGCCTACATTAAAATGTCGATTTGGAAATGCTTTCTTAAACACACTGGTTTTAGTAGAAGCCGATAAATCAGCATCTAAAACAACTATATCATCATTAACGGCACCTAATTCAGCCAAGGCTTCGCCGTATGCGTCACGCGTTGCTTTTGCCATTATTGTTCACCTTCCAATTCCGATAAGAATATTGCGCATTGCTCTACTGATGGTGCTTTCCCATGCCATCCAGCCTGATTTTCCATCTCAGAAATACCTTTTCCTTTTATAGTATGCATAATAATCATGGTAGGTTTTCCCGTAGTAGTTTTCGCTTCACAAACAGCCTGATGCAATTCCTGTACATCATGACCGTTCACTTCAATAACATGCCAGCCAAAAGCCTTCCATTTATCAGGTAATGGTTCAGGACACATAACCTCATCAATTTTACCGTCAATCTGTAATCCATTGTTATCAAGAAAAGCGGTTAAATTATCCAGTTTATAATGGGCTGCCAACATTGCCGCCTCCCAAACCTGACCTTCTTCTTGTTCACCATCACCCATAATTGTAAATACTCGGAAGTCTTTATGGTCAAGCTTACCTGCTATTGCAATTCCGCAAGAAGCACTAATTCCCTGTCCTAACGACCCAGTAGACATATCAATGCCAGGAATATGCTTCATATCTGGATGTCCCTGCAACAACCGTCCGATCTTACGTAATCCAGCAAGTTCAGCGATTGGAAAATATCCTTTTAATGCTAATGCTGCGTACACAGCAGGAGCAGCATGACCTTTTGATAAAACCAAACGGTCCCGGTCCGGATTATGCGGATCCTGCGGTGATGCATTCATTTCTACATCATATAACAAAGCCACCACATCCGCGATGGATAAAGAACCACCGGGATGTCCGGATTGAGCTTCGGTAATCATTTTTATGATTTCCCTGCGCATTGCCGTGGCATAGTTTTTTACAGATTGTACTTGTTCCTCAGTTAAGGTTTGCATAACGTGCCTCCGATTCATAAAGAATTTGAATATTTTTCAATAACCTTTAATGCCAAATACGCATTTCGGAGAGATAATTCTCTCAATTGGTTGATGCGAATCAATACAGACGGAGCCAGCTGACCCATCGTTAATTTTTTATCTAAATCAACAATCAGCATATCCGCCGTAACTGTTTCTATTGTACCGCACAGGCGTTCGCCAATTAAATCAATAAAATTATTAATCTTAGGATCATAGGAAATAGCGGTCACGGGAACATGCATTATGGATGCAAAGATGAGTGCATGCAATCGTATTCCTAAAAGTACATCCATACAACCGATAATCGACATAAGTTCTACCGTTGTATACTGTTCTTTGAGGATAATTGCTTCCCGTTTCATAAATCCGCACACATCCTCTGCGGCTCGAATATCATCGGGAAACTGCATAGGTACAAATACAATATTCGCATTATACCGTTCCTGAAGTACATCGGCAGCCTTAGCTACTTCAATTTTATAATGGCTTAGGTTTTTCCAATTCCGTATCGCTATCCCTATTTTAGGGCGTATACCGGTTATTGCATATTTTTTTAAAAGAAGAAAACCCAGTTTTTTATCAACAGGGTTTGCAGATAATACAGCATCGGCAGTAACCTCAATCGGCGGAGTAAGAACACCGATTGAAATTAATTCTTTTTTCGACTCTTCATCTCGCACTCCTATCATATCCACACGTTCCAATACCTTACGGACAGCCTCTCTGGCTTTACGGCGCCGCAAGGGCCCGATACCTTGTGCATACAGCATGACCGGTTTATGTAACAATAAAGCAATTTTAATAATTGCCAAATAATAATACAAACTGCGGGAGCTAGTCACATCCTGCAATAAACTGCCACCGCCGCTGATCAATATATGGCTGTGAGAAATCGCTGCCGTTATCCCCAAAAAATTCAGTCGATGTACTGTTTTCACTCCGTGATTTGCTTTTGTAAGTTTTTCATTTCCAGTGATTACCGTAATATCGGCCTCCGGTATTATTTCTAAAATAGAGTCCAATAAAGCCGCCAGCATTGCTTCATCTCCGGCATTACCGAAACCATAATATCCAGAAATAACAATTTTAGTCACGGCGACTCACCTGCTTCCCCATCCACGCCGTGATATATTGAAAAATAGGCAACGCACAAACGACGATAATCCCCAAAACCATTCCCGTTACCCATCCATTGAGTCCTCGTACGAAAGACATTTCAATGGGTGTGCGAATATGAGCAAATGTTTCCACCATAGATCCTTGTCCGATAACTGCCGCTACCACCATGAAAAAATGTATAATTTGCGGCCACTTTCGATACATTGCCGCCACCATCAGATAGAAGGCCGGATGACCAATAAGAAATTCTTTTTCTCTCGGCCGGGCATACATCGTATTTTCCAAAAAGCGCCGCATAGCCACTTCTGCACCCGGTACAGGAACACCGGCAGTATGTCCGCTGCGACCGACAAAAACAAATGCCGCAAACGCTAAAAATCCAACAAATATAAGTGAGCCCATTTTAATGGGAATATTCAAGAAATGTTTTACAAAATCAATAAACTCTTCTGGTGAATTTATCGTCCGGTCAAATAATGGAAAACGACGTACATATCCAATACAGATCAAAACAATTGGTAGGATGAATGTCAATTTAACTCCGCGATAAAAGTCAAATTCCATAAAGAAACGAATATTTCCCAACATTGCCGCAATAAATAATCCGCCAATCATCGACATGGCTACCGCACAGGCTAGACCAACAGTGCCATCTCGCAAAATACGGACAAAGCCTAATTTTTTCGTTATATTTTTTTTCTTCCACCAATCCAGCAAAATAAGAATAGAAGCCACAGGAGTGGCAGTAGCACACCCCACAGCCATAACTTGTAAAAATAACGCACCCCTGGCTATAACCGCACCGCCGCCTGCTGCCAATATGCCAATTAACATAAATATGTAATTATATTTATCTGCAAAAGGAAACAGCAAATTAAAAGTAAGAAGAAAGCCGCAGACAGCCGCAGCAGCAACAATAGCCAATAAAATTTTATTAGGATAATAAGCCGGTAAAATAGACGCCTTCCCTAAATGATATCCACGGTCCTTAAGTTTATTTGACACATCAGAAATATATTTCAAATTAGTATCGGTCAAGCTGCGTCCATGAGCGGGTTTCTTATACAAAGCAAACAGATTGATACGTACATTTCGTTCTAAATCACTAATATAATAACGCATCGCGGCTTCTTCCGGAGATATTTTTTCTAATTCTTCCTTGGCCATTGCATAGACTCGTCCCGTATCATAATTAAGCAGGCCTGCCAAATCATACATACCATCTTGTGTATTATACTGCAGTTGATTTACTGATTCAATCATGTAAAACGGTAAATTGCGCTTTTTCAGACATTCTGCCGTATAGTCCAACATTTCTTTATGCATAGCTGGATCCGGATTATATCCCAGCACTTCTTTTCCAACAAACATAATTCCGCTGACATTTTGAATTGTATCTGCACGGTCAAAGAAACTTTCTATTTTATTCTTAGTTACATTACTGTAATTTGTCGGACGTAGAATAACATGAAAACCATGTGAGGCAATCTCGTTTGCATCAGCAGTCAAAATTCCTAGATTCATTTCGCCTAATGTTGGCATAACACCACGTACACCCATAATACGATATTGTGGATTATCTAATATTTTTACATTCTTATTTCCCAGACGTTTTTTTAAATCTATGCATACTTCATCAAAGTAGGCATCCTTGGACCCCTTCGGTTTTCCGATAACATAATAATCATACGATAAATCCGAAATATCGAATTGAGGATAATACAACTTGAAACCCAGCTTAGTAATCAATGACAAATCTCCCCGCTGGGTCAATTTATTTAATGTCGAATCGTAAATAGTGAAACTGGTTATCCCAGCTTCACGGCATTTTTCCAATGCCGTATCTGTATCATAGCCGTCATTGCGCGCCATGGCCAAAATCGCATCATAATCTAGTGCCATTTCTATTGTTGTGTTTTTTTGTTCGACATAATACCGCTGAACGCACATGTAAACAGCACACAAAAGGCCTATCAAGATCGCGATTATCATCAACGTTTTACTACGTTTATTAGTATATTCCATCATATCCACCTTGATTAATAATTACGTACTCTGCCATGAATGGTTACCATATCACGTTGCATGGTAACCGTATCTGGCAGGATTCCCAGAGGAAAATTTGAAAAATCATATATCTCAACGCTGGGTGATTTTATTTTGTAGGCCATTCCCATTCCCTCGACGGAAACATTTGTAGGAATAAACATAAGCTTTTTTTCTTGCATTCCAAAATGCCCGCGAATGTTTGCTTTCGCTTCGATGATACCGCCTAAAGACATTGTCCCAGTTACGTATACCATATCATCGTCAAATACAACTTTTACATTGGAAAGATTGTCGACTTTATCTATCAAAAACCTACGCAAATCTTCGCTGCGTATAGATGCTGTCATATCTCCACTCTCTGCACGCATAATACTCAATTTTCCATCTATAAGAGAGGCTTGCGGACTGAAATGGACACCCTGCAGATTACAGTCAAAGGAAGCCAATTTTAGACTGCCGACTTGAGCGTCCTGGCCATGAATTTGAACAGTGTCCATCGCCCCTGTCACTATTTTTATTCCTGGCTGTGCCTTCACTTGCACATCAGAACGTCGCAACTGCATAGAATTTTGCAGGGAGTGATACAGCCCTTCTTCGGCAAGCTGCGGAGCATATTGATTGGCTCCGTAAACAAAACTGCCGACGCATATCAAAAAAATAATCAGTTTTTTCATTATAGGTCCTGTTTAGCTAGTTTTTTATCCTTTTCTTGTTGTAAATACCCTTCAATAAACTGTTCAAGATCTCCATCCATCACAGCCTGAATATTGCTGGTTTCCACCCCGGTACGATGATCTTTAACCAAATTATATGGGTGAAATACATATGAGCGAATCTGGCTTCCCCATTCAATAGCTTGGTGGGTACCACCAATTTCCGCTTTGAGCTGTGCTTGTTTTTCCTGTTCTAACTCAAACAATTTAGCACGCAGATACTTCATACACATCTCTCTGTTTTGTACCTGCGAACGTTCATTTTGGCACTGAGCCACAATTCCTGTCGGAAGATGTGTCATTCGGACAGCCGAACTTGTTTTATTGACATGCTGGCCGCCGGCTCCACTGGCTCTAAAGTAATCAACCCGCACTTCATCCATGTTAATGTCTATATCCATATCGTCAGGAAGTTCCGGCATAACATCAACTGCCGTAAATGATGTATGACGGCGAGCCGCTGCATCAAAAGGAGAAATCCGAACCAAGCGATGAACACCCTTTTCCGATTTTAAATATCCATATGCATGGTCACCTTCAATAGTAAACATGGCACTTTTAACACCGGCTTCGTCACCGGGCTGCATATCCATCATGATGATACGATATCCATTTTGCTCAGCCCAGCGGGTATACATACGGATCAACATTTGTGTCCAATCCTGTGCTTCCGTTCCTCCTGCCCCGGCATGAAAAGTTAAAATAGCATTGCAATTATCATATTCACCGGAGAGCAAAAGTAATATTTCCCGTTTTTCTATTTCTTTTTCCAATTCTTCATATTGTTTCTCTATGTCTTCTGTTAAGGAAGTATCACCATCTTCCATCGCCATTTCCAAGAAATCCATTAAATCTGCAGCTTTATTTACCAACGCTTCATGACCTTCGACTTCCGTCTTTAAAAGCGTAGCTTCTTGAGAAATTGTTTTGGCTCTATCTTGATCATTCCAAAAAGTCGGGTCACTCATCTGCATATCGAAATCCATAATTCTTTCTTTTTTTCGAACTAAGTTAAAGTGAATCCCCGATTTCTTGTATTCTTTTTTGCAAATCTTCTAAAGGTTTTCTAATTTCATCTAGTAACACAAGTTTCACCATCTTTCAAAATATATACATTTATATCATCAACAGCCAATCGTTTTATTTTTCATGTCCCCGTTCGTCTGCTTCAATATCTTCTTTGCTGACCGGTTTGTTTTCCGGATGCACGGTTGTAGCTCCTTCTAAATGATTTTCTGCTTTCGGCACAGAGCTGCTGTACGTGATTTGAATATGGTACAAGAAAGTAACAACGGTTCGTTTGATAGAATCCACCATTTCTTCAAACATTTCATAGGCTTCAAATTTATATTCAACAAGGGGATTTTTCTGTCCATAAGCTCGCAGATTAATGCCTTCCTTTAATGCATCCATCGCATCCAAGTGATCCATCCACTTACTGTCAACAACACGCAACATAATTGCCTTTTCCAGTTCACGCATCGTGGGTGCCCCTATTTCTTTTTCACGGGCATCATACAGTTCGGTTGCAATCGTATGCAATTTTTCTTGTACCTCTATACGGCTGAGATTTTCCAGTTCTTGGACCGTTGTGGCTCCCTTAGGTACAAAATATTGCTCCATTTGCTGTAAAAGGCCTGTAAAGTCCCATTCTTCCGGATATAGTTTTTCATTGGCATATTTTTCCAATCCATCCATGATAATGTCATCCACCATACCGATAATTGTTTCCCGCAGCGATTCCACCTGCAAAACCTGGCGTCGTTGACCATAGAGAACTTCACGCTGTTGATTCATGACGTCATCATATTCCAACACATATTTACGAATTTCAAAATTATGAGCTTCCACTTTTTTTTGTGCTTTTTCTATGGATTTAGTAATCATAGAATGTGTAATCGGTTCATCTTCATCCATCCCGAGCTTATCCATTACCTTGGAAATGTTATCAGAACCGAAAATTCTCATGAGATCATCTTCCAAAGACAAGAAAAATTGTGTAGTTCCCGGATCTCCCTGCCGTCCGGAACGTCCTCTAAGCTGGTTATCAATTCGTCTGCTTTCATGACGTTCTGTTCCAATAATCATGAGTCCTCCCAATTCAGGAACTCCCTTACCCAATTTGATATCCGTACCGCGGCCGGCCATATTGGTGGCTATCGTTACCATATTCGGCTGTCCTGCCTCTTTTATGATATCCGCTTCTTTTTCATGATATTTAGCATTCAATACATTATGTACAATATTTTCTTTGTCCAAAAGCCCACTGATGATTTCCGACTGACTAATAGAAGTCGTGCCCACTAACAGCGGTTGTCCTTTGGCATGGCGCACCTTAATTTCCCGAACAACGGCACGATATTTGGCATTTTTTGTTTTGTATATCATATCCGGCAAATCCTTACGTATCATTGGCATATTGGTCGGAATAACATATACATCCAGCTTGTAAATCTTGTTGAATTCATCTTCTTCTGTTTTGGCTGTACCAGTCATGCCCGCCAGTTTATTATACATACGGAAATAATTTTGGAAGGTAATAGTCGCCAACGTCTTGCTTTCACCTTGAACTTTAACACCTTCTTTAGCTTCAATAGACTGATGCAATCCATCACTATAGCGGCGACCGTACATAAGACGACCGGTAAATTCATCGACAATGACGATTTCTCCATTTTTAACAACGTAATCTTTATCCAAATGCATCATAAAACAAGCCCGTAAAGCCTGAATAACCAAGTGATTCAGTTCTAAGTGTTCATTATCGAACATATTGCTGATACCCAGCATTTTTTCAATTTTATGAGCGCCTTCTTCTGTTGGTGCAATCGTTTTTTGTTTTTCGTCCATCGTATAATCTTCATCTTTTTTCAAGCGTTTTACAATAGCTGCCAGTGTATAATACATATCTGTTGATTTTTCTCCCGGACCGGAGATAATAAGGGGTGTACGGGCTTCATCAATAAGAATACTATCAACTTCATCGACGATACAATAGTTAAGAGGGCGCTGTACCATCTGATCGGCGCTGATTACCATATTATCCCGCAGATAATCAAACCCGAATTCATTGTTTGTTCCATATGTAATATCTGCATTATACGCACGGCGTCTTTGGTCATAATCTAAATCATGGACAATCAATCCGACAGACAGTCCTAAAAATTTATAAATTTGACCCATTTCTTCACTGTCCCGTGTAGCAAGGTAATCATTGACTGTAACAACATGAACACCTTTACCTGACAATGCATTCAAATAAACAGGTAAAGTTGCAACCAAGGTTTTCCCTTCACCCGTTCTCATTTCTGCTATATCTCCACGATGAAGCACAATACCGCCCAGCAATTGTACGTCAAAATGCCGCATTCCCGTAACTCGTCTTGATGCTTCACGGACAACAGCAAATGCTTCGGGCAGCAAGTCATCCAATGTTTCGCCTTCCTGTATGCGCTTTTTGAATTCCAGCGTTTTACCTGCCAACGATGCATCACTCAAATCTACCAACGAAGCTTCCAATCTATTGACTTCTTTAACAATCGGCCACATCTTTTTTAATTCGCGCTCTGTATTGTTTCCAAGTAATCTATTTACTAATTTGTCAAACACCTGAACAGCCCTCCAATTAATTGCACAAATAAGATATCTACTCTATCAACATCAATAATATATTTTATCATAAATACATATTATTAGTCAAAAATATCCATCTTTTATACTTTGTTTGTCACGTTATGTATCATACCACAAATGCCCGAGGAATAACACTTGTTTTTTTGTCGTTTTCTTAACATTTATCAATCTTGCATCTCCTGCGTGTATGACAGGAAATAATAAAAATACTTTATTGTTTTCTCTATCTTTTTATGACAATCAATGCTATACTAGATAAGTTACATTAATAGGAGGTATACATGTTAGAAAAATTCAAAGAACTGAACATCAATGACGTAATCATCCAAGCCCTGAACGAAATGGGATTTGAAGAACCAACCCCCATTCAAGCCGAATCCATCCCGGTCGCATTGTCCGGTAATGATATGATCGGCCAAGCTCAAACTGGTACAGGGAAAACGGCTGCTTACGCAATTCCCGTGCTGGAAAAAATCTTGGCCGCAACACCTACAAAAGATATCCAAACTGTCGTCTTATCACCAACACGTGAACTAGCAATGCAGGTTGCTGAAGAAATCAACCACCTTGCACAATTTACCAACATTCAAGCACTGCCAATTTACGGTGGTCAAGATATTGACCGCCAGCTTCGTCGTCTGCGAAAAAATCCGCAGATCGTGGTAGCTACGCCAGGACGTTTAATTGACCACATGAAAAGAGGTACAATTCGTCTTAACCATATTTCAACTATTGTACTTGACGAAGCAGATGAAATGCTCAATATGGGTTTTATCGATGACATCAACCTAATTATGGCTGCAACTCCAGCAGATACCCGGCAAACATTGCTTTTTTCAGCAACCATGCCTAAACCGATTCAAGAACTAGCGCAGAAATTTCTGCACGATCCACAGATCATACGCATGAAAGCAAAGGAAGTTACAATTGATCTTATTGAACAATCATACATCGAAGTACCCGATCGTCAAAAGTTTGATATACTTTGCCGGCTGCTCGATTTACAGGATCCTGATCTAGCGATTATTTTTGTCCGCACGAAACGTCGTGTCGATGAAGTATCAGAAGCATTAAAAAAGCGCGGCTTTTCTGCGGAAGGCATCCATGGAGATTTGACACAGGCCAAAAGAGATACGGTCATACGGCAGTTCCGTGAAAAAACAATTGATATTCTCGTCGCTACAGATGTAGCTGCCCGTGGATTAGATATCAGCGGTGTCACGCACGTATATAACTATGATCTGCCGCAAGATCCGGAAAGTTATGTTCATCGAGTCGGCCGTACTGGCCGTGCCGGACAAACCGGCGAAGCCATGACCTTTGTTATTCCTCGTGAAATAGAACATCTCCGCACCATTGAACGGTTAATCAAACGGCCTATTCCTCGTCGCAAAGCCCCTTCCTTCTCAGAAGCTCTTGAAGGCGCACAGCAGAGCGCTATCAGAAACCTTGCTGCCGCAGCCGAAGACGGGAGCGTAGAAAGTTATCGTGCCAGTGCTGAAGAATTGTTATCTAATTTTGATTCTGTTGCCTTGGTTTCAGCTGCTATTAAACTGCTGACAAAAGAACCAGATACGACTCCTGTAAAAATTACAGAAGAAGCGCCTCTTCGTATAAAACGCAGTTTTCATTCCAACAATAGCACAAACCGCCGTCGTGATTATTCGGGAAGCAAAGATCGAAAACATGAAGGCGATCATCATCGCAGTTCCGGTGATCGAGAAAAAAAACGCCGATTCAGCGACTCTCGTTCTTCAGATCGTAAATCGCGTGAACCACGCAAATCAAATGAAAAAAAACAACATAAAGAACCAAACCGTTCTGTTTTTAAACCTTACTTTAAAGATTAAAAAAATCCTCATCAGAAATTTTTCTGATGAGGATTTTTTTACGTTATACTCCCGGCCAAGCCATTTCCTTACCACCGAGAATATGTGCATGCATATGGTGTACTGTCTGGCCTGCTTTTTCACCGGTATTAAAAACAACTCTATAGCCATCTTGAGACAACCCCAGCAGATCCGCTACCTTTTGGATAGCATACAACATTTTACCTGCTACTTCTGCATCTTCGGGTTTTAAATCAGCAATACTGCAAATATGTTTTTTGGGAACAACAAGAACATGTACAGGTGCTACTGGTGCAATATCCTTAAAAGCAAAGAAATTTTCATCTTCATACACTTTTGCACTAGGTATTTCACCCATAATAATTTTACAAAATAAACAATCTTCCATTTTATTCACCCTCTCTGAATTTACCTAATAACGTATCGTCAGTTACTTCTTTTAATACAGCCCGAACTATTATTTTTTTACAATCACAGGGGAGTCCGCTTACTTGAACCCGTTCATAATTTTCCGAAAACCCTTCACCGCTGTCCCCCGTTTGTTTTTCTATTAAAACTCGGACAGTATGTCCCAGCATGTGTTGCATTTCTTCTTTTTGCTGCCGTTTTGTCAAATCATTGACAAGCGATACCCGTTGTTTCTTTACTTGCTCGGGAACCTGATTTTCCATACTGGCTGCCGGAGTTCCCGGTCTAGGAGAATAGGGAAAGGCATGAATGTGTGAAAATTTTAAATATTTCAGCGTTTCTAAGGTTTCTTGAAACAAGGACTCCGTTTCACCGGGAAACCCCAAAATTAAATCTGTTGAAACCGTTAATCCATGAATATTTTCACGTAAATACTCAATTAATTGAACATACTCAGTCTTTGTATAATGCCGGTGCATCGATGATAATATTTCATCTGATCCCGATTGCAACGGCAAGTGAAGGTGCGGGCAAATTCGATTCGAAGAATTTATGACAGCAATCAAATCTTCGTCGACTTCCAATGATTCTATAGAACCCATCCGAATACGTTGTACTTGCGTTTCTTCAAGAAGACGGCGCAAAATCAAAGCTAATGTTGGTTGTTCAGGAAGATCCACCCCATAGGCACCTAAATGAATTCCTGTAAGTACAATTTCCTTGAATCCATAGGTAATAAGGCGTTTTGCTTCTTCAATAACTGCATCCGGTTTTCGGGATTTAAGACTTCCTCTTGTATAGGGAATGATGCAATATGTACAAAAATTATTACACCCTTCTTGAATCTTGAGGTCGGCTCGTGTATGTTCTACTGCCGCCGGATATAAAGGAATTTCTTCAAACTCCTTATACGTCCGTACATCACGAACCGCCGTAACAGCATATTGATGTCCTTCCCCAATGTACATGTCAACAATATTCACAATTCGATGTTTTTCATTTATGCCAATAACAACATCTACCCCTTCCATTGTAGAAATAAATTCTGGCTCAAGTTGTGCATAACATCCAGTTACAACAACAATAGAAGATGAATTTAATTTTTTCGCGCGTCGAATATATTGACGTGATTTTTTTTCTCCCATTTGTGTAACAGAACAGGTATTGATGACATATACATCTGCTACACCATGAAAATCAACCTCATGATAACCATGAGATAAAAATAAGCCACGCATACTGTCCGTATCATATTGATTGACACGGCACCCGAGAGTGGCAAATGCAATTGTAGGCATTATTTAAATCCTCTTTCATACATAATAATTGAAATAGTTGCTATCGCCGCGGTTTCCGCTCGAAGAATGTGTGTACCCAATGATACGGTACGACACCAAGGTACTGTTTCACGCAGCAAAGCAATTTCATTTTTGTCAAATCCGCCTTCCGGTCCAATGCAAATAACTACGTCACCATTCCCCACTTGTTGGCAGATATCGTGAAAAGGTGCCGTCTCCTGTTCATAGGGAACAACAAAACGTACATCACGATACGCTTTAATCAGTTTAGGAATATCAAAAACAGCAGTGACCTCAGGGACATCATTGCGACCACATTGTTTAGCTGCTTCTAGCGCAATTTTCTGCCAGCGTTTTATTTTATCCTGTTGATGTGTTTCGTTTAATTTTACTACACAATGTTTCATTTGTACAGGAATAATACGGTCTACCCCTAATTCAACAGCTTTTTGGACAATCCATTCAAACTTATCATTCTTTAGTAGTCCCGCAGCAAGAACCACCTTATCATTCGAAATAACAGCATCACTTATTTTATGAGCCGGCGTCAGAAAGACAGCATGATTTTCTATTTGCGTAATAATGCAATCATACGTAGTACCTGTAGAATCCGTTACAGCAATGCTATCGCCTACTTTATGGCGCAATACTACCCTTACATGATGAGCATCATCAGAAGATAATTCAAATGTGCTCGTCAACGGAAACGATGTAAAAATTTTTCTCATCACATCCACCTCATACGTACAGCGTACCAGCCATTACGGAGTTGTTCATCAATCCATATAAAACCGTTTTCATCTGCAGCCCTGCGTATATCTTCAATACGATCATCAATAATACCGCTGGCAATAAAAATACCGCCATCACGCAAATAATTTGGAAGCGCTGGCAATAAAGAAATAATAGCATCACTTACAATATTAGCCACAATGACATCCGCTTTATCAGTGCCATGTACTACGGAATTCAATAAATCACTGCAGGATACATTAATATATGCGGCCATATTATTGAGTTCTATATTGACAGCTGCCTGTACTACCGACTTTTCATCAAGATCAACGGCAGTAACATGTGCTGCTCCCAACTTTGCTGCAGCAATTGCAAGAATGCCAGTACCTGTTCCAATATCAAAAACTTTATCTCCATTTTTAATCGTTTTTTCAAGATAAGAAATACAAAGACTCGTCGTATCATGCAACCCACTACCAAAAGAAACCCCTGGTTCAATAGTAATAACCATATCGTCTTTGCCAGGTTTAACCTTTTCCCAAGCCGGTTCAACCCAAAATCTATTTGATATTTTCTTGGGGTGGAAATATTTCTGCCAAGTATACAGCCATGAAGAATCATCCGATTGTGACTCCGAAATATTCCACGCTCCCTTAAAATCGCCGCGGGTTTCCAACTCTTTTAATTTTTCTTTTAACCTACAGATTATATGTTCTTGTTCTACCGGAAAGTACGCCGTAACACAAACACAGGCCCCATGTGATTTCTCTTCATCAATAATAGAACCGTTACTACCGTACTCGCATAAAAGAAGGGCCACCAATTCGGTGGCCTCTCCGGGGACAAACAAGTCTATTTTCTTCCATTTCATTCGTTAAATCCCCATATCATGCACTTGCGATCAAACCAAGTGCGAATCATTTTTTTTATTTTATCCCAAAATCCATCTTTCTTTTCAGGCTCCCCCACCCATTTTTCACCACAAGAAGCAGCAAATTCCTTTAAAATTTGACGCTGTTTGTCATTTAAATGCTTAGGTGTCGATACTTGAATGCGCACGTAATGATCGCCGCGCTTTTCAGACTGGAGATAAGGCACTCCACGGTTTTTAATACGGAAACTAGTTCCCGTTTGTGTACCAGCAGGAATTTTCAACTCAACCTTGCCATCCAACGTATCCACTCGTATCGTAGTTCCAAGAGCCGCCTGAGCAAATGTAATAGTTTCTTCTGACAATACATCATTACCTCGGCGTTCAAAATGACTATTCTTGCGTACATAAATATACACATACAAATCACCATGTCCGCCGCCACGCACACCGGGTTCACCTTCCCCGGCTACACGTAAGCGAGCTCCATCATCAACACCTGCGGGAATTTTAATTTTTAACTTTTTACGGATTTTAAGAGTACCTTCTCCATGACATTTCTTACATTTTTCATGAACGATCTTACCCGTGCCACCGCAATGGGAACACGTCCGTACATTAACCATTTGTCCAAAAGGCGTATTTTGAACTACTCGCTGCTGTCCTGTTCCGTGACAAATAGGACATGTATCTACCTTACTACCAGGTTCAGCTCCTGACCCATGGCAATGATCACATGTTTCATTCTTAGGAACCTGAATTTCCATTTCTACGCCGAAAGCAGCATTTTCAAAAGAAATATCTACATCGAAGCGCAAATCAGCTCCTCGTTCAGGTCCATTGGTCTGGCGGCTGCCCTGACCGCCGAAAAACGTATCAAAAATGTCTCCGAAGCCGCCAAAATCGCCTTGTCCAAATCCGCCTCCTTGACCAAAACCGCCAAAGCCACCCTGTCCAAACCCTCCAGAACCTGCAGCGCCATTTTGAAAGGCTTCCGGTCCAAACTGATCGTACTGTGCTCGTTTCTGTTTATCAGAAAGAACACTGTATGCTTCATTTATTTCTTTAAATTTTCCTTCAGCCGCCTTAGGATCATCCCGATTTTTATCGGGATGATATTTAATGGCAAGCTTGCGAAACGCTTTTTTGATTTCGTCATCACTAGCGTCTTTAGAAACACCTAGAATTTCATAATAATCTTTACTCATATGGGCAGCCCCTCTTATCTATCTTACTTCTTGTCATCATCGACTACTTTATAATCTGCATCGACGACTTTTTCATCCTTTGGCGCTTCTTGTGAACCTTGTTGCGCACCGCCGCTTTGCTGTGCAGCTTGCTGCTGTGCATCAGCTTGTTTATACATTTCGCTAGTCAGCTCGTATAACGGCTTTGTCAATTCATCTGTCGCTGCTTTAATTTTATCTGCATCATCAGTTTTTACAGCTTCTTTTAAACTTGCAATTTTGTCCTTGATTTCAGAAACTTTAGCGGCATCTGCCTTATCACCAAGATCTTTAATTGTCTTTTCAGCCTGATAAATGATAGAATCCGCATTATTTTTGGCTTCAATTCCTTCCTTGCGCTTTTTATCTTCCGCTTCATGGGCAGCTGCTTCCTTGACCATACGATCAATTTCGCTCTTATCCAAACCGCTGGAGGAAGTAATCGTAATTTTTTGTTCCTTTCCAGTTCCCAAATCTTTTGCCGAAACATTCACAATACCATTCGCATCTATATTGAATGATACTTCAATGCGAGGTACACCACGCGGAGCAGATGGAATTCCGGAAAGTTCGAAACGCCCCAATGTTTTGTTATCAGCAGCCATTTCACGTTCACCCTGCAGTACATGAACATCAACGGAAGGTTGATTATCTACAGCGGTAGAAAATACTTGACTTCCGGACGTAGGAATCGTAGTATTGCGATCAATAATTTTAGTGAATACGCCACCCAAAGTTTCAATCCCTAAAGACAGGGGAGTAACATCAAGAAGCAATACATCCTTAACATCGCCGACAAGTACACCTGCCTGAATAGCAGCACCGACAGCTACACATTCATCAGGATTGACACCTTTATTTGGTTCTTTACCGAGGATAGACTTTATCGCTTCCTGTACAGCCGGAATACGACTGGAACCACCGACAAGAATAATTTTGTCAATTTCATTGATTGAAAACCCTGAGTCAGCAATCGCTTTACGAGTCGGTTCCATCGTAGCATGCACAAGATCTGCTGTAAGTTCATTGAATTTTGCGCGCGTCAAATTAAGATCTAAATGTTTCGGACCTGTTGCATCTGCCGTAATGAACGGTAAGTTAATATTGGTGGAAAGAACAGTAGATAGTTCAATTTTAGCTTTTTCAGCCGCTTCTTTCAAACGCTGTTCCGCCATCTTATCCTGAGAAAGATCAATACCGGTCTGACTCTTAAATTCTGCAACCATCCAGTTCATAACAGCATCATCAAAATCATCGCCGCCCAGTTTTGTATTGCCGTTTGTAGCCTTTACTTCAAATACGCCATCTCCTAATTCAAGGATAGAAACATCAAACGTACCACCGCCAAGGTCAAATACCAAGATTTTACCATCGCCGCCTTTATCAAGGCCATAAGCCAACGCGGCTGCTGTTGGTTCATTTACAATACGCAGTACATCAAGCCCGGCTATTTTACCAGCATCTTTCGTAGCCTGACGTTGACTGTCGGAGAAGTATGCTGGAACCGTAATAACCGCTTGCGTCACTTTTTCACCTAAATACGCTTCTGCATCCTCTTTCAATTTTTGCAAAATCATCGCAGAAATTTCCTGTGGCGTATATTTCTTCCCATTAATATCTACCGTATAGCTTTCCCCCATATGCCGCTTAATAGAAGCGACCGTATTTCCTGGGTTAGAAACAGCCTGACGTTTTGCCAGCTGTCCTACAAGACGTTCTCCCGTCTTGGAAAACCCTACAACGGATGGTGTCAAACGAGATCCCTCCGTATTTGTAATAACAGTAGGTTCTCCCCCTTCCATTACTGCAACCACCGAATTAGTCGTACCTAAATCAATACCAATTACTTTAGCCATTTTAAATTCCTCCATTCTTTTATTACAACGATAATTAACCGTTAAATGCAACTTTTACCATTGCTGGGCGTAATGTTTTTTCTCCCAACAGGTACCCTTCCTGCAACACTTCAATAACAATGTCATCTTCATATTCATCACTAGGGGTACGCATGACAGCTTGATGATAATTAGGATCAAAAGGCTTGCCAACTGCATCAATTTTCTGCAAGCCTTCCTTTTTAAGAACTGTCATTAATTGATTATATATCATCTGATATCCATCTAAAAAGGATTTTATATCATCCGTTATTTGATCCTTCGGCACACATAATGCCCGTTCAAAATTATCTATAATGGGCAATATACCCGTTAATATATCCATCTTTACAACTTCAGAAATTTGTAATTTTTCACTGGCAGTTCGCTTTTTATAATTAGCAAAATCTGCCTGCAGACGTGTATACTGTTGTTTCATAGCATCAAGAGCTGTATCGGATGTTTCTTCGGGTTGTGCCGCCGTTACACCATCCATTTTATTTTCAGCTTCCTTATTTTCAGCTTCCTTATTTTCAGTCCGCTTTGCTTGTGCGTCCTCCTCGTTTACCTTTGATTCCTTTTCCTGTGTATCCATTTCTTTCTCTTTAGATGTATCAGTTGTTTCCACATCTGATTTTTTGTTTTCGTCATCCATGTGTCTCAAAACCTCCTATTGATTATCATGGTAATGCTCTAATATATATTGTAAGTGTTGTTTCATGAAATCTAAAAGCCCGATAATCTTTGCATACTCCATCCGCGTAGGTCCCAGCACTGCTATTTTTCCCAAAACCACATTATCATCGGAAAATGTAGCTTCAATAATACTGCAATCATTGATGGAAGAAAGATTTGCTTCATCGCCAATACGCACACTTACTTTTTTGTTGTGCGCCCCCTCATCACTCATCAAAAGATTAGCCACCATATCTTGTTCCTCTAATAAGGTAAATAAGTTTTTAGCTTTATCTACATCTTTAAATTCAGGTTTATTAAGGAGCTCCATCGTACCGCCCTTGTATAGCTGCTGCTTATGGAAAGATTTTGTCAAGGATCGAAACGCCACGCGATATAACTCTACATCATCTACAATACTCTCATGAAGTTTATCAATCATCTGCATGGAAATGTCAGACATGGGGATTCCCGATAAATAATGCGTTAATTTCTCTGCAATCAAATTTAAATCATCCAGCGTTGCTGATACTGGCTTGGAATAAATGCAATTTTCGATTTGGCCTGTATCAGTCACAACAATCATAATAGCACGATGGTCGTCAAGCGGCAAAAAACGAATATACTTTAATTTAGAAGTCATTTGCCGAGATGCCATAACCAAAGTCACATTATGCGTAATACGAGATAACACTTTCGCCGTTGACTGGAAAATTTGATCAACATCGCTCATTTTATCTTGAAACCAACCTTGCACAATTTTTTTCTCTTCATTGCTGATTTCCGTAGGCTGCAGTAAACAATCAACATAAAATCGATATCCTCTAGCGGAAGGAACGCGTCCTGCAGATGTATGCGGTTGTTCCAAGAACCCCAGCATTTCTAGATCAAACATTTCATTGCGGATGGTTGCTGCACTTACACCAAGATTATATTTACGGGCAATAGTCCTCGAACCAACAGGTTCAGCAGACGTGATATAGTCCTGAATGATAGCTTGCAGTATTTTCTTTTTTCTTTCATCCATTTCCATATCTATCACCTCTGCTCCTTTATATTTTAGCACTCGTTTTAATTGAGTGCTAATAACTATATAAAACATAGCATGTTAAGTCTCATTTGTCAATGATTTTAAGGCAAAAAATCAAATAAAAGTCAAAAAGTCAAATATAAATACAAATACAAAAGAGTGCATTCCGAATCCCGGAATGCACTCTCGTCTTATCAGCAAAACAACTTAACAGTATTACTTACCCGTAAAGGACGGTTTACGCTTTTCAACAAAAGCTCCCATACCTTCTTTTTGATCAGCCGTTGCAAAGCAAAGGCCAAACACTTCTGCTTCATAAGAAATGCCGGTTACCACATCGCAATTAACGCCGTTATTAATAGCAGCTTTAGACATCTGAACAGCTACAGGTGCGTTTTTAGCAATCTTCTTAGCAACCTTCATGACAACATCCATTAATTCAGCTTGAGGAACCACCTTGTTAACCAGACCAATGCGATGAGCTTCCTGAGCATCAATCATACCACCTGTATAAATTAATTCTTTAGCATACCCGCGTCCAACTACACGAGTCAGCCGTTGCGTACCGCCAAAACCAGGGGTAATGCCTAAGCCAACTTCCGGTTGACCAAATTTAGCATTTTCAGAAGCATACCGAAAATCACAGGCACAGGATAATTCGCAACCTCCACCAAGTGCAAAACCGTTAATAGCCGCAATTACGGGCTGAGGTAATTTTTCGATTTCAGTAAATACACTTTGTCCAAAAATCCCCCACGCACGTCCTTCCGCCGGATTTTTAGTAGCCATTTCTTTGATATCAGCACCGGCAACAAAGGATTTATCCCCCGACCCGGTAATAACCAATACTTTTATGTCAGAATTAGCAGCAACCTTTCCAACACAATCTTTCATTTCTGTAACCGTCGCTGCATTCAAAGCATTTAAGGCCTTCGGGCGATTGATTGTCAACAACCCAATGCCGTCTTCCACACTAAAAAGAATGTTCTGGTATTCCATATTGATTAGACCTCCTGTAATTATACTAATATTTTATCAGCAAATACAATAATTATTTATAGTCATAAAAACCTTTGCCAGTCTTACGGCCAAGATATCCAGCTTGCACGTATTTGACAAGCAGCGGGCACGGACGATATTTAGGATCTCCCATACCAGAATACAGAACTTCCATTACATGAAGTACCACATCATTACCGATTAAATCGCAAAGAGCTAATGGTCCCATCGGATGATTAAAGCCTAATTGGCAAACTTTATCAATATCTTCTTTGGAAGCTACGCCTTCCATCAAAGCAAATATAGCTTCGTTTAACATAGGAATAACAATACGATTACCCGCAAAGCCAGGGAAGTCAGTTACTTTAACAGGAGATTTGCCCAATTCTTCAGATGCTTCAAATACCTTTTTGAAAGTATCTTCAGAAGTGGCGATGCCGTTAATAATTTCGATAAGTTTCATAACAGGAGCCGGATTAAAGAAATGCATGCCGATAACTTGATCCGGACGATTCGTTGCCGCAGCAATTTCCGTAATAGCCAGGGAAGATGTATTACTAGCAAGAATAGTATGCGGTTCGCAGCATTCACCCAAATTTTTGAAGATCTGAGCTTTGATTTTCATGTTTTCAATAGCAGCTTCAACGACAAGATCAATACCCGCCATGCTTTCTTTCGTCACATCAACAAAACCTGTGATGCGAGCCATAGCAGCATTCTTATCTTCCTGTGTCATTTTTCCTTTGCCGACAAGTTTTGTCAAGTTCTTGTCAATCTTTGCTTTCCCGCCATCAATGAACTCTTGTTTAATATCGTTCAAAACTACTTCGCAACCATGTGTTACAAATACCTGAGCAATACCCGAACCCATTGTACCGGCACCAATAACCATTACTTTTTTACAAAACATTACTAACTCCTCCTTCAATTCGCGTGATTTTTTTCACTTGTTTTTTTCCCATTCATCACGCATTTAGATATTTTAATTGCCTTGCTTACATGTATAGTATACCACACTTAGTAAAAAAATCTACTGAATTATACTCTTTTATAAGAAAATAAATGAAAGAAAATACGCTCAACCATGGGAAACCGCTAAAAAATGCGTACTCTGCATATATATATGCAAAATACGCATTGCATTGTGTTATATTATGAACTTTTATCATGTATACCTTTTGAGTTTTTTCACAAACCCTGTCATCCCACATACAGCTTCTATTTGACTTCATTCAAAGCCCTCAGCACATTCTTTCTTTTCTCATAATTACGTCGATATACCACTGTATGTTCACTATGGGGCATATAAACTTCCTTAGGCATTAATTTTCGCTGCAACACAAACTTTAAGTCAATGATATCATGAACTGCATATGCAGCAACAACACAATTAGTCGGGACGGCCCCACCGGCAACTTCCAATGTCAAAACCTGTGTATCAAGCATGTCTGCTTTAATTTGATTCCATAATGAATCCCGACTTCCCCCTTCCGTAACGGTGAGTTTATCAATGCAAATCCCAGCATGACGATATAAATCCGTTATTTCTAAATAATCATATCCAATCCCTTCCAGAACAGAACGCCAAAGAGCTCCTTGATCAGAATCAAGCGTTAATCCTAAAAAAGTTCCCCGCACATGTTGAAACGCTCCATTCCCCCCCGTCAAATAAGGGATAAATATAACTCCGTCGCAGCCAGCAGGATACCGGCCGGCTAAGGAATCCAGCTTTTCATAATATGTATCTTCTTCATGCCGGCAAATACTGTCTTTAAACCAACGAAGTGCCAACCCTCCTGTACGAACGAAGCCCCAATAAAAATAACTATTGGGAAGCGTACCCGAATTAAAAATAAGACCACTCCCGGGAACAGATAACTCTGGGACAATTCCTTCCGTTGCAACACAGAACATGGCACACGTCCCCGCCACATCTACAGCATTTCCCGCTTCCAATACGCCGCTTCCCATCATGGATTCCATCGTATCCCCAGCCCCGGCACAAATAGGAATCCCTGCAGGAAATCCTGTTTCTTTGGCATCTTTTTCACAAAGTCCTCCAATAATATCCCATGGTTTTAAAATCTTCGGCATATATTTTCTGGGAATTCCTAAGATTTTCAATTGTTCTTCGGACCATTGCTTGTTCATAACATTATATCCCAATCCCCACCCGGACATTACCCCCCAATCAAGGAAGGCATCCGTTCCTTTAAGTCCTGCTAAGTGCAGCAGAACATACGGACAGTTATGCATAAATTTTACCCCTTGTGTTCGAAACGGTTCACTGTGTTTGATAAACCACCGTGCCAGCATAGCAGGAAACATGCAATTTGGTTCAGCATTTCCAGTCTCCTGCGCCCAAATATCAAGTTTCTTTTTTTTAAGTTCTTCCACATCTTCCATAGTGCGACTATCAAGGTAATTAATAAAAGGCGTGACCGCATTCCCATCTTCATCAATACCGGCAATACCACAAATAATGCCATCTCCCATAATAGCCCGCACAGAAGTAACGGGTATCCCTTGCTCCTTTAATTTAGCCGAACAGGTCTTCATGCATTGTTTGATTAATCGGTAATATTCATCAATATCCATCTGTACCCATCCTGGATGAGGATATGTCAATGTTGTCTTCGCCGTATCCATTGCCACACACTGTAATTTGTCATCATAAACGGCAACCTTGACACTCTGCGTTCCCGCATCAAATCCAATATAATATTTCTGTTCCATGTTCATGCACCTCGTGATATCATGAATAATGTTCATATGAATATTCTTTTTTAATAATAGCATCGAAAATTTGAAATAGCAATAATACTTTGGTAATCTCATCAACAATTGTATTGATATTTTCTCCAAAACATGATAATATAGTAAAGTGCTTTTTAAACCACTTTATATTTTTACTTTTATCATGCGCCCGTAGCTCAGGGGATAGAGCACCGGTCTCCGGAACCGGGTGCGTAGGTTCGATTCCTACCGGGCGCACCAAAAAAGAGCAACCGTTTAAACGGCTGCTCTTTATTCATATGTAATTTCATTCTTATATATAAGGAGGAAATCTAAATGATAAAAATCGGTTATACCAAATTAAACACAGAAAATCCTAAAATATGTGTTCCCCTTACTCCTGAAAGCATTTACAGCGCAATCAGCCAAAGTCATATAATTAAAGAACATGCATTTGATTTCGTCGAATTTAAAGCAGATTCGTTCAATGGTGGTGCCAATCTTTCCCAACTTTGGAATGCGCTTATGACAATCAGTTTACAATTTCAAGAAAACCCGATTATCTTCTCCTGCCGCTTTTCCAATCTTGATTCCTATTTTCAAACCGACCGGGATTACCGTGATATCATAACATTTGCGATTCGTTCCGGCATTCCCGATGCCGTGGAAATTGATATGGATAGAGATGAACAGCATATTGCCGATGCCATTGATTTAGCACTGGATACAGAGGTAACCCCAATTCTTTTCATAGCAGCAGCCGCAGGTACCACACGGCAAGAAATAACCGCCCAACTGGAAAATGCATATAATGAAGATGTGGAAATATATCATTTATACCGACCCGTAGAAAAAGAAACGGATATATCCGATCTGACAGGTATTGTGGATACTTTTACATCTCTTCATGACGGAACAACGGTAATTTGTGAACCAGCCGGTACTATCGCTCGTAACGCCTTAGCCGCAGGTAATGCCTTCCACTCTCCCATTGTATATGCCTCCTGTCAGGAGCAAGATTCAAACACCTATATCGATGCGGATACACTGGCATCCATTTTGAAAAAATAGAAATATATATCGGTTATTTTACTGGATTCTGTTATGGCAGAATCCAGTTTTTTTGTACTTTCTGCCTATACGGGGATACGGGATATGCTATATACATACTTGAGGAGTACTTCATACCCATTTCATTCAGTCTATGATCATGGGAAGAATTTTTTGCTTACGTACATCTATAATACCTTTATCCGTTACTTTTATATCAGGACTGACAGGCAGGGATAATGTACTCAAGGACATAATGATATTAGGGTGATCATATCCCCATTCCCGCAGCGACTGCGTCACGCCTTGTATTTGTCTCCCTAATACATCTAACGGTTGATCTGATAAGATCCCTGCAATAGGAAGTGCGGCAAAAGCCGTCACCGTGTTATTAATAGCAGCTGCATATCCTCCTTGATTTTCAATAACTGTATTAGCTGCCAGCATCATGTCCGCTTTCGTTTGTCCTATAACAAGCAAATTATGATGATCGTGAGCATACGTAGTGGCAGCAGCGCCTTTTTTCATAGCCGCTCCCCCGACCAATGCATACCCGCAACCGCCATTTTTTCCATGACGTTCAAAAACAACAGCCAAATTATATGGACTATCTTCCCAGCAGATTTCATGATTTTTCACAGGAAATATTGCAGTTTCTTCCTGAACAAATGTAGTTTTATTACTAACACATAAAATTCGGCAGCATACACTTCCCGTTTTTTGTTCAACGTGAAGTGTAAAATTATCTTCCGTACGCGGAGTAACATGCACACTGTGATAAAAATGCGAAGGAAATGAAGTATCTCGTTCTTCCGGTTCCTGCACACCATCGCACCGGTAAACTTCTCGGCCGCTGCAATACGTAGCAAGAACATGAAACTGTCTTGGATCATCCAGAACAACAAAATCCGCAATTTTCCCTGGAGCAATACTGCCCTTATCAGACAATCCCATTCGCCTGGCAGGAGTATACGTAGCTGCATATATTGCCTGTTCGGGGGTCAAACCTGCTTTCATTGCTTTTTTTACAAGATAATTCAAATGGCCTCGTTTTATAAAAGAATCCGGCATAGTATCATCTGTTACAAGCGCAAAATGTTCAAACAGATTATGTTCTACAAGATATTGAATGAATTCCGGTGTAATCGTTTTTTCCTGAAGCTGCAGAAAACAACCACCGCCAATTCGCTGGCGGATTGTTTCCAATGTCTGGTCCGTATGATCAGAGTTGACTCCGTTATACAAAATTTGTGCCAAATCCCAATCAAGAAATCGTGGTAAATGGCCTTCCAGTGGAAATTTCGGAGCATTTTCTTTTACCTGCCGGACAAGACGGCTGGTTTTAGTATCCGGCCCAGCAATTATATCGTGCCCATTCATCACTTCTCCTAAACAAATCACCTTATCCATATGCAGCATGGCTGCAACACTGTCACTTCCTATTTCCGCACCTGTTGTTTCCAAGCAGGCATTCGTAGACGGTACAGAACTGGGAATCGCAATATAAATATCTGCGGGTCCGTCCTTTATAGATTGCACCATAGCTTTAATGCCTTCCAGTCCAAAAACATTCGCAATTTCATGTGGTTCAGCGATCAATGTCGTAACACCGTTTTTAACAACCCATTTCGAAAATGTACGCGGTGTACACATCGTGCTTTCAATATGCATGTGACAATCTACGAGTCCGGGAATTATATATTTCCCAGACATATCAATAACGTTTTTAGGTACTACGGGAGTTTTTTTTGTTCCAATATAAAGAAATTTATCTCCGGAAATTGCGATATTACCTATTATAAATTTTTTAAAATACACATTAAAAACATGTGCATTTTTTAATAATAAATCAATTTGCATGTAAAGTTCCTCTCTGGCTATTTCACACCGGCCATAGAATAGAAATAATATAGTAACAGCAATGCCAGCAAATAATGCCCCCAAGTCATTTCCTTATATCGACGGGATGCTAGTTTAATAATAACATAAGCAAGAAATGCCAAGGAAATACCATTGGCAATATTAAAAGTAAATGCAGTAAATGCAATGCACAAAAACGCCGGAACATATTCTGCCATATCCGAATAATCCAAATTACGCATCCCCGCCATCATACTTACCCCTACATACAACAGCACAGGAGCGGTAGCCGCTGCCGGTATCATCAAAGCTAACGGAGTAATTGCCAATACAAGAAGAAACATTACTGCCGTTGTCACTGCCGTAAGACCTGTACGCCCACCTGCTTCAACCCCAGCTCCCGACTCCAGATAAGTAATCAATACAGGAATTGTAAAAAAAGATCCCAGTGTAGCGGCAATCGAATCTACTTGAAAAATTTTATTCAAATCTGGTAAATCACCATTTTTGTCAAGAAACCCAGCTTTTCCACCAATACCAATAGCTGTCCCAAAACTAGAAAAAAAATCAGGCAGAAAAAAGACAAATAAATAAGGAACATATCGAACGTCAAGAGCTCCTAGCAGATCAAAATTGAAAAAAACTTCGCCCATCCCTGAAGGAACGGCAAAAATTGCAGCCGGAATTTTTGTAACTCCCAGGGGAATGCCTATAATCGTTGCAATAACTATACTAATTAAAGCTGCTCCCCGTATCTTACGTGCTTCCAATGCCAAAAGAACAAACAGTCCTATAGCGGCTAAAACAACAACAGGCTGAGAAATGTCACCTAATGAAAGTGCCACTTTACTTGCGTTTGCTGCTAATACCTTAGCATTTCGCAGTCCGATAACGGCAAGAAACATTCCCACACCCGCACTGATAGAAATTTTAATTCCTTTGGGAATCACCATTACAATAGCTTCACGTATTCCCAATACGGTTACAATAAGAAACAGGCATCCGCTTAAGAACACGATAGCACTGGCAATGCCCACAGAAACATGCTGCAATTGTACAAGCGTAATCGAAAAAATAGCTACCCCGCCCATGCCAGGTGCCAAAACAAAAGGTCTATTTGTATACAACCCCATTGCCAATGTAGTGAAAAAAATCATCATAACCATAGCCGTTAAAATTTCTCCGGCAGGCAATCCCGCATCTCCCATCATTTTTGGTACTACAGCTAATACATAAGCCATTGTTGCAAACGTCGTCATCCCGGCGATAATTTCCGTACTTACTGATGTCCCCCATGATTTAAGTTGGAACTGTCGTTCACAAATACGTTGAATATAGGAATACATCAACGCTCCCCCTTCCATTTTCTAATACTGTGTTGCTTTAAACTATTATAGTACTATTACCGCCTGTATACCATAAATTAATTCAAAAAAAATCCCCACACAATATGTAGTGACCCCATAAAGTTAGATTTCTAGGTCTAATTTATGGGGTCACTACAATAACGTGCAAGGATTTTTACAATATTATATAACCAAACAAAATAAAAAACGTGCCGTTTAATGATGAAGTTTACGATCCAGATCTTGCAATCTTTGAATCCGCTTTTCTGTAGGAGGATGTGTACTAAACAAATTAACTAATCCACCGGAAACGCCACTGAAAGGATTTATAATACACATATGAGCGGTAGCGTTTGTAGCTCCCGGCATAACACGATAATGCGCATAATTATCAATTTTCCCCAAGGCTCTGGCTAAAGCCAACGGGTCGTCAATCATGCGCCCGCCTTCTTCGTCAGCCATATATTCACGAGTTCGAGAAATGGACATCTGAATAAGAGCCGCCGCAATAGGAGCAATAATAATAGTTGCTATCAAGGCAATCGGATTACTGCCTTCATCATCATCACTGCCCCGGCCAAATATTGCTGCCCACTGAGCGATATTGGCTATCATAGAAATAGCACTGGCAAAACAAGCTACAATTGTACTGATAAGAATATCTCGATGTAGTATATGAGACATTTCATGTGCTAAGACACCACGTATTTCTTCATCATCCAGCATTTCCAAAATACCGGTCGTCGCCGCAACCGCTGCATGTGAAGGATTGCGCCCCGTTGCAAAAGCATTGGGAACTTCCGTCGATATAATATATACCTTTGGCATAGGAAGATCCGCACGTTGTGCCAAATCCTTCACAATTTGATATAAACGATGCGATGAATCGACTTCTTCCGCATGATACATACGCAGTACGATAGAATCACTGAACCAATAAGAGAAAAAATTCATTCCCATGGCAATCAAGAACATGATATACACACCTTGTCGGCCACCAAAGGTTCCCCCAATTGCCATCATGATAACGGCCAGCAACGTCATCAAGAAAACTGTTTTCAAACTGTTCATCATTATAGGTCTCCTCTATTCTTAAAACGCTACTGCGGTAAAAATATACCGTAATAGTATTATATATGAGGTTAAATTTCCTGTCAATATATGGGATATGTGCATATATCCCATCCCCTCATTGTATGGTAGTTATATAGTTATTGATTTAGTATACGATTATTAAACCGCCGGATAGTAATGACATATTGATTTTCATCTTTTTCATACCGATATGATACCACAATAGATATATCCTTCTGCTTCCAAAAAACAAAATCCGATGCTTGGGCAACCGGCATGTCCTCTACGCCGGACCAAACAGTTGAAACCGCTCTGTCATATATTTCTTTTGCTATTTTTTTACTGTCCGTTTTAAAATAACAATCAAATGCAATAACTTTAGCCGATCCAGCCGGAATGGCCGTTGTTATTTTTATCCCTTCCAGAAGTGTTGTGCCATCAATTTTAGTTTCGCGTTCCGCCTTTTCATTTACTCCCATTTCATTTTTATAAAAACTCCAATCGGGAAGCATTGAAAAATCAAGATCAAAATCCGATTTAGGCATGCCAAGATATACAGTATTATAAGATGTCAATGGATCTGCAGCTATTTCATCAACTGCTTTATTATAGTCAAATGCCGCACAAGAAAAAAAAGCGGTAGACGTCAAAACAGCACTACTAAAAAAAACACAAGCTTTTTTATTTATCACATTGCCGCCTCCTGTCATTTTTTCATAGCTTAATCCTTCAAAATATAATTTTAAAATATACATTCAATAGATTAATGACTAATTTCATTATACCACAGGATGTTTTCTTGCAAAATAAATTTATCTGGTTGAACAAAAGTTAATGAATATGGATTGCATCAAGTCTGTTATTATATTCATCTTCAGGCATAGGTGCATAATAATAAAATCCCTGTATCATAACATATTGCTGTCGTTTTAAAAAAATAACGGCATCTTCCGTTTCAACACCTTCAGCAACTACACCAAGCTGTAAATGATTCGCAATAGTCAGCACATCACTTAATAATATCCGTACCCGTTCATCCGTATCAAAGTCATCAAAAAACAGTTTATCTATTTTAATTTCATCGACAGGGATATTTTTCAAAAAATTCAAAGAAGAATAGGATGAACCAAAATCATCCATGCTGACTTTGAATCCTACTTGCCGAAGACATTGGATCATCTTCACCATATTTTCCATTCGTTCAAAAAATACACGTTCCGTAATTTCTATAACAATCCATTGCGG
Organism: Megasphaera sp.; assembly: GCA_022649055.1. Lineage (GTDB taxonomy): Bacteria > Bacillota > Negativicutes > Veillonellales > Megasphaeraceae > Megasphaera_A > Megasphaera_A sueciensis. Next base: position 30,046 of record JALCNL010000002.1, read on the forward strand.
ATCAACATTATATTCCTGCAATATAGCTAACATATGCGGCACAGTGGTTGTATCCAGCATGTGTACTCTTGAAAAATTAACAGATACAGGTACTATATATTGGTGATGATTCAAGCGAGACCGTATGTGCTGGCATACCTTACGCAATACGTAAAAATCCAATAAAACTATTAAACTATTTTTCTCTAATAAATCAATGAAGTGATTCGGACGCATTACCTCTCCATTAGGTAAAATCCATCGCACCAATGCTTCACTGCCGGCAATAACATCGAGCCGTGAATCTATCTTAGGCTGATAATATACTGTAATTTCATTATTTTTTAAGGCATGGCTAAAGAGAGGCAAAATAGAATTTTCCAGTGCATATCGTTTAGACAGCAGATCATCAAAAACAGAAAATCCATTGGTATTACTGCATGCATTCGCCCCTGCAAACATGGCATATGCACGCATTTTCCTTAAGTTCTCATGGACATCCCGTACCTCATATATCCCATAATGAAACAAACGAGACCGAAATGTAATAAATTGGTGTATCTTTTGCTCATTGTCATGAAGGCGTATCATAATTTCATGAATTGACCCGCCTCGCAAAAGACATAAAAAATTATCAGCATTCACACGGGCACAAATTTCTCTGTTTTTACAAATATCCCGCAAAAAATTTGCCACTTTAACTAAAACCCAGTCTGCTTTTTCTGGTCCATACAACATGATAAACCGCCTGAAATCATTGATATTTATACTGATTAAAAAATATTTATCATCTGCCGGCCAATTCTCCAATAATATTTTACAATGTTCATCAAATCCTTCTACATTTAAAAGATTTGTCAATCGATCGTGATACGACAAATATGCTAAATTAACCAAATGTTCTAACATAGCATTAAATGAGCTGGATAAATCATTGGAGAATTGGAGACGCTGTTCATAATCACCCGCAGTAATACGATCCATCAGCCAAATTAAATGCTGCAGCATTCCATAAACTGACTTAATAGGATCACATATTACATTTTCTGGCGAAGGTAGTCTCACTCTTTGAATATTCCCAGAAGACAATTCATTAGCAAACGTTCGTTCTTCCAGAATGAATTTCAATAACATATCCATCGTATCTGCCAAACGATTTTCAGATTCTTGTAGTCCGCATCGATCTAACTTTGCCGTCTCCGGCCTATAAATAATGTTATTCAAATACTCCCGCAATCTATAATCTATACTCTGAACCGTCATCTTACAACTCCCATATCTGCCGCCAGACGGATCTAAATCAGCATGCCTATAATTACATGCCTGCCAGCAGGTTCTCCAGACAGTATATTTTCTCTTTTAGTATGTTTCAAAACACTAGTAATGGTTTTTGCATTATAACAGTATACGCCTTACTGCAGATTATTCCTCATACCTATATCGGCACTTCGTATTACGCTATTAAATTAATTTTCATCAAAAAACCATATATAAATGTAGTTCCATTATAATGCCTATTAGCTATACATTATAGTGTTTACATATAACGTAAGAGAATAGTTTTATTAACTTTATTATAATAAACCAGCCTATATTATGCAAGTTTATTATAATAAAGCAACAAAACCGCATGTATTGCTGAAAGCAATACATGCGGTTTTGTCCCAAAGGGCAATTATAGTGTAATAAAAATTGAAATAATTGCCGTAAAGATGTTCAATATCAGATGTTGCAAGGGAATTAATATACTGCCCAATATGGGAGTCATCATCAATCCAATTAATATCAAAAAGCTATAGCGTTCAATGCTTATAAGTTTATAAGACCATTCCGTAGGAAGAAACGTCATCAATACTTTTGATCCGTCTAACGGCGGCAAGGGAATCATATTAAAAATTGCGAAGTTAATATTATACAACACAATCAAATAAAATACCAAGTGTAACCCATAAGACATCGGAAAACCTAATTTCACAAAAATGACCATGAACAGCAAAGCAATAAAAGCTGTAAGCAAATTAGCAGCCGGTCCAGCCAATGACACAAGAAGTTCTCCTTTTCGCCAATCACGAAAATTACTAGGTGTGATCATCACCGGTTTTGCCCACCCAAACTGCACAATCAACAACATCAACAATCCAATGGGATCCAAATGAGCCAACGGATTTAAAGTCAGTCTACCCGTTAACCGAGGAGTATTATCTCCCATTACATCGGCAATGCGGGCGTGAGCATATTCATGGATTACCATTGCAATAATCAATCCGGGAATACCGGCAATAATACCTATTATATTAAATCCAAACATGGAATTCCTCCTAAAAAAAATAATGTACAATGTACATTATATATGAAAAAACATATAATAACAATATATGTTCGGTAAACCTTCCATGTATTTTCAAGTTTAATGAACAGCATTAAATTCTTTGTTATGTTACACACCGGAATATACGAATAAATCTGTAAAATAATCATTTTCTCACAAACCTGTTTATCATTCATATCCTAACTTATATATACTATTAGCATTTTTAAAAAACACATTATCCCAACACTCCTTGGGAATAATATTTTTAGTAAAGATAATATAGTCTCCCAAATTAGCCAGCGGCCAATCCGTTCCAAACATAATTCTATCATAACAATCCAGATAGGCCAGCCAGTTGTCCAGCATTTGCAAATATCCATGTTTTTTTTGGAAAAAAATAGAAAAATTGCGAATTTTCCCCTCTAACAATCCTGATAAGTCAGTTGCGACATTGCTATTTTTTTCCAAAACAGCAACCGCATCCTGCAGAAAGGGATTTCCCATATGGCACATGACAAACTGCACATCAGGATATTTGACCGCTGCTTCATCAAGCGTAAGGGGATGACTATATTTAAGCAGTGCGGCAGAAGTTGCTGTCAGTCCGGTATGAACAGCAACCGGTTTACCATATTTTCTTGCCAGTTCATAAAATGGATGGAGAAAATCTTCATACACATAAAAATGATTATACCCAGGATAAAGTTTAATCCCCACACAAGTTTTTCGTTTTAAATGTTCTTCTACCAACGCTGCCTGCTGTGCGATGTCTTTTGTATTAAAAACCGAACTATCGAGACCTACACAATAACTCATAAAATTTGGATATATGTGATCTTTAAGAGACAACGTCTTATTTCCCATAACAATACCATGAACAATGCCATTATCCGCATATGCTTGACGTAAATGTTTCTCAGTGTTCATATGCCCCGCTGTAATAGCAAGTTCATTAAATTTTTCCCAATCACAAAAATGAAAATGCGCGTCGATAATTTTCATATGTATATGCCTAACCCTCCGTAATTTTTACTCAAAAGCTATAGGTATAAATGAACATAAACAAGTAGTCAATTCACTTGACTGGAAATGTGATTATGTTCTTTTAAAACTTGCCGCATCATAAAATCAAAAAGTTGATTTCCCATTTTCATCGTAAGACGGATATATTTCTGCAATTCTTCATCACTGGGCTGCCCCATTAAGTTATACCGTCTTTTATATTCCCTTATTTTATCATTTTCTTCCCCTACAAGAGATATCATATATTTACAAATAGACTCACGAAATTTTTCTGCAATATCCTGATTATGAATCATAGCCGCATTTCCCATATGTTTGATATAGTTACTGACCTTACTGTAAAATTGTTGAATCCTTTCGGTATCTGGGTTATTCACAATTTCCAAATAATGTTCCAACATTTCCGGGTTTAAAGAAACATTACACCTAATCAAAAAATTATAAGCCTCAATACTTTCATAGGATTTACCAAGAAGATACAACGTTTTTCCCAACGCATAATAAATTTCCGCCTTCTCTTCTAATGATTCCGCCTTCTTTACACATTGGCGATATATTGTTTCTGCCTGTTCATAATTTCCTTTTTTAATACATTGCACTGCTTGTTCCATTGAATGTGCGTCTTCTGCCATAACGATTCCTCTCTTCTTCTCTAATTAGTTGTCATTTACGGACATTATGAGTTTATTATATTATTTTTATCTCTTAATGTCTAATTTATATCTGACTACGACCAGTGTCTCAAAATAAACAAGGAGTGACTATCCTATTAAAAAAATTCAAATAACAATAAAATACTCAATTTTCATGGATATTCTGTTTAAAGCAGACAAATTGCATTATTTCAACCAAGACATATTACTATCTTACCCGATTCTTAGAAAACATATGTATAATCCGCATTGATTTTTCATGTCCGGATAATAGAACCATTACAGATATGTTTAATATCTGCATATACCGTAGATTCTTTATTCAATTTATAATTTGTTTCTAACTCATATTCAAATCCAGTTTCAAAAATGTTGCCACTAAAATAGTTTGCTTTGCCATCAACATACACATGCGTATCTATACTTTCTACAAAATGATGCAAAACAGTAAATTAAGCCTATACATTATGATTATTTCCTAATTTTTTTCTATCAAAATTCTCCCGCTCAACCGAACTGTATCGATTATAGAATTTTTGACAGGAATGTTATCGTGGTCACCGGCATTACAGCAGAGAAAAAACAAGATATCTTAGCAGTAGAACCCATGTGTGAAGAATGCGCCGCTACCTAAATACCTATGCTTAAAAGAACGGAGAATAGAACAACTATATCTGATAGTATCGGATACATAAAATGTTCCACTTATTTATTTCAACACACAAAAAAACGGAATACCCACATACTGTGGATATTCCGTCTAAAACAAAATTTATATTGTATAACTTCTATGCACACAACACAAACTTTCAATACATATATTCATATCTTTTTTTGTATAATAGGATCAAGTTCCTCTGGGGTAACAGTAGGTTCATACCGCCCTAATACAGTACCATCCCTGCCAATTAAAAATTTAGTGAAGTTCCATTTTACTTCATTACCTTCCAGATTATCTGGATAATGTTCTTTCAAAACATCACGAATTACCTTACCGCCTTCTTTATCAAGTTCAAAGCCTTGGAAAGGAGCTTGTTTTGTAAGATACTTAAAAAGCGGATGTGCATTTTCTCCACGTACATCAATTTTTGAAAACATAGGGAATGTCACTCCATAATTTAATTTGCAAAAAGACGCGATGGCATCATCATTTTCGGGTTCTTGTGCTAAAAATTGATTAGATGGAAAACCCAAAATAACAAATCCCTTTTTCTGATATTTTTGATACAACTTTTCTAACCCTTCATACTGTGGCGTAAAGCCGCATTTACTTGCTGTATTAACAATTAATACAAGTTTTTTTTCATACTGGGACAAAGATACTTCCTGTCCTGCAATATTTTTAACTTTATAATCATACACCGTCATTAAAATTCCCCCTTTATATCGTCAAAGTAGGCGGAGCATACACACGAGCGGTCAGTTCCGAATCAAGAAGATACAAACCTTTCGGATCTTTTCCAAAAAGATCATACCGTTTTACAACATCTTCCGTATTTTTTTCTTCTTCCCCTTGTTCTTTAACAAACCAATCTAAAAACTGCATAGTACGAAAATCCTTCTGTTCATATGCAGCCGCATATAGGGTATTAATTGACTTCGTTATAGCTTTTTCATGCTGCAATGCGGCATTCGCCGGTTCACGAAAATCAGTAAAAATAATCTTAGGAGCTTTTATATCTTGTAAAACAAAACGTTCATTATTATTCAGCAAATACTGTGTAAATAACATGGCATGGTCTCTTTCTTCCTGCGTTTGGACATAAAACCAGTTACCAAATCCATTAAGATTCTGATCCATGTAATATCCATATATATCTAAGTAAAAATACGCTGAAAACCATTCAAGATTAATTTGGTTATTAATCAATGCTACCATTTTTTTATCTATCATTTTCATCTATCCCCTTGCTGTTTCAAAACAAAATTTTCTTATTACGCTATATCAACTTTCATAAAATCCGCTCGGCGTTTCTGACAAATTAATAAAAATATTTTTAGTTTGTGTATAATGCTGCAAAATCATCTTGTCCGTTTCACGTCCAATACCGGACATTTTATATCCGCCAAACGGAGCTCCTGCCGGAATAGCATTATAGGTGTTAATCCACATGCGTCCTGTTTCAATTCCTCGAGACACCCGTATAGCACGATTAATGTCCCGTGTCCAAACAGCGCCGCCCAATCCATATTCACTGTCATTAGCCATAGCGATAACGTCTTCTTCATTCTTAAACTTTAATATGCACACAACAGGTCCAAATATTTCCTCTTGTGCAATCCGCATATCGTTTGTTACATCGGCAAAAATAGTCGGTCTGACAAAGTTGCCTTTATCCAACCCATTATCCATGATCTTTTCGCCACCGCATATAAGCTTAGCCCCTTCGGCTTTTCCTATTTTCACGTATTCTAAAATCTGATCAACCTGTTGTTTGTAAATCTGCGATCCCATTTGCGTATCTTTATTCCAAGGCAAACCTACTTTTACTCGATTAAAGCGTTCCGCTAAATCGTGAATAAATTTGTCATAAATACTTTCCTGAACAAAAATACGTGATCCGGCACAGCAAACTTGTCCTTGGTTGAACAAAATCCCCATTTGCGCTCCATCCATAGCCATATCCCACTTGCAGTCTTCAAAGAAGATATTCGCAGATTTCCCGCCTAATTCCAATGTTGCCGGAATCATTTTTTCCATAGCTGCCTTGTATACTCCTCGACCAACTTCTGTAGAACCCGTAAATGCCAGTTTCTGTAAACCCGGATGATCTAATAAATATTGTCCCGACTTAGATCCGCTGCCTGTAATTATATTAATGACACCCGGTGGAAGAATACCTTCAATCAAACGCATCCATTCCAATACACTCAAAGAAGTATGACTAGACGGTTTCAATACGGTAGTACATCCCGCCGCCAATACAGGTGCCAATTTCCAAGCAGCCATAAGGAACGGGAAGTTCCAAGGAATAACTTGCCCGACAACACCAATAGGTTCCCGTAGAACAATGCTTAATGTTTGTTCATCCAGCATAACTGCTCGGCCTTCTTCAGTTCTAATTGCTCCTGCAAAATATCTAAAATGATCGGCAGCCATAGGTATGTCAACATTTCTGGTTTCTCTGATAGGTTTTCCATTATCTAACGTTTCAACCATTGCCAAATGATCTGCGTTGGCATCTATTACATCTGCAATTTTCAATAAATATTCTTGACGTTGAATCGGAGAAACTTTTTTCCATGTTTTCAACGCTTCTTTTGCTGCTTTAACAGCAGTATCCACATCTTCCTTAGTTGCCTGCGCACACGTGGACAATACTTCTCCATTGGAAGGATTATACGCTTTAAACACAGCTCCATCACTAGCAGGAACCCATTTTCCATTAATATACAATTGATATGAGTCTTGTAAATACTGTTTCATAAGTACCATTCCTCCTTTAAGCACACAAATTATTAGCATACCAAAAAAGCAATTTAATATTACCTTTTAATTATATGATACCAAATATTTCAATTTAATCAATCAATAATTTTATTAAAACTTCATAATCTACTTAAATGTATAGCAAACAAGTTACTATATATTTAACGAATGATATATAGAGTAACTTGTCTGCATATTACTTATATATTATTTGTCCTTATCTGTTAAGCAAAAACCACCCTTGCAAAAGGTTACTTCCACTTCCGGGCTATAGGTCATTGGTAAGTTAATGTTGGAAACTACAGTCCTGTCCGTACGCATATAATTTACTTCATGAACAATGACTTGATATAAAATAATACTGTCTTCTTCATTTGCTGAAAAATAATGTTTCATTTCCGGCACATGGTTAAGCATCATATCCCGCACTAAACGAAATTGAGGAGTTCCCGGTTTCGTTGCATCTTTAACTTGTCCAAAAACAGTTACGACACTGGAATCTTCTCCCATAAATCCCAATTCTACACGAGGATTTACACTTAGATCGCTGACTTTTTTAGAATCAAACCGACTGAAGAGCCATAAATGACCTGTTTCATCAACAAAAACCTTCATAGGACGAATCCGTGGCCGCTGTCCATCTACAGATGCCATAAATGCCGGTTCTTTTTTTATAATAGCAAGTACCTGATCTTCATACATAAAATATTCCTCCTTTTTATCATATACATCTAGTATACGATACACAAAAATTTTATATTATATATCTATCCTCTTATCATTATTTAAAAATCAAAACGCGTTTATCAACCGATTTTTTTTGTATAGGATCTGGTTGTTTTACAGCTTCACCAAATGGCATTTGCGCTATTAATTTCCAAGACTCGGGAACATGAAATATTTTTTTTATCTCTTCATCAATAATCGGATTATAATGCTGTAAATTAACACCTAATCCTAATTCCGACAAGGCCGACCATAAAGCAAACTGCATCATACCATTCGCCTGTTGTCCCCATACCGGGAAATTATCAGCATATAGTGCATATTGTTCCTGCATTTGTTTTACTATCTGTATATCATCAAAATATAAAATCGTTCCATATGCTGCGGCAAAAGAATCAATTTTATTTTCTGTTGTTGAAAAATTCTCCGGAGGAACTATTTCTTTTAATATATTTTTGGTGATATCCCAAATTTTTTTATGATTTTCGCCAAAAGCTACAATGATATTCCCCGATTGCATATTAAAAGCTGATGGTACCTCTGGAACGACGCTCTCTATTGTTTTAATAATTTGATCCTGAGAAACAGGAATATGTTTCCCCAATGCATAGTTGGTACGACGCTTTTGAATAACTTCCTGAAAACTTAACACATGAATCACCTCCATAATTATTTTATCTCTTTTTAATTTATCGATATTCTTATTTAATTATCATTATTTGTTATGTACTAATTATATATCTTTATTTGAAATAAATCAATACTTTTTTTATATATTTAAAAATAAATGTATTTCTTTTCAAATAAACAAACAACCCTGCTACCTGCTTGTTTATTAAATACAGGCAGATAACAGAGCTGTAAAAATTTTATAATTTTTAGAATAGTATATATAAGGCAATAATATTGCCTTATATATACTATATCTTAAAATCTTTATATGAATAAACTCATATTCCCATTTTCGGCAGCACCTAAAAAGGTTGCCACACCGCCAACATCCACACCATCCAGCAATTCTTCCTGGCGAATTCCCATAACATCCATTGACATTTGGCAGGCAATCATATGAACACCTCCTGCTTGCGCGCTTTGAATAAGGCTTTCTAATGATTGAATATTTTTATCCTGCATAATTTGCCTCATGAATTTAGTCCCCAAACCCATCATATTCATATGAGACAGTGTTAAACTACGACTGCCCCGAGGCATCATCCAGCCAAACATTTTTTCTATCAAGTTTTTTTTAACCGATACCTTTTCTGACCGGCGTAATGCATTCAATCCCCAAAAAGTAAAGAACATAGTAACTTTTTTCCCCATAGCTAACGCACCGTTTGCAATAACAAAAGCCGCTAAAACTTTATCCAAATCTCCGCTAAATACAATAATAGTTTTATCATCAGGTACTTTCATTCCCGATAGAGACGGAAATGCCGTTGAACTAATAACGTCTTTTTTTTGTATCCACACGGATACCAAGCCTTTCTGGCGTTCACGCTGAAGCAAGATATTGCCAGTTCGTTCACACCACGCCTGGCTATCACTATAAAATCCAGGATCAGAAGCAGTAAATTTAGCAATAGTACCGACAGGTACTGTTTCCATGCGCTCCCGTAATTTCATCAAGGGACCTGGGCAACTTAATCCGGTTACATCAAAAGCTAATACCTGTTTATCCATTGCGTAATTTTCTTTTTTTTCTTCCGTATTGCAGCAATCATGGCAAGAGCCATCTATTATTTCTTCTTGAATAGAAAACTGCTGATCTTTTGCTGCCATATATCCTCCCAGCAAATTTTTAACTGTATACCCGTGCTGCCGCAGCAGTCGTTCAGCAAAATATCCTCGCTGCCCTATTTGGCAGTACGTAACAATAGGAACGGATCTATCCAACTCTTCAAGATGATCACGCAGCACTTCCAAGGGAATATTTAAAGAATGAGGCAACTGGCCGGCGGCACATTCATCGGGCGTCCGTACATCTAAAAGGACAGCACCCTTGGCGGTCATATCCATCATTTCATCATAAGAAACGGGTTCCGTTAATCCATCCAATATATTTTCTGCCATATATCCTGCCATATTCACCGGATCTTTAGCCGACGAATACGGCGGCGCATATGCTAATTCAAGTTCAGCTAAGTCATGAACCGTATGCCCCTGACGAATCATGCTTGCCAAAACATCGATTCGTTTATCTACCCCTTCGTACCCGGCTATTTGTGCTCCCAAAACTCGTCCTTCATTGTCAAAAATAATTTTTAAAGCCATTTTCACTGCTCCGGGATAATATCCTGCATGAGAATCAGGATATACTTTAGCTACATGATAAGCTGCGCCGCGTTGTTTCAATGTACGTTCATTTTCCCCTGTCGCCGCAGCAGTCAAATCAAATACTTTCAAAATGGAAGTTCCCAAAACACCTTCATAACGTTCTGAGTGCCCTGCTATATTATTTGCTGCAATACGTCCTTGGTGATTAGCCGGACCCGCTAATGCAATTGCTGTTTTTTCTCCATTAATAATATGTGTAATTTGCACTGCATCGCCAACCGCATATACATCAGGTATACTTGTTTGCATCTTTTCATTCACCATAATATATCCGCGTTCCGTCAAAGCAATGCCGCTTTGTTTCAAAAAGGCCGTATCCGGTCTAACGCCGATAGACAAAACAACAAAATCAGCATCTATTTTTGTGCCGTTTGCTAAATGTACTCGGACTTGCGAAGGCAGAGGTTCAAAAGATTGTACACCATTTCCCAAGATAAGCTGAACCTTATGCTGAACAATTTCTCGTTCCGCAATGTTCACCATATCGGTATCAAACGGCGCCAAAATGTAGGGAGCTCCTTCAATCAGCGTAACGTTCATACCACGCTGCTGCAAATTTTCAGCCATTTCTACTCCGATAAACCCACCGCCGATTACAGCCGCATGTCCATTCCCTTCGTATTGATCCGCCCATTTTCTCAATACATCGGCATCCGGGACGTTGCGCAACGTCCGAATACGTTCGTTATCAATTCCCGGAATAGGAGGTCGTACCGGCTGAGCTCCCGGCGACAAAAGCAATGCATCATAGCTTTCTTCATATACCCGATCACTTGATCGCACCGTAACTATTTTATTAGCTGTATCAACAGAAATGACTTCACTTTCTGTTCGTACATCAATATGAAATCGACGATGAAATTTTTCTTTTGTCTGTACAAGCAATCGTTCTCTATCTTGAATAACATTTCCTACGTAATAAGGCAGTCCGCAATTTGCAAAAGATATATAAGAACCGCGTTCTATTAAAATTATTTCAGCATCTTCATCTAATCTTCTCAATCGTGCGGCAGCAGTAGCTCCACCAGCTACACCACCAACAATAATATATTTTTTTATCATATTCTCACCTCATTGTTCAGAAAATAAAAAAGGTAAAAGGTTCCCTATTACATCCATATTTAATTTATAATATATTTTTGTACCTTCTCGTGTCGCCAATATAATTCCTGCCGTCCTCAATTTTTGCAGATGCTGAGAAAGTGTTGATTGCGGTGTTTCCAGGCAAGATTGCATATGCGAAACATTGCAACCTCCATTTTCCCATAATCCTCGTACAATGCAAAGACGAACAGGATGCGCAAGCACTTTCAGTATTTCTGCTTTTTCATTTAATTCATTAAAATCGGCAATTGCCATTTTTATGTCCTCCTTTATAATTTGTTATATTTATATATTAAGATATTTGAATATATAAGTCAAGTCTATTTTTTTAATTATGCTCATTGAAAAAGATACGATTACACGACATCATGAATCGTAAAATAATTTAGTGTAAAATAAATATTTCTTGTATTAATGACAAAAAACAATTACAATTCAAATAGGAAATATATAACTTTATTACTATTATAAAAAAGAAGGGATACACTTATGAATATAACAACTATCACCTCACACCGCTATGCTACGAAAGCATTTGATGCATCAAAACGCATTCCACCTGAAATATTTTCGCAAATAGAAAATTTACTGCAATTGAGTCCTTCCAGTGTAAACATACAACCTTGGCATTTTATCATCGCTTCTACAGAAAAAGGACGCAGCCGTATTGCAAAAGCTATGGCACCAGAGCAATATGAATATAATATACCTAAAGTATTACAGGCTTCTCATGTCATCGTATTTTGCGCTAAGTCCAATATAGAAGACGAATATATTCAACATATCACCGATACAGAAGAGCAAAGCGGCCGGTATACTACCGCCCAATCAAAAGAAAAAGGATTGCAGGGCCGTACATATTTTGTTAATACACATCGTTTTGATCGACAGGACAGTACCAGTTGGTTAAGTAAACAAGTCTATTTGAATCTAGGCACTGTTCTGCTTGGTGCTGCACTTCTTGGATTAGATGCAACTCCTATGGAAGGATTTGACGAAACTATAATGGACACAGAATTTCAGCTTTGTGAACAAGGATATACCGCTCTTGTAGTCCTTGCTTTGGGGTATCATGCTGAAAATGATTTTAACAAATCACTTCCTAAATCCCGATTAGAAAAAAAAGAAATTTTCACTGAATTAGATTAAACAACCAATTGTAATATAGTGTGAAAATTATGAAAAAACTATGAATGGTGTAGTGTTACATCATCAATAGTTTTTTTATAATATTTCTTGACTTGTTTTATCCAGAATACTATAATAGAAATAAATCAAACACATAGGCCTTAAAAGGAGAAAAAAATTGTTAATTACAAAGGAAACAGATTATGCATTGCGCATACTTCGCTCATTGGCCGATGCCGGTAATACAAAAACACCGATCAAGGAAATTTGTGATAAAGAACTGTTGCCTCAACAATTTGTCTACAAAATAGCAAAAAAACTGGCAAAAGCAAGTATCATCGAATTAAGTCGGGGAGTTGGCGGTGGCTGCCGTTTAATCTGCGATCTCCATGATATTTCATTGTTCACGCTTATTACTATTATGGATGCGGATAGACCAATTAGTGCTTGTATGCAGACAAATTATCATTGTCCTTGGCGCGAAAAATACCGGCAAGTATGTTTGGTTCATACCCATTTAAGTCACTTACAAAAAGAGATTAACGAAAAACTACATTCTTATTCACTGTATACTATTTTATTTGATGCCCGTATTTTAAAATAATATATAAGAATGCAGAAAACACTCACTAGTTACACTCCAATTCTGGAGTATTTTTATCAACAATGTTCTTTTAAGGAGGCACTAATTATGTATTTTAAAACGACAGATGAACAAGAGATGCTTCGCACAAAAGTACGCGACTTTGCGGAAAAGGAAGTAAAGCCAATTGCTTTTTTATTGGATAAGGAAAATCGTTTCCCCGATGAAATCGTCAAAAAAATGGGTAAACTGAACCTCATGGGCCTTCCCTACCCCAAAGAATACGGCGGTGCCGGTCTGGACGTCGTCAGCTATGCTATTGCTGTCGAAGAATTATCCCGCGTAGATGGCGGAACCGGTGTCATTCTGTCTGCTCACGTGTCATTAGGTTCATGGCCTATTTTTGCCTATGGCACGGAAGAACAAAAACAAAAATATTTAGTCCCATTGGCACAAGGCAAAAAACTGGGTGCTTTTGGTTTAACAGAACCTGAAGCTGGCAGTGACGCTGGCGGCACAGAAACAACCGCTGTATTGGATGGAGATCATTACATTTTGAATGGCAACAAAATTTTTATCACAAATGCTGACAAAGCTGATATTTATGTTGTTTTTGCAGTGACTGCTCCCGATACGGGAACGCACGGCATCAGCGCCTTTATTATTGAAAAAGGAATGGAAGGTTTTACCTTTGGCGATCATTATGATAAAATGGGCATTCGCTCTTCTTCTACAGCTGAACTTATTTTCAATGATGTTAAAGTTCCAAAAGAAAATCTTTTGGGCAAAGAAGGAGAAGGCTTTAAAATTGCCATGTCTACATTAGATGGAGGCCGTATTGGCATCGCTTCTCAAGCATTGGGCATTGCACAGGGTGCTTACGAAAATGCCCTGGAATATTCCAAAGAACGTATTCAATTCGGAAAACCCATTTGCCAGCAGCAAGGTATTTCTTTTAAATTGGCAGATATGGCTACCATGCTCCGTGCTTCTCGTCTTCTTGTATATAGTGCAGCCGAATTAAAAGAAAATCATGAACCGTACGGCATGGAATCAGCAATGGCTAAACAATATGCTTCAGATAGCTGTCTAACAATTGTTAATGACGCACTGCAAATTTTTGGCGGAACCGGTTATTTAAAAGGTATGGAAGTAGAACGTGCATACCGTGACGCTAAAATTTGTACAATTTATGAAGGTACAAATGAAATTCAGCGTGTAGTTATTGCTTCTCACATTACAGATAAGGTATCTAACGACCACACCCCTGCTGTTGGCAAAAAACACGGCCCGATTACGGGAAACCGGAAAAAAATGATACTCAATGAAGGTTCTGCCAAAGAACGTACCGATGCCTTGGTAGCCGCTTTAAAGAACGACGGTTTTGATTTTACTGTCGGTATTGCTTTGGATACTCCTATTGTCCAAGCAGAACGAGTTGTCAGTGCTGGCAAGGGAATCGGTGAAAAAAAGAATATGAAACTAATCGAAAATCTAGCTGTCCAGGCAGGAGCGGCTATTGGTTCTTCCCGTCCTGTAGCCGAAACACTGCAATACGTGCCGTTAGATCGCTATGTAGGTATGTCCGGACAAAAATTCAAGGGAAATTTATATATTGCTTGCGGCATTTCCGGGGCCGGTCAACACTTAAAAGGAATAAAGGATGCTGCAACCATCGTAGCGATTAACAAAGATCCGCATGCTCCCATTTTCAAAAATTGTGATTATGGTATTGTCGGCGATTTAATGGAAATACTCCCCTTACTTACGAAAGCATTAGATAACGGAAAAGCCAAAAAGCCGGCACCCCCTATGGTTAAAATGAAACGGCCTACTCCCAAAAAAGAAATCCCGCAAAACCTCTATGTTTGCAACGGTTGTGGATATGAATACAATCCCGCCATAGGAGATCCTGAAAATGATATTCGTCCCGGTACATCTTTTGAAAAACTTCCAGATGAATGGATTTGCCCGGAATGCGGTGAAGATAAAACAGGATTTATCAAGGCCTAATCCCCAATATACCCCTGCATATATTTCATAAAACTATAGTAGTACCAAATCGTAATTGCATCATTTAGATAAAAAGGAGGATTTATTATGCATTGTGTTAGAAAAGTAACAGAAGATTTATACTGGGTAGGTGCAAATGACCATCGCCTGGCTTTATTTGAAAATATTCATCCTATTCCCCGCGGAGTTTCTTATAATGCGTATGTATTGCTCGATGAGAAGACCGTTCTTTTCGATACTGCTGATTGGTCTGTTTGTCGTCAGTTTTTAGAAAACGTAGATGCCGTGTTATCCGGCCGTCCCCTCGACTATTTAGTTATCAACCATGTAGAACCTGATCATGCCGCTTCCATAGCTGAAATCTTGCTTCGTCATCCGGAAACTGTCGTTATTAGTAATGAAAAAGCATTTATGCTGATGCGTCAATTTGGATTTTCTATTGATAGTCGGTATGAGGAAGTCAAAGAAGGTGATATTAAATCCTTCGGCAAACATACCGTAACATTTGTAGCCGCTCCTATGGTCCATTGGCCAGAAGCCATGGTCACGTTTGATACCACAAATGGCGTTCTTTTCTCTGCCGATGCTTTTGGTACATTCGGCGCTATTGACGGAAAACTTTTTAACGATGAAGTAAATTTTGATCGTAATTGGATTGATGAAGCTCGTCGTTATTATACAAACATAGTAGGAAAATATGGACCTCATGTCCAATATTTATTAAAAAAAGCCGCGGGTATTGATATAAAAATAATTTGCCCACTTCATGGTTTGGTATGGCGTAACAATCTTGGGTATTTTATAGATAAATATATGAAATGGAGCACGTATGAACCAGAAGAAAAAGGAGTTTTGCTGGTGTATGCTTCTATGTACGGCAACACGGAAAGTGCCGCTTCCCTGCTAGCTACTAAATTGGTAGAAAAAGGCATGACAAATGTATCTATGTATGACGTATCAAACACCGATATATCTTACCTTATTTCAGAAACATTCCGTCTCAGTCATATTGTATTTGCTTCTGTAACATACAATCTAGGAATTTATCCTAAAATGCACAATTATTTAATGGACATGAAGGCTCTTAATATTCAAAATCGTACGGCAGCTATTTTAGAAAATGGTTCTTGGGCATGTACAGCGGGATCATTAATACGTAAATTTCTCGATGAAGAACTAAAAGGAATAACTGTATTAGACGATACTGTTACTTTAAATTCAGCTATGACAACTGCCCAAGAACCATCTATGGATGATATGGTAGCCAGTATTATTGATTCTATGAAGTAACGTACTAGAAAAACGGTAAAGACAACGGGTATTTCTATTACAAATATAGTTCACAATAAGTACCAATTTTTAAATAACCATTTTTCTCTCATTTTTATGTTACTGTATCTTATATTTTTTCTACCTTTTACACATGTGATCCATCGCGTATGTTTGTAGCAAATTATATCCCTGGTCTATCTTTTTCCCATTCGTAATGAGTTGACTTATACAGAAAATTATTATATAATCATCATGTAATGATATAAATAATAATTATTCGTTAACGATTTAAATTACAGGAAACTAGTTTTATTTAATATTATATATGTATTGAATCAGGAGGTTTTATTATGAACGAAGTAGATTTTTATTATTGTGAAAAATGCGGTAATCTTGTTGCCGTTATTCAAGGCAGTAACAGCCAGCTCTCTTGCTGTGGTCAGCCAATGAAAAAATTAGTTGCGGGTGCAGTAGATGCTGCCAAAGAAAAACACATTCCTGCGCTGACATTAAATAATGGAGATTTAATGGTAACGATTGGTTCTGTTGAACATCCGATGACCGATGAACACTTTATTCAATGGATTACCTTAGTCAGTGGAAATAAAATAGAAACACATAAATTATTTCCAGGTCAAGCTCCTAAAACAATTTTTAAAGGTGTTGATGTCTCAGGAACTGTATACGCGTACTGCAATTTACATGGTTTATGGAAAAAGGAATTTGGCAAAGAAGGTATTCAACCATCCCTCGGTGGCTGCTCACCAGAATTTGGCGGCTGCAAATTAGAAATTTAACTATTTTGTTTTCAATATAGCTGTAATTTATCAAGAACAGGAAAACGACCCCTGCTTTTTTAACAGGGGTCGTTTTCCTGTTCTTGATAAATACAGAATTTTACAAAACAAAAAGCAGCAATATGTTTGCCCTTTATGAAATATAAAAATAAACTGATTCTCCTTTTATATAAACCAGCATCGTTCATAATATTGTTTTCAAACGACATTCTCAAACTGCTATATAAAAAATTAAAGTAATTTATTTTTACTATTCTATATTTTAAAAACAACCGTCTCAAAGACGTTCATATAACCTGAAACAATTTCGTCCCGCTTCTTTTGCTCTGTATAATTCCTGATCGGCTTTATCTACTAGCAGCATGATTGGATCCTCCTGCTGAGGATACAAACAAGCAATTCCGACAGAAATAGTCATTTGGCTTTTAAGTTGTACCGGACTATATTTAGAATATAAACTGTTAACATTCCTAAACAATCGTTTTACAACATGAATAGCCGCTTCTTTCCCCGATTGCGGCAGCAATATAACAAACTCTTCCCCGCCAAACCGTACTACCATATCTTGCGGACGCCGCACAGAACGTTGAAATTCTACCGCCATAGCTTTTAAGCATTCGTCACCTTGTAAATGTCCGTAAGCATCATTATATTTTTTAAAATAATCAATATCGATCATTAATAATGAAACCACAAAGTTATGCTCAATAGATTGTTCCCATACTTTTGAAAAAGTTTCCCAAAAATATCTGCGATTATATAATCCCGTTAAACTATCTATCCGGGATACTTCACTGAATTTTTCAAATAAAATTTTAAGTTCCTGCTCCGTTAAATCGGCAATTTTCACCAATGTTTTTACCTGTTTAAAAAGCTTTTTATATTCTTCGTACAGTTCGCGATATTCCTCAACAGAACAGTATTGTTTACTCATCAGTAAATTTTCTGATTTTTCCAAAACCATTTCTTCGGCCATATACAAACTTCTGATTGTCATAAATTCCCCCGTTTAACAGATTTCAACCGTAAATAAAAACTTATTTATTTCTTCTTGAAATTCTTCGCCGCATTCAATAGCTACATCATTATCTTTATCACAAATCCATTTTACTGTGATATTACATCCTGTTGATGCTTTTTGTTCCAGTAAATCAAAAATAGTCAGAAATACTTTCGATGTACTGCTATTAAAATAAATGATTTTAAACTCCAGTACCATGTCCTTCACATTCATTATAAAATAATCATGCAGCCATTCTAAAACCGGAGTATAAAACTTTATCACATTTTCTGGATACGATTCTCCTTCAATTCGAAGTTTTCCCGTCTCTGCACAAAAAAAGATATACGGTGTCGATTTTGTTTGTTCAATAATCAAATTTTCCATACTTTATCTCCTCACAGTTACTTTAATACTGAAAAAAAACCAATCGTTTCCTGCCGGTTCAAATGAATACTCCATCGGACCTTCTGACTTTCTTGCCATTTCAATCAAGCCAAGACCTGCACCCTTTCCATTTAAGGGAAGTACATTGCGGCGTTGTTTTTTATATAAATCCTTTAAATCTTCTCTGCTCAATTTATTAAGCATTTCTAGTTTTTCTTTTATTACCGGCATATCTTCTTTCAATACCTTGTTTCCACAGCAAACAAAAAATTTTCCGGCCGGATTTCGTCCCACAATTGCCATTCCGAACCGAAGTTCGTGTTCATCATCTTCCCGGACGGTTAATTTTTCAGCAGAATAATTCAAAATATTTTGAACCTGCTCAATAAAAATCGAAAACACTGTCAAAGCAGTTGAGGTTTCCGCTTCTTCAGCCGCTAAATTCTTTCGTATTGCATTGCCAATTCCTTCAATACTTTCCTGTGCAAAGGCACCGCAATAGGTCATCAAAATGTCGTTTGCCTTCAAATTTTGATACAATTTATACATCGTTATATCCATACCTTTGTCTCTCCTATCGCTCTTTTTATATTTTAAAACCAAATACAGTTATATCGTCACGCCGGCGTTCATTTCCCATATATTCATGAAAGGTGTCCATGATTTGTTTTTTCTGCATGTCCACCGGCATTTTGACCAGTTCACCTAACAATGCCAGCAATCGCTGTTTTCCATAAGGAAGATGCTGTTTACCACCAGGTTGTTCGTGATACCCATCTGTAATAATATAAAATGCATTTCCTGGATGACACATGATAACCTGATTACTAAAAAGCTTTTTCGTTTTGATTGGTTTGCAGTCAACTGCCATTTTATCGCCTTTTATTTCCGATACCTGTACCCCATTATAATAATAAAGCGGCATGTCAGCTCCTGCAAATAAAACATGTTGCTTTTTTGTTAAAAACAATATTGCAATTTCAAACCCTGTTGAAATAAATTTATCATTGTCGCTGCTAAAAGATTGACGAAAAGCTCGTGCTAATTCATTCAAAATGATTGCCGGATCGTCATGACAAATATTCTCAGTAATATGATTGAACATAGCATTTACAGCAGTTGCCATAAGTGCACCTGATACCCCATGGCCTGTACAATCTCCGACAGCTAACAACATACCGTCATCATAATTTCTCAGCCAATAAAAATCACCGCCAACACTTTCCTTCGGCTCAAAAATTACAAAAAAGTTTTTTAAATATCGTGCGATTTCATTGCTGGAGGGCAAAACAGCCTGTTGAATCAATTGTGCATATTCCATACCATCTTGAAGTTTGATGTTCTTTTCCTGCAATTTTTGAGTTCTGTCAGTTATCACATTTTCCAACCTTCGATTTAACTGCATTGCCCTTTTGCGTGGATTAACAATTTGATGGGTAATAAGATAAAAAAGCAAAGAAGTACAAATGAAAATAAATATATAGGATATCGTGATGATTCGCTTAATATTCATCAAAGATTCTATACTTGTTGATCGCGGTACACGGACAACGAGTTTCCAATTTGTATTCTTTAACGGTTTATATACAATATCATATGTTTGAGACCCTGTATCATTATTGTATTTACTAACCTCAAAATTTTTACTGGCTGTATCTTGTTTAATATCAGTTACAATACTTTCAGGAAGATACTGCTGTAATGAATGATTTAAATATTCTGTATTTGTTGAAAAACAGATATCACCCTTGTTATTGATAAGCCAGACATCACATGTTTCGTTTCCATCTGCATCTATGAGCTTTTGCATAATTTGTGCTGCACTTATCTTTACACCTGTTACGCCTAAGATTGTATTATCTTCCTTAATCACAGCATTAATCTGAATAACTGCCGTTTTATTGTCGTTATTTTCTATATTGACTACATAATCACGATCCTGCTGCAGAAAAGAAAACATCTGTCGATCCGTCGGATGTTTCGCTATATCTATACGCTGCGATTTAAATGTCCCGTCATGATAATCCCAAGAACGTAAAGTCTGCGCACTAATCAAAAAGACATCATCATACTTCATATACTTGGTCAAGTGATCCATCCGCTGTGAAATATAAGAATCCGCAAAATCATCGTGTTCCCCAGTAGTTAGCCAATGGATGATAAGCGGATCATGTGCCATCATTAAAGATACATCAGCAGCCTCATCAATGTTTTTTTCAACAATACTGCCGGTATTTTTTGCTTGAATTGGAAATTTATGCCGTTTTGATTCATAAAAAGTCGTTTCATTTATAATCATGGCACTGGTTATATATGCAATCAGCAACGCGACCGCAAGCAAAATACAGCCAATAATAATTACCGTGTTCGAATGATGATCAAATACTAATAATTTTTCTTTCTCTTTATTCTCTTTATTCTCTTTGTCTTTATGAAAAAACATCACTAAAAGCCTCATCCATTATAAAGTGCCTACTCCAGAAAAATACCATTTGTTTTATTATAATACTCTTTTATTACATTATATGCAATTCCCCTTTGTTGCTTTTTATAATTGTATATAATGTAATTATCTATACCTGTGTTTGTACGTATCAACTTCCGTCAGTAGTAATCCAAAAACCTCTTTCATGGATAATGGCTTGCTGAAAAGATATCCTTGAATATAATCACAGCCGCAATGCTGCAAATGTTCCAATTGTTTTTCTGTTTCTACACCTTCCGCAACAACTTTTTTGTCAAGAGTATGAATCATATGAATAATGGCCCCAATAAAATTCTCTCTATGTGAATCTGTTTCTATTTTATCTATAAAAGATTTATCCAATTTTATGGTATGAAACGGCAATTCATCCAAAAGTGTCAGCGAAGAATATCCGGTTCCAAAGTCATCCATGGATATATGTATTCCTAATGCAGTTAATTGATTAAGTTTATCAGTTGCTTCCTCCAAAGGAATGATGCCTGCTATACAAAAGCTTTCCGTAATCTCAAATCCAATATGCTGAAAAGATATGCCTGCTTTCTGAATGACAGCACAGGTATTTTCAACAAAATCAACTGCCGCTAATTGTTTCGGCGACACGTTGATATCGATACGCCCATTCCATCCTTGATCCAGCAATTGCCGCATAAAACAACAAGCACGTTGTAATACCCACTCCCCAATAACATGAATAAATCCGGATTGTTCTGCCAATGGAATAAATTTCCCTGGCGGGATACAACCTTGTATATGACTGTTCCACCTGAGAAGTGCTTCAAAACTGATTATAGCAGCACTACGTATATCAATTTGCGGTTGATATACAAGGAATAACTCATTTTTCTGCAATGCTTCATGTAAACAACCAATCAAATAAATCCGTTCCAATGCCCAATCCTGCATTTCCCGCGTGTAAAATTTATATTGATCTTTACCCGCTTCTTTAGCCGTACACATTGCATTATCAGCATTTTTAAGAATATCCACTGCCGTATTTCCATCCTTTGGATACACGGCAATTCCCATACTGACAGTCATATGGAAATGCAAGCCCGACATTTTCTGTTTTCGGCAAACAGCATCACATATTTTTCTTGCTGTCATATGCATCTCTGAATAGGTATATACTCCTCGTAATATTATGACGAACTCATCACCACCAACTCTAGAAATAAAGGAAGGTTTTTTTAACACTTCCTTTAAACGCATGGCTGTCGTTACAATAATTGCATCTCCACAGGAATGACCATAGGCATCATTTATCATTTTTAAATTATCTAAATCAATAAAAAAAATGACTCCGGAATTTTTCTCTTTGCATACCCATTTCATTTCTTGATTCAGCCACCTATGTAAATATTGACGATTCGGTAGTTTTGTCAGTGAATCATAATAGGCCATCTGCCGGATACGTTGCTGCTGCTGTTGCCGTTCTTTTGCCATACATACATAGTTAGTAATATCTTTAGTATATCCATATATATTGATAACACTCCTATCCTTTTCTTTTTCCAAAAAGCGTTGGGTTAACACATAGCGTACAGTTCCATCTTTACACACGATCCGATATTGAAGCTTTTTAGAATCAAAACACTTCCCTTCCAATACCTTTTTTCTCAATTGCCTCAATTTCCAGCGATCATTGGGATGCACAAAAGTATTCAAATACGAGTCAAAAGTCATCGCCGGCGCTTGCTCGGCCATAGTCGCATGATGCAAGGAAAAAAGCCCTTCTTCTACATTGTATATATCTGTTTCCGTATTATATTTCCATATTCCTGTTTCATCCGTTTGAACAAGACAATTCAACTTGTATTGACTTAATTGAAGCTGTTTTTTCAGTCTCTTTTGTATCTTTCTTGCCCGCCGGTACAAAAAAAAGTTTCGAAAGGAATCACCCATAAGTGCTGCAGAAAAATCTAAATTTTTCTGCAGCAACTGCAATTCTTTATCTGTTGGCTGCGGCATTGTTTCCAGAAAAGCAATACCTGCTGCACCAATCCACTGTCCCCGATATCGCAATGGGAATACGGCTATATACTGCAGTCTGTCAAACATATAATCGGTAATCCGTTTTTTCCATGCACTATATGGGCAAATTACCACACGTTTTCCGGTAACATACACTTGTTGTATAATAGGTTCTATAATTCTATCAGCTGCTTCATTTTGAAACATACTCTGCCGCAGTTGAACTCGGTGAATCGTTTTTCCATTTCTGAATACCCGTATAAAACAGTGTTCCGTTTTACAAAAACTAGCCATTTGAGACAATCTATATTTCATTAAATATTCTATACGGGCATCCATAATTGTAGTCAAACACAAAGTCATCGCATCTTTTCCCCCAAAAACACAAATTTATAACATATATATCATTCTATACAGCACCATTAATGTCTGCCAACTTTTGTTTTATATGAAGCATCCCTATAAATCCATGCTTGAAACAGCAAAAACAGGAAATACAACTGTCACCTTGTACCCCTTATTTTTACAGTTCAATAGTTACATTGTACTTAATATTTTAAATTTATGCAATTATACAATTTATTTAACTCACACAATTTTCCCATATTGTTTTTTTGACAATAAAAAAAGAACACCCAATACAATAAAATTGGATGTTCCTTCCATAATACCCACGTTTATATTTAACAGGCATAAAAATCCAAAATATTTTTTAATTCAAGATGCATAATAATAATATATCTGTTATCTGCTGTGTACCTGATATGCCGGCTGATGATTTGTTCCTTCATTCTGTATATCTATTTTACGAAGCACATTAAAATATACATCAACAGCATTAAGCACTAATAAGAAACTCGTAATAAAAAATACATTACGTATCCCCCAATGAGCCGCGATCTGTCCTCCTAAAATCGATCCCATAAATACACCTAGAAATTGCGCTGATTGATTAATGCTGAAAATACGGCCAGCCACATCAGAGGGTGTATTTTGCTTAAGCATAGTGTTAATTGACGGCAGCATAGCGCCCGTTGCTATTCCTACTCCAAACCGGAGTCCCATAAGCTGCCATTCATTTTGGACAAAAGCCTGCGGAATAAAAAGAAGGGCTCCGGCAATTAATGCCGCAAAAATAACCTTATGTGCGCCAATACGATCAGATAATTTCCCCAGCCACGGAGCAAAAAGCATAGTAGAAACACCAGAAGAAGCAAATACCAATCCAGAAATGAATGCCAAATGATCTGCACGTGCCGAAAGCATCCTAACGTAAATAGTAATAACGGGTTCAATGGAAAAAAGCGCTAATTGAATAAAAAAGGTTGTAATAAACATAGAAAAAAACAAAGAATGATTGGGTAATGAATGCCAAATTTCTGAAAATTTCTGCATATGACGAGTCTTAGGAGAAAAATCTTCATGAATAAAAAATAGAGAAAGAAGGAAAGCAATAAAAAGCAATCCTGCCATAACGACAAAACTATGGCGGATGCCAATAATTTCCACCAAATAACCACCCAACATCGGTCCTAACAATGTACCGCTGACAGATCCGGTGGACAGCGTCCCCAATGCCCAACCCGCCTTTTCCCGCGGTGTCTGGGTCGCAATTAATGTGATTGCACCGGAATTAAATCCTGATATAGTTCCCAGTAACATACGCATAGCCACAAGTTGCGAAACAGAGGTAACAAACGCAGTAAATATCAAAATAATCGTCATTCCAAAACTAGCTCGTAATAACATAGGTTTTCGACCATATTTATCGGCCAATTTACCCCACACAGGAGAGACAATCGCCATAATGAACGTTGTCGCTCCATAAGCAAACCCGGACCAAATAGCAATATCTCCTATATTAACCATGCCAAGTTCATGGATATACAACGGCAATATCGGTGCAACTTGACTTAATGCTGCCGAAGTAGCAAAACTGCCAAGCCAGCAAATCCAGAGATTTCTTTTCCACGTATCCATTACGTTTCCTCCTGCAATTTCTTTATCTCCCATGTTTCTATGCCATAGATATACGCTCTGATCAGTTGATGATAACTTTCAGATTTATCCGTTGGGTTTTGAAACCAACCGGAGGCTTCCAGCGAAACGAAACCATGCATTACACTGCGCAAGCCGCGGGCAGCATGAGTTAAATCTACATCTTCCAGATTATATTGGGATAATACCTTACGTATTATGTCCATAAAGGCATGAATGGATTCCTTCATTTTTTTATTTGTTTTGTATTTCCAAGCATCTGACATAATTACTTGATATTGGCCGGGATGTTCATGAGCAAATCTACGATACGCCTCTGATACAGCAAAAACAGCTTGTTCTCTGGATTGTCCAATAGCCGCTTCCGCCAATATAATACGAAGTTTTGTACACGCAAATACCACCATATCACATTTTATTTGTGCTAAATTTTCTACATGATTATATAATGATTGTTTTTTGACATCCAATTTCTCGGCAATAGATGTTAAGTTTACTTTATCAAGCCCTTGACTATCCGCGATTTCAATTGCTGTTTCAATAATAATCGCCGGTGTTATACTTCGCCGCATAAAAGTCTTCCCTTCTGATTAATCTATTTTTACGAACTATATATAATATAAAACTAACAATGTTCGTAGTCAATATAACAGACGTGTTTATTTATAGATATTTTGTAATATATTGTTAATTTTTTAATAAAGCACAAACAGAGGATCGTTTTCAAATAGAAATCATCCTCTGTTTGTGCTTTATTATATCAAGTATCTTATTAAATAATAATTACCCCTCATAAATCAAAGAAATAATTGCCATCGTCATATGATACGACTTTTCAAACGACGGCACCGGCAGAAATTCAAAACGAGAATGAAAATTAAGTCCTCCCGTAAAATAATTAGGGGTCAAAATCCCCTTTGTTGAAATAAAGGATCCATCTGTTCCCCCGCGCATAGCAATCGTATGCGGTTTAATATTCAAGTGCTGCATGGCCGTATAAATATAGTCAATGGCTTTCCGGTTATCAGGTGTTACAGCGTCCGCAATATTACCATATATATCCTCTATCGCATACGTTATATGAGCACGCGGATTAGCAGCACGTAATTTTTCTATATTTTCTACAATACATCTTTTCCGTTTTCTATATCTCTCCTTGTCATGATCACGAATATTCAAGTTCACAATTGCCTG
>JALCNL010000003.1 GCA_022649055.1 Megasphaera sp.
TATTCTCGGTAAACGCTGCGTCCCGCCAAACCCAGGAGTAACTCCCAAACCAACTTCGGGCTGACCAAATTTTGCAGTATCTGAAGCATACCGAAAATCGCAAGCACAGGCAAGTTCACACCCACCGCCTAAAGCATATCCGTTAACAGATGCAATAACTGGCTGTGGAAGATTTTCTATACGCGTGAAAGTATCTTGTGCCATTTTTCCGAATAAACGCCCGTCCATAGGCGTCATCTTCGACATAGAAACAATATCTGCACCTGCTACGAAAGACGTATTGCCGCTGCCCGTAATAATAACAACCTGTATATCTTTCGACTTTTCAATAAATCCGATACATGTATTTAATTCTTCCACGGTCTCGGGATTCAACGCATTCAAAGCTTTCGGACGATTGATTATTATAGTAGCAATACCTTCTTCTGTTTTATATATTATGTTATTAAATTTCATATAAACCACCTCATGTAATATTATTTATTTCTTGTTATAATTTTCTTGTCAAGGTACTGTTCAATTGCTTCCTCTGTATAGCCGTATTCTTTTAATATGTCTACACTGTCTTGACCAATTTTCGGTGCCGGACAATTTACCGTCGGTTTAATATCATCTGCTGACAACGGTTCCAATAAACAAAACCGCACAGGTGTCATAGCTTGTTTCGTCTTTGTCCCATCAAAATTCATAACGGGCACGATATACTCGTTCTCCAGTGCTTGCGGATCTGTTAAGGTATCCTTTACATGCCGAATACAATCATATGCAATATCTGCTTTCTTCAAACGTTCTTCCATTTCTTCCCTTGTATGTCCGGCAAAAGCTTGTCCAATGATTTCTACTAATTCCGGTGCATTCTTTTTCGCATCAGCAAATTTATAGAATCTGGGATCGTCAACCAAATCCGGACGCCCTGCAATGTCCTTCATCAAAGTATTATAGTATCTCTCATGTTCCAATATGCTGATATATATCCAATTGCCATCGGCACATTTAAAACTATCCATCACCGGGGACATGGGATTTTTCCTTGTTTTAGGATATTCATCACCATATTGAGTTGCTACGACCAGCGCGCTGCTGTTCCAAATTGCTTGGGCAAATAACGATACCATAATCTTACAGCCTTTTCCCGTCTGCGCCTTATTGAATAGCGCTGCTGCAATTCCTCCTGCCAAGGAACAAGAAGTCGTAGCATCTCCAAATCCATAAGGAGCATTAATGGGTGAAGTATCTTTTTCCGCAAAATCCATCATAGCACCGGACCTCGCCCAAAAAGCCACTACATCAAACCCCGGATTGTCTTTGGCCGGTCCAAAATCGCCATATCCATTCAACTGTGCCCAAATAATATGCGGATATTTTTTATTTATGGTTTCATAATCAAGGCCTAACCGTTTTAATGCTCCTGTTCTATAGCTTGATACAAATACATCGGCCGTTTCCAATAATGTATCCAATATGGATTGACCTTCTTTTGTTTTCAAGTTAAGGGATAACCCCCTTTTATTTGCATTATATGTATCATATAAGGGATTACAATCCTCATCAATAGGCGCTTTTAACGAGGTTCCCGAACTTCGGATTGGATCTCCAAACGGCGGTTCTACTTTAATAACGTCAGCCCCCCAGTCAGCCAAAATTTTTGCAGCACCCGGTCCTGCCACAAAATAGGTTAAATCTATTACTTTTACTCCTTTTAACGGATGAAACATAGCAGACACTCCCTTTATAAAATATATTCAATATATTATTTCAATATTTCACGGCTGATAACAACTCGTTGAATCTGATTCGTCCCTTCATAAATTTGTGTGATTTTAGCATCACGCATCATTCTTTCAACAGGATATTCTCTAGAATAGCCATATCCGCCCATAATTTGTATAGCATCTAAAGCTACTTGTACCGCCATATCAGAAGCAAATGTTTTTGCCATTGCCGCTTCTGTTCCAAATTTCACATTTGCATCCTTCAATTCGGCTGCATGATAGGTCAGTTGTCTAGCTGCTTCAATTTGAATTGCCATATCTGCCAACATAAATCCAATAGATTGATTCGCACAAATGGGTTTACCAAACTGTTCTCTCACCTTAGCATAATTTCTAGCCTCTTCATAAGCTCCTGCAGCAATTCCCGTTGCCAATGCCGCAATTCCAATCCGTGCAACATCTAGTGTCATCATAGCAATCTTAAAACCTTCCCCATCTTTGCCTAATTGATTTTCTAAAGGAATTCTGCATTTATCAAAAATAAGCTCTGTTGTCGAAGAAGCGCGGATACCCATTTTAGGTTCATGTTTACCAATGGAAAAACCGGTAGTTCCCTTTTCTATAATAAAAGCTGCCAGTCCTTTAACCCCTTTAGCCCGATCCTTCGTAGCAAATACAACAAACGTATCCGCAACTCCGCCATTGCTAATAAAGCATTTACTGCCATGTATAACATACTCGTTTCCATCCTGTGCTGCCGTCGTTATCACTTTAGCCGCATCAGAACCTGCCCCCGCCTCCGTCAAAGCAAACGCTCCAATGGAGCTTCCCGCAGCTAAAGAAGGAATATATTTTTCTTTTTGTGCGTCTGTTCCAAACATAAGAATAGGCAATATTCCCGCTGAATTATGAACAGCCACAATAGTGGCTGTCGAAGCGCAACCTTTGGCAAGTTCTTCCAGAACCGCAGTACTCGATACCATATCCATATCAGCTCCATCATATTTTTCAGGAACTGACATTCCCATGAAACCTAACTTTCCTAACTGTTTTATATTTTCCCAAGGAAATTCTTCCGTCTCATCATATTGTTTTGCCATAGGAGCAATTATTTTTTTTGTAATATCACCGGCTACCTTCTGAATAGCTTTTTGTTCTTCATTTAAAAACATGTCCTCATCTCCTTATTTTGTATTTAGTATGCATACTTGTATTATTTATGATTTTATTATACCTATTAAAAAATGGAACTATAGACACAAACACTAGACATCTTTACAGTGATTTTTTTCACAATTAATACCAACTAATTCCATATTTCATAGGCTTGACATGACTATATGTCCATTTTGTCCAGATAACAAAAAAATCCTTATCAAGTTATTACATAGTAATAACTTGATAAGGATCTCTATAAAAATTACTTACCCTTCATCTTTTTTATTTGAACAGTCAGTATGATTTCATCAAAGACAGCATTTTTTTGTCCTGCCAGAGCGGTGAGTCTCCGGTCCTCCAGCCACAGCAACAAAAAGTCCCCGTCTTCCGATCATGATAAGCATATTGATGGAAACTTCCCTGTGTCTCTTGTATCATATCCTGCAATTTCTTATCTACACGCCCACTAGGCAGGGAAAATGGCCTCTCTTTTTTATCCGCAAAAAACACATAATGTTTTTATTCTTGTTCCGGTGCTGTCGAAATCCCAGCAGCAGCTAAGCTCAGTCCCCAATTTAGCAAGCAATAATCAAAAGCTACCAATAGTTGCTCCGCACTTTTCATTGCAGTGTCCTTCCCAAGCGTTCCAATACCTTATCCCGGCCCATAAGTGCCACAATAACATTAAGATCAGGGCCATGCATAACACCTGTAACCGCTACCCGAATAGGCATATATACAAATTTTCCTTTTATTTTTAACCCTTTTTGAATTTTTTTAAATAAAGGTTGTACCGTGTCCGGCGTCACTGCGGGAAGTGACAACAATTCCTGCCGGAACATTTCAAGAACTGCCGGAGCTGTCTCTTCTTGCAGAACAGCCGCTGTTTCTTCATTTTCCGGCATGTAGTCTTCTGTAAAAAATACTTTTGCCGGTTCTACAATTTGTGCTCCATATTGGACATGCTCACGAAGCGCCCAAATCATTTGTTTTAACCAAGCGGATTCTTCCATGTCCGGTTTTTCTGCCACATATCCCGCTGCCTGTAAATGAGGCAGGCAAATCGCATAAAGTTGATCTTCATTTAACTGTTTCATATAATGAAAATTAATCCAATTTAGCTTTTCAATATCAAATACAGCTGGATTTTTGGCAACTCGATCCAAGGAAAATTGTTCAATCAACTCTTCTTTGCTGAATATTTCCTGATCACTATCCGGCGTCCACCCCAAAAGCCCCAAAAAATTAAACAAAGCTTCCGGTAGATATCCCATATTTTTATATTGTTCTACAGATGTTGCACCATGACGTTTGCTCATTTTTTTCTTATCCTTGCCAAGGATAAGTGATACATGAGCAAACTGCGGAACTGGAAAACCCAAAGCATGATATAAGACCAATTGCCGTGGTGTATTTGACAAATGTTCTTCTGCACGTATGACATGCGTAATATGCATCAGCGCATCGTCTAAAACAACACAATAGTTATAAACAGGAATCCCATCGGACTTGACAATAACATAATCACCAACAATATTCGAATCAAACTCTACATGTCCGCGAACGAGATCATCCACAGCTAAAATTTCGTTTTTAGGCGTAACGATCCGAACAACATGCGGCCGTCCTTCCCGGAGATACTGTTCAATCGTTTCTTTTGGCAAATCGCGACATTTCCCGCTGTATACCGGTGTTTCACCTTTATCCATCTGTGCCTGGCGTTCTACTTCTAACTCCTCCGGCGTACAAAAACAATAATAAGCCTTTCCTTCGGCAATCAGTTGATCGGTATACTTTTGATATAAATCTAAACGCTCCATTTGACGATACGGTCCATATAAACCGCCTGCATCAATTCCTTCATCCCAATTAATGCCTAACCATTGCAGCGATGCTTTAATATTTTCTTCCGATTCACGTGTAGATCGTTTCTGATCCGTATCTTCAATACGCAATACAAATTTGCCATTCGTATGTTTAGCTACAAGATAATTAAACAATGCCGACCGGGCTCCGCCAATATGAAACGGACCGGTAGGACTCGGAGCAAAACGAACCCGTACTTCTTTAGACATTAAAATTCCTCCCATACTATTCATTCTCCGGCACGACAATCATAGCAGATGCCTGCGCTGCCATACCTTCTTCCCTGCCGATGAAACCCAAATGTTCCGTTGTTGTCGCTTTAACTGCCACAACCGATGCAGGTATATGTAATGCCGCGGCAATATTCACGGCCATTTTATCTATATATTTTCTTATTTTAGGCCGCTGTGCTAATAAAATTACATCAATATTCACGATGCGGCAACCTTTATTTTGCAAAATATGCCATACTCTTTCCAATAAAATCAAACTGGAAATATCTTTAAACTCCTGCGAAGAATCAGGAAAATAAGTTCCAATATCTTTAAGTCCTGCCGCTCCCAACAATGCATCCATCACAGCATGCGTGAGTACATCTGCATCAGAATGTCCATCCAATCCTTTTTCAAAAGGAATCGTTACTCCCCCAAGGACCAATTTACGACCTTCTACTAAAGGATGAACATCATACCCACAGCCAACATGAGGAACAGAAGCTCCTCTCATATAAAATTCCAAGACGGGTATATCCTCCTTTGTAGTCACTTTTCGATTCCGTTCATCGCCGGATAAAATAACTATAGGCTCCCCAAGTGCTTCCACAAAAGAAGCATCGTCAGTAGCTGACAGATGATTTTCCCTTGCATATTCATAGGCAGCCAGCAGTGTTGAATGATGGAATATTTGCGGTGTTTGCACAGCAATAAGACGGCTGCGCTCCAAAGTATGCAGCTTAGCCGCCGCTGAAGTTTCGTCGTTTTTTTCTTTGATCGTATCCTTTACAGATATTGCATATACTGCTGCTTTCGCATTTTTCATAGCAGCCAGTCCCTTGTCGAACCAATCCGGCCCTGCCCACGGTCTGGCTCCATCATGAACCATAACTATATCGGTAGAGGCACTGCAAGCCAGCAGTCCATGATACACCGATTCCTGTCGTTCTGCACCGCCATCTGCATAGCGGACAGGAACGGAAGGATGAAAAAGAGACACCATTTTTTGTATAGCTGCGCGATCCTCTATCGATGTAACCAAAATAACTTCATCTACAGATTTTGCTGCAAAAACATGGCCCAGTGTATGCGCCAGCACCGGACGACCACAGAGCGGGTAGAACAGCTTATTCCGTATATAACCAAAACGGAGTCCGGCTCCTGCTGCCACAACAATAACACTTACCTTCACATACTCACCTACTCGTCTGCTATTTTGACGAAAATCATACGTCCTGCCGAAGTCTGCAGTACCGATGTAACGGTAACAGGCATATTCTGACCGATAAATTTTTCACCATCTTCTACCACAATCATAGTCCCGTCGTCAAGATATGCAATACCCTGGTTATTTTCCTTACCTGCTTTAACAATAAGAACATTCATCTGCTCTCCCGGTATACGGGCAGGCTTTAAAGCATTTGCCAAATCATTGATATTTAACACGACTACACCTTGCAGTGCCGCTACTTTATTCAAATTATAATCATTCGTCACAACTTTAGCATAAATTTTACGACCTAATCGAACAAGCTTCGAATCTACTGCAGGAGGCATATCTTCAAAATCATCGTGAATAATTCTTACTTCTACATAATTATCTTCCTGCATTTGCTTTAATATATCTAATCCTCGGCGGCCCTTATTCCGTTTTAACAAATCAGACGAATCAGCAATATGTTGTAATTCCTCCAATACAAAAACAGGAACAAGAAGCGGCCCTTCCAGGAATCCGGTACTACATATTTCTGCAATGCGGCCATCAATAATCGAACTCGTATCCAGTAGTTTGCCAACAAATTCTTCCTCTTTATTCTTTTTTATATGTTCTTTAGGCTGTTTACTAAAACGCAGTAAGCCGATAAGATTAGCTATCTCCGTCTTTTTGCGCATAGCAATGCTCATGCCGGCATAACCAAAAATAATACTAAATACAATGGGACCATATGCCCCGATAATAGGCAAGCGGACAAACGCCAGTCCAATTAAGTTAGCTATAATGAGTCCAAAAAGCAAGCCCAGCGTTCCGACCAATAAATCCTGACTAGAAAAACCACTTAATGAAAATTCAATACGATGGATAGACTTCCAAATAAGATTGATAATAACAGGAGAAATTAAATATCCTACAATAACCCCTAGAATGGCTCCAATCAAAAATCCCAAAACGGTTAAAACTGTCGTTCCCACAATGCCATTTTTTGTAAAACGTTCTGCAATTTCCATGCTAAAAAAAGGAGTTGTCATTATTTGGTCGCTGATCATAACAAAACTCACGGCGAATACAAGTATAATGACACCGCACATAATTTTATCAGCCATATTTCGGTCCGGCTTATTCAAATCATTCTCTTCCATAAATTTTCCAGCCGCTTTTTTTTCTTTTATTTCTTTTATTTCTTTTTTAGCCACAGTTCCACCTCCCTTCACTGTATCATTTAACTATACCATAAAACTCACAATGATGCAGTAGTTTTCAATCAAAATATTTTAAGAAAAAAAACAGGAAAACGGTCCCGCCTCTCAACAGGCATATAAAAAAACCGTTTCCCTATATACTATTTTAACCGCCGTTAATCACAAGTTTCATCCATATCATCCGTTCCAAGCAGCCAGGAAAACATATTACGTGTTAATCTGCTGACTGCTGTCGTTGTTTATCGGATTGATCGGGCAGCGTACACGTGCCATTCGTACAATCAAGACGAATAATTCCTTCTCCATTTTCATGCAAAACACCATACCCCCCTACAGCACTCCCGCTTAAAAGAAAGGTAATCATTACGCTTCCGGTAAGTATTTTTTTTATAGAATAGTTTATATCTAATTTCATATACAACACATCCGTTTAAAAAATTTTAAATACAGCAAAATCTTACTTACAGTATACCATATTCAAAACAAAAAAATATAATTTTTCTGCCTTTAAGAAATTTTTAATGTCCGATAAACGCCGCATGAATTGCTTCCTTTAGTGTCATAACACCTGTAATACGGCAATCCGGATAGTCTGCGGCTTTAATATCCTCCATATTTCCTTTTGGAAGTATAAAAGAAGTAAATCCCATTTTAGCCGCTTCTTTAATTCTTCGTGCCGCATGGGGGACACAGCGCACATCACCGGTCAATCCCACTTCCCCCATAATAACGGTACACGGATCAATAGCAATATCTTTAAAGCTGGATATGACTGCCAAAATTATCGGTAAATCTGCTGCTGTTTCCATCATGCGCAAGCCGCCGACAATATTAATGTATACATCTTGGGTTCCAATCGATAAACCTACACGTTTTTCCAAAACGGCCAGTAAAATAATCAAACGATTATAATCCATACCCACAGCAGTCCGACGCGGTACAGGAAAGACCGAACGCGTCGTCAAAGCCTGTACTTCTCCTAAAAGCGGGCGCATCCCATCCATCACGGCTGCTACCGCTGAACCAGCTTGTTTTCCCACTCGTTCAGCAAGAAGCATTTGAGATGGATTGGTAAGCTCGCAAAGTCCTTGCTCTGTCATCGTAAATAGCCCTGATTCATTGGTCGAACCAAAACGATTTTTAATACTTCGTAAAATACGAAAACGATAGTTTCGTTCTCCTTCAAAATAAAGAACCACATCTACCATATGCTCCATCATCCGCGGTCCGGCAATCGTACCATCTTTCGTAACATGTCCAATAACAAACACCGGAATGCAGCTGGTCTTAGCAAAAGACATGAGACGGATTGTACCTTCGCGGATCTGTCCCATACTTCCCGGAGGCCCTTCAATCTCACGACTATACATCGTCTGAATCGAATCTACTACTAACAAGCCAGGTTTCATGCGTTCGGCTTCCGCCAGAATATCCTGTATCGACGTTTCCGCCATTAGCATAAGACCTGCTTCATCTATTCCCAAACGCTGCGCCCGCATTTTAATTTGACCTGTCGATTCTTCACCCGAACCGTACAGAACCATCCCATGTCCATGGCAGACAGCTGCAGCAATCTGCAGCACTAATGTGGATTTGCCGATACCGGGATCCCCACTTAAAAGGATAAGTGCTCCCGGTACAATACCACCGCCCAATACCCTGTCCAGTTCGCCAATCCCGGTTTCTTGGCGAGTCATCGTTTCCATGGCAATATCCCGCAAAGATTCCGGTTTAGCCGGTCCCTCTGCATGCCGCCGCATAATTTCGCTATGGCTGGTTTCCGGAACGATTTGTTCCTCCTGCATCGTATTCCATTCCCCGCATTGCGGACATTTCCCCATCCAGCGGCTGGTCACGCTGCCACAACTAGAGCAAACATACCTCGTTTTGATTTTAGCCATGTATGAGTCTCCCTACTCGGTTGTAAAAACCAGTTCTTTTTTATCATCACTTTTTACGTGGACCGTATTTCCCTGCTGCAATTTACCACCTAAAAGCAATTCAGCGATAGGATCCTCCACCATTTTCTGAATAGCCCGCTTTAATGGACGTGCCCCATAGGAGAAATCCGTACCTTCCTTAACAATGACTTCATCAGCCCCTTTACTCCATGCTAATTGAACGCCCTTTTCCTGCAATCGTGCAGTTAAATCCTGCAGCAAAATCGCAACAATACGATGTAAATCATCCGTTGTCAGGGGTTTGAAAACAAGTATTTCATCAATACGATTCAAAAATTCCGGACGGAAAAACTTCTTCACATCGGCCAAAATTTCTTTTTTTGCCTCCGCAAATGCCATTTCTCTATCTTTTTCTTCATTTGTTGATGTAGTAAATCCCATGACCGGCTCACTCTTTTTTAAATAAGAGGCTCCTAAATTACTAGTCATGATAATAACTGTATTGCGAAAATCTACCGTACGACCCTTAGAATCAGTCAATCTTCCGTCATCTAGTACTTGTAAAAGCAAGTTAAAAAAGTCGCCATGTGCTTTTTCCACTTCATCAAACAAAATCACACTGTACGGTTTTTCACGAACCGCATCGGTAAGCTGACCGCCTTCATCATATCCAACATACCCCGGAGGCGCTCCGACGAGACGGGATACATTGTATTTTTCCATATACTCACTCATATCTATGCGAATCATCGCTTCATCGCTTCCAAAAAGTTGTCTTGCCAGCGTACGGGCCAATTCCGTCTTGCCTACCCCGCTGGGTCCTAAAAACAAGAATGAGCCAATCGGCCGCTTTACATCTTTCAAACCGGCGCGGGCACGACGTACAGCTTTAGCTACTGCTTCGACCGCTTCGTTTTGGCTAATGACACTCTTATGAAGCTCTTCCTCCAAATGAAGCAGTCTATGCGATTCCGTTTCCGTTAATTGTCGTACAGGAATACCCGTCCAATTGGAAACAACATCGGCAATATCTTCTTCTGTGACAACTAGTTTAGCATCATCCTGATGTTTTCTTTCCTTTTGAAGATTGGTAATTTCATCAGAAAGTTTTTTACCTTCATCCCGCAGTGCCGCACATTTTTCAAAATCTTCTCCAGCCAGAGCTGCTTCTTTTTCTTTAACAATATCAGCTAATTTCTTTTCCATCTTTTTAATATCCGGAGACGGTGAATATACCTTCATTCGAACTTTAGAAGCAGCTTCATCCATTACATCGATTGCTTTATCAGGGAGAAAGCGATCAGAAATATACCGATTCGAAAGTTTGACTGCCGCACGAACTGCATCATCCGTAATGCGAGCTTTATGAAATGCTTCATACCGGTCACGCAGACCAAATAAAATGGCAGTAGCATCATCCTCTGTCGGTTCACCTATAAGAACCGGTTGAAATCTGCGGGCTAAAGCAGCATCTTTTTCAATATGCTTTTTATATTCATCCAAAGTCGTAGCACCTATACATTGCAGTTCACCGCGGGCTAAAGCCGGCTTCAAGATATTCGCCGCATCCATCGTTCCTTCTACTGCGCCGGCTCCGATCAGTTGATGTAATTCGTCAATAAACAGAATTAAAGAAGTATCATTTTCAATCGTTTCAATAACTTTTTTTATCCGTTCTTCAAACTCACCGCGGTATTTTGTTCCTGCAACAAGGCTGGCCATATCTAGAGAAAAAATACGCTTATCCTTCAAAATATCGGGAACATTACCATTAATAATACGTTGTGCCAGACCCTCGGCAATTGCCGTTTTACCAACTCCAGGAGCACCAATAAGGACGGGATTATTTTTAGTGCGCCGACTGAGAATCTGAATAACCCGGTTAATTTCTTTTTCCCTACCGACAACGGGATCTATTTTGCCTTGCCGTGCCATATCATTTAAATCGCGCCCATAAGAAAAAATATCTTCATTGCCATAATTTCCATTTTCATCTTCTTCATTTGCATCAGACCGAATATTTCCCATAAACTCAGTCATCTTTTTCACAATAACATCCGGTTCTACATCCATGCTTTCAAAAATCTGCATAGCCATTCCAGTTCCTTCCCGCAAAAGTCCAAGAAGCAGATGTTCCGTACCAATATAATTAACTCCGAGACGATTTGCCTCCGATACAGCAAGTTCCAACGCACGTTTTGTCCGTGGGGTAAGTCCAAGTGCGGTAGGCTCCGTTATTCCAATCCCTACAAGCTGTTCCATCGTACGTGTTACATTTTCCGGAGTCATTCCCAATTGAGCCAGAACCTGACCAGCAATACCATCTTTTTCCAAAATCAGTCCCAATAGTATATGCTCTGTTCCTACATAATCATGGCGAAACTTACGTGCTACTTCCTGCGCATAGCGCAAAACATTTTTAGCTCCGTTAGTAAATCTATTATACATAGAGATCACTTCCCTCCCAATAAATACTGTAAATTATATCGCATAAGCGGCTAAAGTTTCACGCATTACGCTCGCCCGTCTTATACTTAAATCTTCTTCTCCCAGTTTTTCACCGCCGGCCGTATACTGCAAAAACGCCGGTTCCACGGAAGCCAGTAAGGATTCATACACCAAAGGACGTTCATGTACAATTCCCATATCAATGGCCAGCCGCAAATCGCTAGCCAGTCCAATAGCTTCCTGCTGACTCATAAGCCAGGCTTGGGACAGTACACCATAGGTCCTGCGCAATCTATCCTGCATTTCATTTTTATTATGTGTCCATAATAAATTTCTACAATTTTTTTCTTCTTGTACTACCTGTATAATAATTTTTTCCAATTGATCCAGTATGTCTGTTTCCGAAATTCCCAGGGTGACTTGATTTGTAATTTGAAATACATTTCCGATGGTTTCCCCCCGATCCCCATAAATTCCACAAACAACAAATCCTAACTTTGTAATTCCCTGGACAATACGGTTGACACGCTTCATCATAACCAATGCCGGTATATGAAGTGTCACTGCCGCAATAAGACCTGTACCGGCTTGTGCAGGACTGGCCGTTAAATAACCAAAGTCATCGCGAAAAGCAAAATTAAGTGAACTCTCCAATGAATCATCTACTTGAGATGCATCTTCCCAAACTCTTTTCAAATTGAACCCAGCAGCAGATGCATGAATACAAAAATGATCCGTTTCATTTACCATTACCGAAACAGCACCATCCTGCCGTAACAGCAGTCCACGATTTACCGGCTGTGATATGTGAGCTGCGGAAGAAAAATGTTTTTCTACGAGCAATTCCCTTTCTAAAGACGCTAATTCGGCTAATGACACAAATTCATAAACACCGCGGCCCAAAACATTAAGCCGGGGCATGCTCTTTTCTCCTTCCGAAAAAACGGCTGCTAGCTCTATATCAGACGCTCTATCGGGGAAAATATATTTTTTCAAATTACGGGAAAGACGCATGCGGCTGTCCAACACAATATCAGACATGGTACCGGAACCATCCTGCCAAGGTGCAAGAGGTGCAGAAAGTAAATCCTTCAGCATAATCATTCCTCCTTTTGTTCATCAATATGAGAAATTTTGCGTTCCAGCGCATGGATTTCATCGCGCACCGTAACAGCCTCTTCATACTTTTCTTCACGCACTAATTTTTGCAAATGCTGACGCAGTCGTTTAATTTGATTTACCGTCCGAAATACACCGGTTCCGCGATTGGGGACCTTGCCAACATGCTTCGTATGTCCGTGAATGCGCCGCATCAGCGGTGTTATTTCCTCTTTAAATACTTCATAACAATCTGGACAACCGAATTTCCCCAATCGGTTGAATTCGCTATACGTCATGCCGCAACTGGCACATCTCGGTTCTTCTGCAGAATGATCAGAATAATCAGGGTACGCCATTTTACGGAAAAAATCATTATCAATAATATTAAAATCACTGTGCCCTTTTAAATTTTCTTCTTTTTGGGCACACACACTGCATAAATGTATATCTGTACGTCGTCCATTTATAATTTTTGTAACATGAACAACGGCTTCCCTCTTTTTACAGCAATCACACAACATACTATTCATCCTCCTTTACGGAATCTACTGCAGCTCCAGATGTTTTAAAATGCGATGAATGACCGCATATCGCTGCCGTTCATCAACCTCCGCATAAAGTGCTTCAAAGGTATGATGCAGTAAGACGGCTTCTCTATTGGTAATAGTCTGCTGCCGAATCAATCGATATAGTAACGAATCCAAATCT
This sequence comes from Megasphaera sp., assembly GCA_022649055.1. Taxonomy (GTDB): domain Bacteria; phylum Bacillota; class Negativicutes; order Veillonellales; family Megasphaeraceae; genus Megasphaera_A; species Megasphaera_A sueciensis. Next base: position 13,525 of record JALCNL010000003.1, read on the forward strand.
GACAAAGAAATACTGGGAACCGGCAAACGTTCCTTCATAACCGCCGGTGTACGCTCAACTGGCTTAGTAGTTTTGCGTACAATACGCACAAAACCACCTGAACCACGACGTGATTCTACAATAAATCCCCGATCATAGGAAAACCGGGTACTCAAAACATAGCTTATTTGTGAAGGAGCACAATCAAGTTCCTCCGCCAATTCATTGCGTTTCAATATGATAATTTCTTCTTGGTCTTGCAATAATTTATGAAGAATCAGCTGCTCAATTTTATCTGCTAAATTACTCATCGTATCTCACCAACTTTTTATGTTTTAACCTTTTGACTTTTAAACTATCTTTATTATATTCGTCTTTTTGACTTTTTTCAACTATTTATTTTCTTATTGACATATTCATTTTTTTAATACTATAATATTAATTTAACATAGACACTTAAAAGGAGGATTGTTCATGCACAGCTTTTCCCATTTTTGGCGTATGTCAAGACATATATATCACCCCAGAAATTTTTCTGAAAACAAAAGAGCCTTCGCTTTTTTTATCCATAGTGCCGCACATCGAAACATGATGGAGGAATTTTACACTTTTTTTGACAATTACCCTCCCCTCACTGATTTTATTGAAAAAGAAAGAGACTTTCAAGAAGTCATGACTCGTGTTTTTTTATTTAAGAACTCTTCTATGCGTGACCGTTTAACCGCGGTAATTCATCATTTTAATATCGCACAAACTTTATTTTCTGACGAAACACTGCAGGACTTATATTTTGGAAAAGGAATTACTCTCTGGAAATCCGAAGATGAAAACTTCCCCTTAGATCTGCATCTGCAATTTCTCACCGGCCAGCGTAAGGAAGGCTTTCTGACCATGATGCTCCGCTATGAAGAAAAAAAAGTATATCAATTCAATTTCCGTTTTGATTATAATACAGAAGGTCATATCTCCTTATATGTCGGTACACTGCAGGGAACACCGCACGGTCTGAAAATAACAAAAATCCTAACAAAAAAACTTTTTGGGTACCGTCCCAAAAATATGATTTTGTACTTTATGCGTATCTTTATTCAAACATTAGGAATTGAAGATTTTTACGTTATTACCGACGAAGGGTTTTATACAAACAGTCATATTATTCGGGGAAATCGCTCTAAGAAAACCTTTTTTAATGATTTTTGGTTAGATGAAGGCGCCACTGCAGACCCCTACGAAAAGAATTTTTTCCGTATGCCTATCAAAGAAAAACGCCGTACTTATAATGAAATAAAATCGCAAAAACGTAACTTATTCCGCAAGCGCTATTTTCTAATGGATGAAATCATGCCCTCCTATATACAAGTAATTTATTCTATGCTCCGTCCCGGCTTTATGCCTTCTCCTTCGGCAATAGATGCAGCCTTGACAGAAAAAACCGCAGACTATGATCCGATTGGTGCACCCAAAGAATAATATAAAACACGGTCCTTTTCTTTTGGCGTATCTATCAGAAACGAAGAATCTTTCTTGCATTATAAAACCGGGTATAATTTGTACAGTATAATTGATGTTTTAACATACTTCAATTATACTGCGAAGAGGTCTCTTCGGGACCCCTTTTACTATATATTGTAAAAAATGGAACCCAGATTTCTCTGGGTTCCATTTTTTACAGAACTATATTGTTACAGCCCCTTTTACACATTAAATAACCGGTTGTACCTTAACGCAAACCGTTTATCTAGATAATTTCATCAAAATATTTTTTCTCACATTTTTTGCAGAAGCAGTTCCGGTAATCATCATAGCATCACTCAATTCCCGTTTAAACCCATCCAGCATGATTTTAACACCTTCAGCTCCGCCGCCAATAGCTCCCCATGCTGCGGGGCGTCCGATAAGACAAGCATCAGCTCCAAGCGCTAGCATTTTCAAAACATCTTCCCCACTGCGAATGCCGCCATCGACAAAAATGGTAAGTTTTCCCTTAACAGCAGACGCTATTTCCGGCAATACATCGGCTGTACCCGCCATACCATCCAAAATGCGTCCGCCATGATTGCTGACCACGATTCCCTTTGCTCCTGCCTCTACACAGGCAAGTGCTTCTTCCTTAGACATAACGCCCTTTACAATAAACGGAATCGCAACAGAATCGGCTATTTTTTTGATACTGGCAACACTCTTAGGTCCCACAGGCTGACCAAAAATACGCATATTAATTAACGTTGCTGCATCAATATCACTGGCAACAGCCGGTGCTCCGGCTTCTTCCGCCAATTTGGCTTTTTCTATAATTGCTTCATCATCACGTGGTTTAATGGTAGGAATAACCAAGCCCGGATGTGCTTTACAAGCACGAATTCCAGAAGCATACATATACGCTGCACCGCTATCGCCGGTAAAAGCAATCGTTCCAGCATCGATAGCGCCTTGTGTAACTGCATCACAGTACTCTTCTTCTACTTTCTGCGGATCGCCCTCCACCTTAGCATTCAAAACAATTCCACCTACGGGTGCCACCAATACAGGCAGAGAAAGAGTGTGACCAAAAATCTCCGTACGTGTGTCAGGCTCTTCGATTCCCGCCATACTGCGCATGATAAGTCCATACTCCTTTAGTGATTCTACATTACGCATGAAGGAACGACCGGTACGCAAACCACCGAATCCAGGAATCTGCCCGCGACAGGCTAACCCATTGCATTCAGGGCAAACATGACAGCCCTTCATTTTCTTTCGTGCATTTTCCATTACTTCTTTCTTCTCCATCTATACTACCTCCTTAAATGCTCATGACAACAACAGACCCTTATTCCTTGCTGTACACGCAAAAAATCTTCTTCCTTGAAGTATATCACGGAAGAAGATTTTTTACATCATTGATTGTTAAAATTAGTCCATTTTAACAAATTCACTTTTACCGGCACCACAAGTCGGACATACCCAATCTTCCGGTAAATCGGCAAATTTTGTACCTGCAGCAATACCGGCATCGGCATCACCTTTTTCTTCTTCATAAATGTAACCACAGATACTGCATTCGTATTTGTCCATCGTATATTACCTCCTAAAATCAATATTAATAAATCCCAATTAAATGAGATTATTAAGGCAAATCAAAATTAGACTTTACCGCTGTAACCAAATCCTGCAAATACTGCACACGATCCTGAATCCGTTCACGCAGTTCTGGAATCAGACCTACACCACGTGTGGTAATCGTATAAAAACGCTTGCCTCTCGTATCAGGATTATCCCATTTTCCAGAAATATATCCGCCGTCTTCCAACGTTCGCAATACCGGGTAGAGCGCGTTAGGATTCGGTTTGTACAAATCTTTAGTCATTTCCTTCATGCGTTCACGAATATGATTGCCATATGTCGGCGACTCTTCTAAAATAGTTAAAACATACAGAGCCACGAATAAGCGGTTCCATGTCTTAACCGATGTATCCGTAAAACATACTTTTTCTTCCATTTTCACCATAAGCAATCCCCCCTCAAGAATTCTATAGTACATGGAAAAGATCAATATATAACCAAGCTTTATCTATGAAATCCCCCATTTCAAATGATTAGATCCAGTTTGATTAATTATATGAACTTTGATTTATATCATATCATGAACAATCTATTTTGGCAATATTCTTAAATCATAGAACCTGCATTTCCTGATTTTTACGAAATATTCAATCTATTAATATACATATCTTTCATTCTCTTTTATGAATAACTATAATAAAAATATTTTTACTTTCAAGACTTTACAATTTTACGTTTTTCGTCAGTCCCCAATCGAAAAAAATAATATACATTTTCAGCAGCCTCTTTTGTCATTCCCGGCACAGACGCTAATTCTTGAACCGATGCCTGTTTCATATCGTTCAATGTTTTAAACGACTGCCACAAAGCTTTGCGACGTTTCGGTCCAATGCCTTCAATATGGTCCAAAATAGAAACAAGATTGCGCTTTCCCCGTAAGTTCCGATGATAGGTAATGGCAAAACGGTGTGCTTCATCCCGAATAGACTGCAGCAGTTGTAATTCGGGGGTATGATGATCAAGAACAATGGAGTCATTACGACCTTCAACAAATACTTCTTCAATCCGTTTAGCCAAACTAATGACAGTGGCTTCGGCACCCGCTTCGCGAATAACCGGCAAGGCGGCATGAAGTTGTCCTTTTCCCCCATCGATCACAATAAGATCAGGCAGCGGCCATGTCTTTTCTCCATAACGTCGGTGCATGATTTCCGCCATAGAAGCAAAATCATCGGGTTTTCCTTGTACGGTTTTCAGTTTAAAACGCCGATATTCTTTTTTGGCCGGCCGTCCATTTTCAAAGACAACCATGGAAGCAACGGTTTCAGCCCCTTGTGTATGTGAAATGTCAAAACACTCCATACGTTCCGGCAGACAAGGCAAATCGAGCACTCGTGCCAAGGCTTCTACAGCACCGCTGGTTTTATCTCTATCATGCTGCCACTGAAGCCGGCGTTGTTCTACAAGAAGTTTGGCATTTTCTTCCGCCATGTTCAATAATTGTCGTTTTGTTCCTCTTTGCGGCACAAGGATAGACACGGTTTGTCCCTTCTGTTCACTTAACCGCCGTTCAAAATTATTCTTATCTTCAATAGCACCGACTATAATTTCGCCGGGAATAAAGGATTGCCCCACATAATACTGATCCAATACCGCCGCGGTCAATGATTCTCGTCGTTCATCACCACCATTTTCTAAACTGAAAGTTTCTCTTCCCAGAAGCTTTCCACCACGGACAGTATATATCTGCACACATATTTGCCCTGCCTCATTAGCAAAGCCGATTACATCCATATCGCCGCTGTGGATAACAACATTCTGCTGGGATTGAAGGATTTTCAATGCCTCTAGCTGATCTCTGAAAACAGCGGCTTTTTCAAATTCCATTTTTTGTGCTGCCGTTTCCATCTGTGCTTGCAAATCACGCGGCATGCTTGTATCACGACCTTCCAATACATCTACTGCCCGCTGCACTAAAAGGGCATAATCTTTTTTTGTAATATAATGAACGCAAGGCGCTTTGCAATGCCCCAAATGGTATTGCAGGCAAGGCCGGTTCACTTTCATAGACCGGCAGGTTCTGAGACAAAAAACAGTCTGCATCAGTTTAAGCACACGATGTACTGCCCCGGCATCCGCAAAGGGTCCCAAATAACGTGCTCCATCACGGAGAATACGGCGTGTCATGCAGATTCGGGGATATTCTTCCTGCAGCGTAACCTTGATGTACGGATATGTCTTATCATCACGCAGCATGATATTGTACCGGGGATGATGTTCTTTGATCAGCGTATTTTCTAAAATCAAAGCTTCCATTTCCGATGCCACCACAATGGTTTCCAAATCAACAGCATGATTCATCATAGCAGCGACCTTAACCGCTCTATTAGAATCGTTACGAACATAACTTTTAACACGGTTGCGCAAATTAACGGCTTTCCCGACATAAATGATGCGCCCTGACACATCCTTCCATAAATAAACACCGGGAGAGGTCGTAAGTGTATTAATTTTTTCCAGTACAGCTTCACTGACAGCCATGTTTATCTTCCTTTCGCCATTAACTTTCCGGTTCGTTCCAAGACAGGCTTAAGAAATTGTCCCGTATAAGATTCCTTTACTTTGCAAATATCTTCCGGTGTCCCCGTAGCAACGACAGTACCACCGCCGTAACCACCTTCAGGCCCCAGATCAATAATATAATCAGCCACCTTGATAACGTCCAGATTATGTTCGATTACAACAACCGTATCGCCGCCATCAACCAGAAGCTGCAGCACTTCCATCAGTTTATGTATATCTGCCGTGTGAAGACCGGTTGTCGGTTCATCGAGAATATATAAGGTCCGTCCGGTACTGCGTTTAGACAATTCGGTTGCTAGTTTGACCCGCTGCGCTTCCCCACCCGACAAAGTGGTCGCCGGTTGCCCCAGTCGTATATATCCCAGGCCCACATCTTGCAACGTTTGAAGTTTTCTTCCAATCCGAGGAATATTAGCAAAAAAATCCACACTTTCATCAATCGTCATATCAAGAACTTGCGAAATATTTTTTCCTTTATACTTTACCTCCAGCGTCTCTCTGTTATATCGCGCACCATGACACACTTCACAGGGTACATATACATCCGGCAAAAAATTCATTTCAATTCGGATAATACCATCTCCGCGGCAGGCTTCACAACGGCCGCCTTTAACATTGAAACTGAATCGTCCGGATTTGTAACCGCGGATTTTAGCTTCTGCCGTCTGACTGTATAATTGGCGAATAAAATCAAACACGCCTGTATAAGTAGCTGGGTTGGATCGCGGAGTTCTCCCGATAGGAGATTGGTCAATATTAATAATTTTGTCAATATATTCAGTTCCTTTAATTGCTTTGAATGCTCCCGGTCTGTGCGGAGTACCATAAACAGCTTCTGCCATCCCTTTATACAATATTTCGTTTACTAATGTTGATTTTCCCGAACCGGATACTCCGGTAACAACAGTCAAGGTACCTACGGGAAAAGACACGTTTATATTTTTTAAATTATGTTCTGCCGCACCTATAACGTCAATAAAATTACCGTTGCCAGCACGACGTTTTTCCGGCAGCGGAATAAACTTTGTTCCTTTGAGATATTGACCGGTAAGTGACGCTGGACACGCCATAATATCTTCCGCTGTTCCCTGAGCTACAATGCGTCCGCCTTTTTCTCCGGCCTCCGGTCCAATATCAAGAATATAATCCGCCATACGCATGGTATCTTCGTCATGCTCAACAACAATCAGCGTATTTCCTAAATCACGGAGATTTCGCAGTGCATCAAGAAGTTTATCATTATCACGCTGATGAAGTCCGATCGATGGTTCATCTAAAATATACAACACCCCGACAAGACCCGAACCGATTTGAGTTGCCAAACGGATACGCTGTGCTTCTCCGCCGGAAAGAGTACCCGCCGTACGAGAAAGCGTAAGATATTCCAATCCTACAGTCCGAAGAAATTCTAACCGGGCTTTGATTTCCTTTACTATCTGCCGGGCTATCAGCTGCTGCTTGTTATTCAGCTGTACTTCATTAAAAAAACGAATCATATCCGCTACGGTATATTCCGTGAGTTCATGAATATTAAGACCGCCAATTTTAATAGCCAGCGCTTCCGGACGCAAGCGAGCTCCATGACAAGTCGTGCAAGGCTTTACCGTCATAAATTGTTCAAACTGATCTCTCATCATGTCGGAAGATGCTTCACGATGACGCCTTCGTATCATCGGAACCACTCCTTCAAACTGTGTGGTAAATGTTTTTATTTCACCATGCATATTTTCATATTCAAACGTGCATAAATCCTCCGAACCGTATAAAAGGGATTTCTGCAGATCGTTCGGCAGGTCATTGAAGCAATTATCCAATGTATATCCTTTAGGATGAAGAAGGCCCCCCAATTGGCGCAAAAACCAAGAGTTAGGATTACTGCTGAGTGCGGCCACACCGCCATCGGCAAAAGGAATATTTTTATCGGGAATGACTAATTTTTCATCTACCTCCATCGTACTGCCGATACCAGTACAAGCAGGACAAGCTCCAAACGGACTATTGAAGGAAAACAAATGCGGTTCGATTTCCGGCAGGCTGATATGACAGTCTGGGCAGGCAAAGTGTTGACTATAGGTAAGTATTTCATTATTTACAACGCGAAGTATATGAACAATACCAGAACTCAATTTACACGCTGTTTCCAGAGAATCTGTCAGGCGGGAAACAACATCCGCCTTGATAACCAGTCGATCAACAATAACTTCAATCGTATGCTTTTTATTTTTATCTACGGGAATATCATCGGATAAAAGATATACACTGCCATCTACACGGACACGCACATATCCTTCTTTTACCAAAGAAGCCAACACCTTCTGATGCGTCCCCTTGCGTCCCTCAACAACCGGGGCCATAACCATAATTTTTTCGCCTTCACCCAACGTCATAATAGCATCGGTCATCTGTTCGACAGACTGCTGACGGATAGGTTTTCCGCATTGGGGACAAAACGCTTCTCCCGCCCGGGCATACAGCAAACGCAGGTAATCATATATTTCAGTTACCGTCCCCACCGTAGACCTGGGATTCCGGCTCGTGGTCTTCTGATCAATAGAAATAGCCGGCGATAACCCTTCAATATAGTCTACATCCGGTTTATCCATCTGTCCCAAAAATTGCCGGGCATATGCCGACAAAGATTCCACATACCGTCTCTGCCCTTCGGCATAGATAGTATCAAAAGCCAGAGATGATTTTCCCGAACCGGAAAGTCCCGTAAAAACAACAAGTTTATCGCGAGGTATTTTTACACTAATGTTCTTAAGATTATGCTGTCTCGCGCCTTTAATCGTAATATATGCATCACTCATATTTTTTCCTCTATTTTTTTAATTTACTGTTCCTTCTGTTTTTTGCTTTTTCTTCAGAAGTAAGCATTGATTTTCGGCTCCTGTCCGGCCGCCGTATTTTACGTTGATACCGGGCAGATGGCATATCTTCTGTCTGAAATTCCTTCGGAATTGTATCATCATGCTGTAGTCCGGCTAGCTGTCGGCGCAGAATTCCCAACCGATCCCGTAATTCTGCCGCCTTTTCAAATTCCAAATTTTTAGAAGCTTTTTTCATCTGCTGCGTTATTGTAGAAATAACCTTGAATAGTGCCGCTGTCGTCAGCGGTTTTTCATTTCCCTTATAGGCTTTGCTATTCTCAGCTACTTTTGTCAATTCAATCAAATCAACCACATCTTTTTTAATCGACACCGGAGTAACATGATTCTTTTTATTATACTCATCTTGAACTTTGCGTCGCCGCTGCGTCTCATCAATAGCCCTGCTCATAGAACCGGTAATCGTATCTGCATACATGATGACCGTTCCATGGACATTACGAGCAGCTCGTCCCATAGTCTGAATCAATGAGGTATCAGATCGCAGGAACCCTTCCTTATCCGCGTCGAGAATTGCAACTAAAGATACTTCCGGCATGTCAAGACCTTCACGAAGAAGATTAATACCGACAAGTACGTCAAATACTCCCGCCCTGAGGTCCCGGATGATTTCCGTCCGTTCGATAGTAGCAACATCAGAATGAAGATATCTAACAAGTATGCCCATTTCCTTAAGATAATCCGTCAAATCCTCTGCCATTTTCTTTGTCAAAGTAGTTACAAGAACACGTTCATGCACAGCCGTACGCATACGTATTTCACTAAGCAGATCGTCTATCTGCCCCTGTATAGGCCGCACTTCTACCTGCGGATCAAGAAGTCCCGTAGGACGGATGATTTGCTGTGCCAAATTCGTTTGTACTCCCATTTCGTATTCTCCGGGAGTTGCACTGACATAAATAATTTGATTAATGCGCTCTACGAATTCTTCAAACTGCAACGGTCGGTTATCCAAAGCGGACGGCAGGCGAAATCCGTACTCAATAAGAGCCTGCTTGCGAGACCGGTCTCCGGCATACATCGCCCGCAATTGAGGCAGTGTAACATGTGATTCATCTACCATGATAAGAAAATCATCAGGAAAATAGTCAAGCAATGTGTACGGAGCCTGCCCAGCTTCCCGACCGGACAAATGTCGGGAATAATTTTCGATTCCCGAACAATATCCCATTTCCTGCATCATTTCCATATCATAATTGGTTCTTTGTTCCAGTCGCTGTGCTTCTAAAAGTTTATCCTCCGACCGCAGTTCCTTCAATCGAAGCTGCAGTTCCTGATCAATCGTTTCCAAGGCACGTGCCATTTTTTCATGAGTCGTAACATAATGACTAGCCGGATAAATTGCCACATGACTGCGTTCGTTTATAACTTCTCCGGTAAGTAAGTCGACCTCTGTCAACCGATCGATTTCATCGCCGAACATTTCCACCCGAACAACTTTGTCATCAAAGGCTGCCGGAAATATTTCTATTGTATCCCCATGCACCCGAAATGTACCGCGCTGCAGTTCCAAGTCATTTCGCGTATATTGTATATCAACAAGTTTGTGCAAGATATCCGACTGTGATTTTGTCTGTCCCAGCCGAAGAGATAAAACAAGTTCACTATAATCTTCCGGATCACCTAATCCATAAATGCACGATACAGATGCTACAATAATAACATCCCGCCGTTCAAACAAACTCATCGTTGCCGAGTGGCGAAGCTTATCAATTTCATCATTGATAGATGCATCTTTTTCTATGTATGTATCCGTTGTAGCAATATAAGCTTCCGGTTGATAATAATCATAGTAACTGACAAAATACGCCACTTCGTTATCCGGAAAAAAAGCTTTAAACTCACTGCACAACTGCGCTGCCAAAGTCTTATTATGGGCAATCACAAGTGTCGGTTTCTGCACCGCTTCGATGACCTTGGCCATCGTAAAAGTCTTACCTGTTCCAGTAGCACCAAGAAGAACTTGAGCCCATTGCCCGCCTGTAATTCCCTTTACCAAAGATTCAATCGCTTCCGGTTGATCCCCCATGGGCTCATACGGGGCAACAACGCGGAACGGTGTCGTTGTATTATAATCTTTATTACGATGATTCTGAATATCCATACGGCCCCCCGCATCCAGTAAATAATAACTATTATTTGTAGTACGTTTAGTATAGCATAGGTCCGAACATATGTACAGTATGAAAAAAACAGCAAAAATATATGTGAAAAAACCCCTCTGTTATCTCCGGCAAATAAAATACTCTACCAAAAATAACAGAGAGGTCCTCTTTATATAAAAGAAATGCATCCTTTTTCTTTTCTTACATATCGCGTTTTCGTCGCTACATTAATTTTTATAATCTATTTAGCCATTAATTGTGCTACTTTGTTGGCAAAAGCAATAGGATCATCCGGCAAAATACCCTCGATAAGCAAAGCCTGATCATAAAGCATCGTACAATACTCTTTGAAATCTGCAGAATCTTTGCCGCCCGTATGTAAATTCTGCAAGCGGGCAAACAAATCATGATGCGGATTAATTTCCAAAATACGTTTTGCCTTGAGCATTGGATTGTTGGCACCGGCAAAAGCTTGTTCCATCGCAATACTGGGACCCGCTTCATCAGCAACAAGGCAGACTGCTCCGGATTTCAAACGATTTGTAAGTTTGACATCAGAAACCTTATCTCCCAAAGCTTCCTTTATATCTTTAATAAGATCTTCATTGGTCTTAGACAGTGTTTCCGTTTCCTTCTTTGCTTCCTGTGATTCCACATCATCCAAATCAAGATCACCGCGGCTGATCGAGTGGAATTGTTTTCCTGCATACTCACGAATGCCTTCCAATGCAAATTCATCTACCGGATCAAGCATGTACAATACTTCAATACCTTTATCCCGAAGCAATTCCATCTGTGGCATCTGGTCAATAGTTTCCTTGTCCTTACCAGAAGCATAATATATTTTTTTCTGGTTTTCAGGCATACGATCACAATATTCTTTGATCGTACAAAGTTTTCCATCTTTAGACGAGGTGAATAAAAGTAAATCTTTCAATTGATCCACTTTATTTTCTCCGGAAACTAGGCTGTTGTAAATGCCAATTTTTAAAGACTTTCCATACTCAGCCCAGAATTTTTCGTATTTTTCACGATCTTTTTGCAATGTCCGTTCCAATGTCTTAAGAATATTTTTTTCCAAATTTCTGCCGATAAGTTTCAATTCCCGGCTTTGCTGCAGCAACTCACGTGAAATATTTAATGATAGATCCGGAGAATCAACAAGCCCTTTGACAAAACGCAGATAATCCGGCAGAAGATCCTTGCATTTATCCATAATAAATACGTGCCGTGAATAAAGCTGGATTCCCGGTTCATAATCACTATAATAAAGATTAAACGGTGCATGAGCCGGAATATATAGCAATGCAGTATACTCTACCGTACCTTCAACCTTTGTATGGAAAATTTCCATAGGATCTTCCCATTCAAAAAATTGATGTTTGAAGAAATCCGTATACTCTTCCTTCTTGATATCAGATTTGTTGCGAGTCCACAAAGGCTGCATGGAATTCAGCGTCCGTTCCTCATTGCGCTTAGTTTTTTCAGCCCCTTCGATAGGTTTTCCATCTGCATCTTTAGGCGTTTCTTCAATAACGAAATTCATTTTTACAGGGTACCGGATATAGTCAGAATACTTTTTAACAAGCTCCTGCAATTTATAGCGATCCGTATAATTTTCTTCCGATTTTTCACCATAAAATCCTTGTGATAATGTCAGTATAATCGTCGTTCCGTGTTTTTCTTTTTCACAAGCTTCAATGCTGTATTTTCCATCGCCAGCCGATTCCCAGCGCACAGCTTCTGTTTCTCCTGCTTTCCGAGTAATGATGGTTACGTTATCAGCTACCATAAAAGCAGAATAAAATCCGACGCCAAATTGGCCGATCATTTCTTTATCTGTAATTTCCGTATCCGATTCACGTGCTTCCTTCAACTTAGCCAAAAAAGCTTTTGTCCCGGATTTAGCGATAGTTCCAATATCCTCAATAACTTCCTTACGATTCATACCAATTCCATTATCAGAAATTGTCAAGGTATGATTCTGTTCATCCGGCACTAAATGAATTTCAAAATTTGCATCCCCTTCTAATAACTCATTATTTGTCAAAGACTCAAAATGCAGTTTATCAATGGCATCTGATGCATTGGAAATAAGTTCACGAAGAAATATTTCGTGGTTCGTATAAATAGAATGGACCATAAGATCCAATAATTGCTGTGTTTCTGCTTGAAATTCAAACGTTTCTTTCGCCATGTAAATCTACTCCTTTATATTATATTTAGCACTCCATTTGCCTGAGTGCTAATCTCACATATCTATCATACAACAAAAAGTCAAAAAGTCAACAGAAATAGTATTGCAGAACAAAAGCAGACCGTATATAAATTTCATATTTATATCTTCTTCCGATTGTTATCAAAATATGATATGTCCCATCTATGATTCAAATATAATATGCTATATAATTAATATATAGCATATATTTGATAACCCATATGCTATTTCTGAAAATATCATCAATTGCAATTGATTAAACAATAATTGATGAAATTTCTGTTACCCAGTGGACTGCCGGCATTTTTCATACAAACGGTCCGCATAAGCGGCTGCAGCAAATTTAAAGAGATGTGCCAACCTGTATAAAAGAAAATAAACTGTTGCTATCGCCCATGAAGTATACACTCTATTAAAAAAACAGGTACACTTTTCAATAAAAATCTCTGCCTTGTTTGATTTTCATACAGAAAAGAGGTATTGATATGAATAAATTTGATTCTGACATTAAACACACATTGGCAAATAAAGAATCTCAGACAATGCATCCCGGAAAAATAATTAAAGCCTATATTGAATCTGTTGAAATGACTACCGAAACATTATCTAAAACGCTTGGCATCCCTACAGAAAATCTTAAAAGTATAATAACCGGAGACACGGATTGTCCATTTGATATTATCTCAAAATTAGCTAAAATAACAAAAATTCCGTTGGACAAATGGCTGGAATTCAAGAATCATGAAGAAGCGAAAGATAAACAAAGCAAATAACGTCACAACCGCCATATTTCATAATACTTTTAAAACTACATAAATTTCTTATTTTCGGGTATCAATACTGCATGATATATTTATAAAGTAAACACGATTTTCTTTAATCAGGAAGATCCGTCATATTCTAGCATGAACGGATTTTTTTTCTTTGACGTAATATTATTATTATCCTGCAACGTTTCTCTCTATCATTGTTCGGTACCTTCATATATAGAACATTTATAACACATTCATGTTTTACCTAATAAACAAAACACAGTATCGTATATATTTTTATATAAACTGCTTTTATGTTTATATTTGTTGTGATAAAATATAAATATGGACACTTCATCGTCCATCACACCTTGAGCCGTTGGTCCTTCACCTGCCAACGGCTTTTTATATTTCACCAATTCTCATGGCGAATAAATCCATAATACCATATAGTAAAAAATAAATGGATTGTACTTACACCTTACCCCGGGTATATCAAAAAATTATCTTTCTCATTGATATATTATTTGTTTACATAGACAAATATCATGCCACAGTTAGGCGGAAAACACATACACTATTCCGCACAAAAAAAACGCCACTAACAAAATCGCATAGCGGCGCGGTTATCATGTATTATTCATCTTCTTCAGGTATGTCACCATTATGGTATACATCCTGTACATCATCAAGATCATCTAATGCATCTACAAGATTCTCCAGCTTGCGGCCATCTTCCATGCCAAGAGAAATCGTATTATCCGGAACCATCGTGATTTGAGCAACTTCCATAACGATGTTATTTTCCTCCAACACTTTTTCTACTGCATCAAAGGCTTCCGGTGCTGTAGTGATTTCGTATTCTTCATCCCCTGTTTTGACATCATCGGCTCCTGCGTCCAGAGCCATCATCATCAGCTCTTCTTCATCCGCTGAATCTTTAGCCACAACAAAGACGCCTTTATTCTTAAACATCCAAGCAACACAGCCGGTTTCTCCCAAGTTACCGCCATGCTTAGAAAATACATGGCGCACTTCTGCAGCTGCACGATTGCGGTTATCCGTAAGAACGCTCACCGTAACGGCAACACCTGCTGGCCCGTACCCTTCATATACGATTTCTTCGTAATTTTGCCCGTCAGCAGCACCCGCGCCTTTCTGGATAGCGCGCTTGATATTTTCTTTAGGAATGTTGTTTTCTTTTGCTTTCTGCAATGCCAGTTTCAGCCGCATATTACCAACGGGATCAGCTCCGCCCATACGAACCGCAATGGTAATTTCACGGCTGATTTTTGTAGTAATCTTGCCGCGAATAGCATCGTTCTTGCCTTTCTTACGTTTAATATTGGCCCATTTTGAATGTCCAGACATGAAAATGCCTCCCTTATTGATTCCACCAAGCTTCGCCTGCCAAACGGTCAAGAATAATAGCCGCTGCCGAACGTACGGATAGGTGGTTATACTCCCCAGAACCATAAATAGGTTCCAGGATGAAATCAAACTGCTCCATCGTTTCTTTCGTCATACCATAACCGGTCCCTAAAAGCAACAAGATCGGCACCGTTTCTGTTTCACGCTTATGCCGCAGTTCTTTATAGGAAATTGTATTGGCATACGTGCGCGCATCGGTCGTAACAATATACGGACGTTGTCCTTCCTGTTCCGTCACCGCATCAACAGCCGCTTCGATGGAAGGGCGGATGTCGACAATATCAAAAGCTTCCGTACGGTACGAATTATATTTCCGTCCCGCCGGACTGCGCCAGAAATCGATAATTTTATGCACCATATCGAGTTGTCCCTCGATATGGTGGATAATAAAATATTTTTTTACGCCATACGTCGTAGCGGATCGCGATATGTCGTGAAGATCATAATTCGTGATAGCCGTAGCAATGACGTTAAAATTCTTATCATATATTGGATAATGCACCAACCCTATATATAAGGATGATTTCATCATTCCATCTCCCGTTTCAGCTGCGCTAATAGTTCCTTGTCAGATGGTGATAATGCGCAATTTTCCAACAAGTCGGGCCGTTTCGCAAGTGTTCTCTGCACGGATTGCCGATGCCGCCATGCATTGATTTTTGCATGATCGCCGTTGCACAGTACCTCAGGAACACGATAGCCGCGAAAAAGTGCAGGTTTTGTATATTGTGGATATTCAAGCAGCGACGTATAAAAAGAATCTTCTGCCGCACTGCCCGCAGTAAGAACGCCTGGCAACATGCGGGCTACCGCATCGGTAACCGCCATAGCAGGAATCTCTCCTCCTGTCAGTACAAAATCCCCCACGGAAATAGTCTCATCAGCCAGATAATCTTCTACCCGGTGATCCACACCTTCATAATGTCCACAAAGTAAAATAAGCTGATCATAGGCTGCCAGTTCTCTGGCTTTCGCCTGATCAAAGGTCGAACCACTTGGTCCCATGAGAATAATACGTCTTTTATCCACACTCCGCCGCACTGATTCTACCGCCCGGAACAGCGGTTCCGCCTTCATAAGCATTCCTCTGCCGCCGCCATACGGCGTATCATCCACCATATGATGTTTATCATACGTAAAACTGCGAGGATTTGTCACATCGAGATCCAAAATCCCAGCCTCACGGGCACGTTTAATAATGCTGTGATGGTAAAAAGCTTCGATAAATTCAGGAAATAAGGAAATTATATCGATTCTCATTATTCTACCCACTCCGGTGGATCTACCACCATTTTCTTCGTTTCCACATCAATGGATTTAACAACTTCATGAATTGCCGCCAGCAGCGTTTCTTTTCCTTCTGCATCGGTCACAACATATACGTCGTTACTCCCCGTTTTCAGGACATCCGTAACGGTTCCTAAATAATGATCATGCAAATCATACACCCCGATTCCTATGATATCAAACACATAGTACTGTCCTTTTTTAAGGGGTGTTAGATCTTCCCGCGGTATTTGCAGTTCCTTCTTCAAAAGAAGTTCTGCAGCATTGCGGTCATTGATACCGGCAAGTTTCATGAGCACCACGCGCTTGTGAAAGCTGGCATGCTCTATTTCATACTGTATCCCGTCAATATAAACACATTTCATGTGCAGAAATCGTTCGGGAAAGTCCGTATCAGGATAAATACGAACATCACCCCGCACGCCGTGCGGGGCAACTATTTGTCCAATCGTAATGAAATCAGCCATCTTACTTATTGACGGATGGCAATGATTTTGCCATCTTCCAGCAAGATTTCGGTACCAACCAACTTATCCAAATCGTCACCGACTTTTACCAAAACAGTCTGTTCGAGCTGTCCTTGATTGATTTCGGAGCCGATATCCAGCTTTTGTGCTTCTTCGTAGGCATGCTGAGCCTGTGCCTTCGTAGCATTGAGTCGCTGCCGCTGTTCTTCCAATTGAGCCCGCAGGGAAATAAGACCTTGCGCATCCATTTTAGCCTGATCAACCATCATGCGTTTTGCCTGAAATTCCAGGTTTTGCATTTCACGGTCAACATCAGTCAGATTCTGCTCGGAATTTTTGAGGATTTTAGCTTTGAGCGCTTCTGTAACCTTTGACTTAACGGCAACAGGGCAGCGCAATGTAATTTGATCCATGGCTCCTCCTATACAATATCTACTGATACTTTTTTATCAGCCTTCACTGCCGCAGCCTTTACAACCAGGCGTATTGCTTTTGCAATCTTTCCCTGCTTGCCAATAACTTTCCCCATATCTTCCGGGGCGACATGAAGCTCATACACTTCGAGGCCTTTCTTTTGATTCTTCGTAACTGTAACTGCTTCCGGGCGTTTCACCAACGCTTTTGCAATACATGCAATTAATTCTTCCATAGCAATCAGCCTCACTTACTTTTTAGACTCTTCAAACTTAGCCATAATACCGGCTTTCTTGAAAAGAGAACGAATCGTATCGGTCGGTTGTGCACCTTTGCCGAGCCATTCTACAGCAGTTTCGACATCGACATTCAAAGATTCTATGCCCTTAGCAGGATCATACTGACCTAAGGTAGCAACAGGACGACCATTATTGCGGGCATTGTGAGAATCAGCAACAACAACACGATAAACCGGATTCTTTTTAGCACCTAAACGAGCTAAACGAATTTTAATCATTACATTTCACCTCCTCAACGTAATATCCTCACTATCGAGGCCTACATATGGAACGGGAGACGCGGCATGAAGCTACGTTTTTTCCCTTGTTGTTTTTTAGCCATTTTCATCATTTTCTGCATTTCTGTAAACTGTTTGATGAGACGGTTTACATCTTGGACACGAGTACCGCTGCCTTTCGCTATACGGCGTTTGCGGCTGTCCTTTATAAGCATCTTCGGATTGGAACTGGATCGTTCTTTAGTTGTCATGGACTGTATAATGGCCTCTAAGTGTTTAAATTCCTTTCCATCCATATTGATTTTATCAATTTCTTTCTTATATTTTCCAATACCGGGAATGAGTCCTACTAAACTACTCATATTTCCCATCTTTTTAACCATGTTCAGCTGAGAAAGGAAGTCATCAAACGTAAAGCTGCCGCTCTTCATGGTTTTTTTCATTTCTTCCATGGATTCTTCATCAAAAGCAGCTTGTGCTTTTTCAATGATCGTCTCCACATCGCCCAAATCCAGTATACGAGAAGCATACCGGTCTGGGTGAAATTCTTCAAGACCATCCAGCTTTTCACTGACGCCAATAAATTTGATGGGTTTTCCGGTAACAGCTTTAATGGACAAGGCGGCACCGCCGCGGGCATCCCCATCAAGTTTGGTCATGATAATACCGTCGATTCCCAAAGCCTGATCAAAAGCTGACGCGGCCGTAACCGCATCCTGCCCGGTCATCGCATCGACGACCAGCATGATTTCATGGGGATGCACTGTTTCCTTAATGCGGACCAATTCATCCATCAAGGTTTCATTAACATGCAGACGCCCTGCCGTATCGACAATGATAATGTCCTTCAAATGGCTAAGCGCAAAAGGAATCGAATTTTGAGATATCTGCACCGGATCCTTGCTGCCTTCTTCGGTATACACAGGAATATCCAACTGTTCCCCCAACACTTGTAATTGAGAAATAGCGGCCGGCCGGTATACGTCACCTGCAACCAGCAAGGGACTCTTCCCCTGACTCTTAAGCATTCTAGCCAATTTGGCCGCCGTCGTCGTTTTCCCGGCTCCCTGCAGCCCTACAAGCATAATAATCGTAGGCGGACGGGAGGAAATGGTAATGCGGCTCTGCGTGCCACCCAATAACTCGGCTAATTCGTCCCGGACAATTTTAATGACCGTCTGTGCCGCATTCAATGTACCGAATACTTCTTCGCCAACGGTTTTTTCTTTTATTTTCTTTATAAAATCTTTTGTTACATTAAAATTAACATCAGCCTCAAGCAATGCCCGACGCATCTCTTTCAGTGCTTCGTTGACATCCTCTTCGGAGAGTTTTCCTTTACCGCGCAGTTTTTTAAAAGCTAACTGAAATCGTTCCGATAAACTTTCGAATGGCATGGGGATCTCCTTTTATCATCAAATATCCAAATGATGTAAGATATGTTTTGCTTTCTCTATTTGCACTGCATCACCCTGTTCAAGCAGTGACACCGCTTCCGATAAGCCTATCCGCAGCGCATTAACGCGTTCCAGCAAATGTAACCGCCGTTCATATCCTTCCAACGCGTTTCCGGCACGATGCAGCATATCATAAACACCTTGTCTTGAAATATGAAGTTCTTCACCGATTTCTGCTAACGACAAATCCATGAAAAAATACAGCTCCATACAACGATGCTGCCGCTCCGTAAGCAGCGGCCCGTATATATCAAGAAGTCGTCCCTTGCGGACCATATCTTCTAACATACCTTCACCGCCTCCTGACAATTGTGCATATTGTCAGTATACAGCAGCTCTTTTTATCTGTCAAGTATTTTTACTTGTCAAGCATGTGTTCGGTGAAGAGATGAATAAACAACCGCAATAATTTTGTTTCTCACATGCTAGCGGTATCGGATTCCTTTATTGTTTTGATTGTTTCTGCTACAACATATTCCATGAGGAGACCTTTAGTTGTAATATATTTTGCTGGCTAGGCAGTGTATCTATTATCTAAACTTTCTATTTTTTAACAATATCTTACCGAGGACTATTTTACACTAGTCACTTATCAATATTGTCACTGTTCGTATAACTATACGTTGTTCACATATGTACACAAGTTGTTCAAATCATACAATTTATTTCTACATTAATTGAAAATTTGACAATGACAACATAAATATTATGCGTTATAATTATGTTAAATGTGTACTCGTATATACAATATATCGAAGGGGGAAAACAAAATAAGCTATGAATACTAAGCAATTACAATATTTTATCGCCGCTGCAGAAAATGAAAGTTTTACAAAGGCAGCTCAACAATTTCATATTACCCAGACAGCCATCACACAGCAAATCAAATCGTTGGAAGATCAACTGCAAGTTATGCTGTTTACTCGAATTAACCACCGAGTCGTACTAACACAAGCAGGCCGGTATTTTCTCAAAGAAAGCCGTGCATTGGTATATACACTTGATAAATCGGTCGATCAGGTCCGTCTTATCGGCAAGGGAATTTCCGGTTCCCTGCGGATCGGCTGGATCACTGGTTTTGAACAAGCACCGCTACATCTGCTGATCCAACGTTTTCACGAGTCGCATCCGCAAATATCACTGCAGCTAGAACGTAACAGTGCCGTGAATTTATATGACAAGTTGCAAAATAATGATTTAGATCTGGTTTTTAATATCCGTTTTGATATTGGCCGCTATAAAAATGTTTTACAACTCCCCATTCATGAATTTCCCGTTGTTGCCGTTCTCCCCAGTTTTCATCCGCTAACGAACAAAAAATATTTATTCCGCGACGATCTGCGTGCCCAGGCCTTTATTGTAAGCCGCACGGGGGAAACCATTACCGACCAAAATGAGTCTATCAGCCGGTATATGACAGCAAATATCAAATATGGACAAATCTATTATGCGAATGACACCGAGACCATGATGCTTATGGTTTCTGCCGGTTTGGGTATTTCCATTGTTCCTTCTTATATGATTCCCGCCAT
Source organism: Megasphaera sp. (assembly GCA_022649055.1). GTDB lineage: Bacteria > Bacillota > Negativicutes > Veillonellales > Megasphaeraceae > Megasphaera_A > Megasphaera_A sueciensis. The sequence goes on from JALCNL010000003.1 coordinate 34,197, forward strand.
TAATAATAACCGCATCAAAACCCTTCCCATTCGTGGTATCAACATGAAAGCCGAAATTATTACTGCCTGGCTGGATGATACAGACAACCCGTCCTTGCCGCTGATGATCCAAACCATAAAAGATTGGAAACGGATTATCGGCTATATTCCGAAACAGAAAAAAACACATCCCAATGTAACAGACACGGGAACTTTATCCCGTAATTCACTTAATCATAAGAAGACAAATCCCAGATATTAATATCTGGGATTTGTCTTCTTATGATTAAGTATCTCATTCTTTTATGGACTGAATCAATGATGGAACAAGCGCAGTCCGGTCATGGCCATGGCCATGTCATATTTATCACACGTTTCAATAACATTATCATCACGGATAGAACCGCCTGCCTGCGCAATATAATCGACGCCGCTGCGATGAGCCCGTTCAATATTGTCACCAAACGGGAAAAATGCATCACTTCCCAAGGCAACACCATGAAGCTGTGCAATCCAAGCTTTCTTTTCCTCTCTGCTTAAGGGTTCCGGTTTTTCTGTAAAAAGATTTTGCCAGACGCCATCAGCTAAAACATCTTCGGCATCATCAGAAATGTATACATCAATTGTATTGTCCCGATCAGGCCGGCGAATATTTTTTTTAAACGGCAGCGACAGTACCTTTGGATTTTGGCGAAGCCACCAAACATCAACCTTGTTCCCTGCCAGACGAGTACAGTGGACGCGAGACTGCTGCCCCGCACCGACGCCAATCGTCATGCCGTCCTTCACATAACAAACAGAATTGGACTGTGTGTATTTCAAAGTAATGAGTGCCACGAGTAAATCTCGTTTCGCCGCTGCAGGAATATCTTTGTTTTTTGTCGGTCGATTTTCAAAAAGATTGTCCGTAATTTTTACATTATTCCGTTCTTGTTCAAAGGTTACTCCGTATACTTCCTTGCTTTCTATACCGGCCGGTACATAATCCGGATCAATTTTCAGTACACAATAGGTTCCCTTGCGCTTGGATTTCAGAATCGCCAAGGCTTCTTCCGTATATCCGGGAGCAATCATACCATCAGAAACTTCACGTTTCAGGAGAGTCGCTGTTTCTGCATCACAAATATCGGACAGAGCGACAAAATCGCCATAGGAACTCATACGATCTGCTCCGCGTGCACAGGCATATGCACATGCCAGCGGAGATAACTGCAAATCATCTACATAGTATATCTTTTTAAGCACATCACTCATACCGGCAGCTACCGCAGCTCCGGCAGGACTGACATGCTTAAAGGAAGCCGCTGCAGGAAGCCCCGTTGCTTCTTTTAATTCTTTGACCAACTGAAAACTGTTAAATGCATCCAGTAAATTAATATAACCGGGACGTCCATTCATTACTTCAACAGGCAGCTCGCTGCCATCCTTCATATACACCCTGGCTGAGGCTTGATTTGGATTACAGCCGTATTTTAATTGCAGTTCCTTCATCGTGAATTACCTCCCAAAAAAATAAATGCCGACACCTCTGGAATCATTGCCCAGACGGTCGGCTTTTCTTAGTCATGCTCCCCGTGGTCATTCCACTTCCGTCAGTCACATGAACTCATGCATAAATTATACCTTTGAAAAACAACCTTTGTCAATGAAAAAATAGCATATATCACGACAGTTCGATGACCTCCAAATCATCAGGAACATAGAGTCCCCCATCATAATACATGATTCCCTCCGCCGTATATTGCGCCTTACGCCTTGCCAAGTCCGTATCTTCTGTATGATATAAAACCAAATTACCGCACTGCAAGGCCGCCGCCGTTTCACAAGCTTCTTTTACCGTACTATGATGTTTTTCATACGGCTTAAACCGTGTACGATCACGATACAGGCAAAAAGCTTCTGCTAGCAGCCAGTCACTATGCTCCGCATAGATACGTGAATGTTCGTTAAACGGTTCATCCCCCAGACAGGTGAGCTTCTTTCCGTCAGGTAGCTGTAAGCTATAGCCGAATTGTTTTGCCTTAGTAGATAAAATATCGAAAGCCTGTATATCCATTCCCAAAACAGAAAACCGTGTACCATTTTTTATTTCATGGATGTAGATTCCGTTATCAATTTTCGCTTTATGTTTTCCCGTTAATGTCAAATCACAAATAACACGCAGCATATGCGCCACTTCATCATGGCAGTAGATGTGGAAGTCTCCCTCATAACTGCCTGTCAGCATATACATGGCAATGCGGCGGATAACCCAGACAACTCCCAAAATATGATCGGTATGCCCATGCGTAACAAACAAATGATGCAGCCGCAGATACGCAACCTTGGCAGCCTTCAACTGCCTCAATATTCCGTTGCCCCCGCCGGCATCGGTAAGAAAGCAATCCCCCTCTGCATTCTGTATAACAAAACACGTGTTGTAGCATTCTGTTACCATCGCACAACCGGTTCCCAGCATAATTAATCTTTCCTTAGACATGTCCCGAAAGCTCCTCTTCCTGATTGTATTCTCTGTCAAACGCTATGCTTTACTTAGCTCAATTCCATGAATCGTTATTCTTAAAACATCGACAGACATGCCGGTAGTATATTCAACCTCATGTTGAATCGCGTCCTTGACCTGATGCATTAAGGCTCTAACATTTTCGCCGTACAAAATCGTGACGGACAGCGTGACATCAATGCCGCTTCCTACATCTTGCGTGCTTTTTCCGACTTTCACCTTGTTTACCCCGGCAATGCCGTAAATATCGGTTAAGGTATGATGAATCAAACGCTGCAATACATCGTCCGTAAAAGTCAATTTTCCATAATAACTGAATACCGGACGTACGACAGAGCGTTCATACGTTTCTTCTGATTTTCTGCCGTTTTTTTTCTTAAAAAATGAGCGGATAGATCCCAGCAGATATCCTCTAAAATGAGACTTTAATTCCATTGTCGGAACAGGAATTACATGTTTTCCTTCTCTGACGCGTATCGTATGAGCTTTGGATATTTCTTCAGCAGAGGAGATCTCTTCTATGTGGATAAACGCTTTAGGTTCAGGAATCGCAAGCATTTCTGCAATCTTACGCACCATATGTGCGGAAGTCCCTAACACAAGAAGCTTCTCCGGTTGGATCGTTGCTAGTGCTTTCTGTACCTCGGCCGCCTGCGCTGCATCAGAGAAAATAGCGCGTCGTGTTGCCTTTAGCTGATTTGTTTCTTCCTTGGCTGAACGTCCGGCAACAATTTTATTCTGATAAATCAAGATTCCGTCATCAATGATGCAATCTATATCGTTGTCATGTGCTACAACCAGTGCATGATGGCTTTTACCCGTTCCAGCCGCGCCAATAAATCCTATAACTTTCATTTTTTTCTCCTATATTCGAGTAATGTATGCAACCGTTCCGATGGAACATAAAATTGTCCCACTATTTCGGGGAATCTTCCCGGAACACCATGAAAATCAGAACCACCGCTAATAAGCCAATGCCGCTTTTCCGCAATTTCCATAAACTCGTTTTCTCGTCCTCGGTTCTTGGGATGAAAAACCTCAATACCATCAAATGCATAAGGTAACACAGCCTGCAGATTATGCTGAATCAGTCCCGGATGTGCGAGAATAGCCACCCCGCCAGCCTCATGTATGAGCTGAATACATTCCTCAATCGTACAGCGCTGATACGGTATATACGCCGGAGCGCCCCGATGCAGTACCTCTTGGAACACTTCTTTAATAGTTGCAAAGTACCCCTTTTCAATAAGCATTCGTGCAATATGCGGCCGTCCCACCGCCACGCCCTGCTTGATCAATCCTTCGAGCGGAGTGCGGTCCAACTTATATCCAAGCCCAGCTAATCTATCAACGATTTTCAGCGCTCGTTCCAATCTGCGCTGATGAAAAGTCTGGCAATATTCCCGTATCGCTTTATGATCCGTATGGATATAATACCCTAAAACATGAATATCTTCACCGTTATATTCCGTGCTGATCTCAATACCTCGTATAACGCCGACCGACGAAGAAAAAATACAAGAATGGGAATACGCCTCCACGGTATCATGATCAGTAATAGAAATTTCACCAAGCCGAGCAGTCTCCGCCATCGCTATGAGTTCTTCCGGCGTATACACTCCATCTGAGCACGATGTGTGCATATGTAAATCAACATTCATGGCTGCCCTCCTTTCAGAAGTTCCAATACCGTCTTGATTCCGACTCCCGTAGCACCAAAAAATCCGGTTTCATCTTTTTGTTCACAGAAAGCGGTTCCGGCAATATCAATATGAGCCCAGGCAACTCCCGGACGAATAAACTGCTTAATAAACAATCCCGCCGTAATCGCCCCGGCGTTACGACCACCTGTATTTTTCAAATCTGCTACCTCACTATGCAGCAACGATTCGTATTCCCGATCTGCCGGCAGCTGCCATACCCGTTCATTCATGCGGGCAGCTCCCTCAAAAATATGATTGATCCACTGCTGATCATTTCCGATAACACCAGAACGGACCGTCCCCAGCGCCGTTACACAAGCGCCGGTCAAAGTCGCCAAGTCTATAACCTTCGTCGCACCCAGTTTCTGGGCATAGGTCACGCCATCAGCCAAAACAAGGCGGCCTTCGGCATCGGTATTTTTGATTTCCACCGTTTTGCCACTTAACATCGTAATAATATCATCCACATGGAACGACATGCCGGAGGGGATATTTTCAGCCATCGGCATGACCGCCATCACATTGACAGGATATTTCAGCAACATCAATGCCCGAATAACACCTAACGCCGTGGCAGCTCCTGCCATATCGGACTTCATGAACTCCATATTTTCATGGTCTTTCAGCGATAATCCCCCGCTGTCATAGGTAATTCCCTTACCGACAACAGCCAATTTGTCCCGGCTTTCCGTATTACCGGTATATGTGACCGTTACCATTTGAGGATTATTCATACTGCCTTTTCCCACAGCCAGAAGCCCGCCCATTTTCAACTTTTCCAGCTGCCATTTATTCAAGGTTTCTACCGTAATATTTTCGCTCTTGCACAACGCCGTGGCAATATCAGAAAATTTTCGGGGGGTTAGTTCATTCGGCGGCATATTGACGAGATCTCTCGCTGTTTTGATACCCTCATAAATAGCGGTATACACATAACACATCATGTTCAGCTCTTTAACATCCTCTGCAGAAGTCACGAGATTGACCATAGGTACAAGATGAGATTTTGTGCTTTTCTTATAATGATTAAACTCGTAATTGCGAAACAAAAGGCCGTCAATCAACGTCGGTATATCTGCCTCCAACGTATCCACCAAAACTGCCAACTCGGAAATGCCCTGCGCCATGGCAGTTGCCATTATTTTACGGGCAATACAGAAATCATCAGCCTGCCCATAAGGATACGGCTTTTTACCGATACCGACAAGAATATAATTCTTTACTTTTTCTTCATCAATCAGAGGAAACACGGACACAGACGGATACTCTAAAAGCTCCGGATGTCGGTCTACATATATGCGAAGCTTCTCGCTATCCTTTTTCGGAATTTGTGTCAACACCCGCATCCGGTTATCAACCCCGACGGCAACATTATCCAAGCTGCCACTGCCATTACAAGTAATCATGTTTATCCCTCCAGCTAATCGCTATCTATATATGTTTATTATACATTTTTCCTATAGATAAAATCAATGAAGGAACTTGCATATTCGGTTGTTTACTGTATCTTCCTCTCTTTTCAGAAAATATACTTGATTTTTTCAACAAAATAGTGTATTATATTTTTTGTGCTCATAAACATGTGGACCACTAGCTCAGCTGGTAGAGCACCTGACTCTTAATCAGGGTGTCCAGGGTTCGAGCCCCTGGTGGTCCACCATAAAAAGTATGATAACCATGCCGTTTGCGCGGTATGGTTATTTTTGTTTTTAAGTAATATTTCAATCTTTCTACCGCATTTTCTACCGCAATCAACAAAATTTTGCTTTTAGGTATATTTTGGTCATGCAAAAAAGAGGCCCTATTTTTTAAGTAGGACCTATTTTCTATATAATATTTACTACGGATAAATGCCATGACTTCTTGCGTGTCTAATCTTTTGTTGTAATACTCGATCTAAAACCGGACGTTCTGTTTCATCGACAACCGGTAATAATCCTTGTAAATCTTGCACACTTAGAATATCTACACCTTGTTCTAAGAACTTTAATATGTTTTTACACCAGAGTGTTTTATAAAGTGGAGGAAAAACAAAGCCCCACTTTTCAGCAGGGCCTAACAATATTTGCATCAATATCTATTTATATGTTTAATAAACGCATCCACATATTGCTGTAAAAATTCCACAGTACCTTCTATAAAGGTGCCATCATCCTTTAACAGTGTATTTACCTTGCCTAAATAAACTTCCGGTTGCTGTAAAAGGGGTACATCTAGAAACATAAGAGATTGCCTTAAGTGATGGTTTGCTCCAAATCCACCATATGCCCCCGGCGACACTGACATAACCGCTCCTGGTTTTTGTGCCCATTTATTTTGTCCTGTAGGGCGAGATGCCACATCCAATGCATTTTTTATGGCTGCTGGAATAGAACGATTATATTCTGGAGTAACAAATAAAAAAGCATCATATGTTTCAATTTCGTTTCGGAAAGATACGTATTCTTCAGGTGGAACTGTTTCATCAAATTCTTCGTTATATAGCGGCAAATGACTTATATCAACTAAAAATCCTTCATACCCTTGTGGTAATAATGCGATAACTTGTTTAGCTAGAAGAAGACTATAAGCTTTTTTACGCAAACTTCCTACAATAACACCAATTCGTCTAGACATATTGCATTCCCTCTCTTTCAAATTCAAATCACTTAACAGTACATCCTTATATTTATATTCTATAACAAGATATTAAAGTTTATTATGAGCTCTATCACAAAATGGTTAATTTTTATTTATTATAACATAATGGAGAAATACTTCTATAGAAAAACAATATTTTTTATAATTTGCTATGTATAACATAGGTTTTATTCCAAAAGAACAAAAACGAAGTGAAATTTAACAATTTTTGACAGTAATCTCTCCCCGTATCATGACGATACGGGGAGTATTAACATAGTATTTACTACTAATAAATATTGCGACTTCTTGTATGTCTAATTTTTTGCTGTAATACGCGGTCTAAAACTGGATGTTCGCTTTCATCGGAAACCGGCAATAGTCCCTATATTCTTTTGATATAATCTGCAAAAAACTAACTTCTGAAAGCACTGTAGATAAGAGGAAAATCAAATATACTTTTCAATACAACAAAAAAACTTGATGAGAAAATAATAATCATCTTCTCATCAAGCAGGATAGTATTAAAAAAAATGAAACTAATTGAAAATAAATTTTTCTGATATTATTTCTCCCTGAATAGCCTATGTTTAAAGCAATTTGATAAATTTTTACTGTAGTTTATTTCCTAAATTAGTCCATGTCGATTCTTTGTTTTTAAATCTAACAATTTCATCTACAGCCCCCGTTCCCATACGGATAAGGGCATCGCTGGTATTGGCTCCGTTATGCGGCGTACCTACAAAGTTAAAAGATAAAAACAATGCATGATCTTTCGGTACGGGTTCTTCAACAAATGCATCAATCGCTGCTCCAAAAATTTGTTTATTATCTAGTGCCGTTGCTAACGCTTCTTCATTTACAATCCCTCCACGAGAAGCGTTAATAAGAACCGCATTTGGTTTAAACATACTAAATTCTCTCGTATTTACCATATTCCGAGTTTGATCATTTAAAGGAACGGAAATCGAAATAACATCACACGTTTTATAAATATCTTCAAGATTTTCGGTGTAGTTAAACCCCATTTCTTCTGTTTTTTCCCGGCCTAAAAAAGGATCATATGCTAATACTTCCATATCAAATCCTGCCTGTAACCGTTTACCTACAATAGCACCTATATGTCCAATGCCAATAAGTCCTATCCTTTTACCGGAAATTTCATGACCGCTGAGAAACATTGGCTGATTTTTTTCCAATCCTTTTATACAAGCTAAATGGCTGGCTGTAATCTTGCGTGCACAATCAAGAATAAGGCCAATAATAAGTTCAGCAACAGAGTTTGAATTTGCTGTCGGTGTATTGGTTACAACAATACCTTTCGATTTTGCATAGGAAATATCAATATTATCTACACCAACACCATGTTTAGCAATAATTTTCAACTTTGGCATATGATCTATAATTTCTGGAGTCATTTTATACGTACGAACAATTACAGCTTCTGCCTCCGCAAAATTTTTAATTTCCGGGTCATTCCAGGTTACAACTTCCAATCGTTTCTTGGCATAGGCCAAGGCATCTTTAGAAATTGGGTCAAAAATATAAGTCTTCATGAACTATAGCCTCCTAGTTTTCATCTTCGAACTTAACTTGTTTCTGAATCGGTTCAATCATAGTAATTAACAATACAAATGTAATCAAAGAAATTATTGCTAAGAATACAAATACCGAATTCCAGCTAAAGGTATCCAATATAACGCCAACTACAAAAGGCGCAAAAGCTCCTCCTAAAGAACCTGCTGTATTTACTATTGAAGCTGCAAATGGACATTTTTCTTTTGTAGTAATACCCATTGGATAAGCTAAAAACATCGAATACCCTAAATTCAAAAATATACCCGCTACAAGCAATAGCAACCCCAGCGCAGTAGGATCAGCCGGTGCATATAATAAGGAGATCATAAGAAATACCGTACTGGCTGCCGTAATAAGCATTGTTGGTTTACGGCGGCTTTGAAACAGTTTATCTGAAATAATACCGCCAAGTAAATTGCCAATAACAGCTCCGACCCATGGCGCCGACGCTACAAGACCTACTTTAATAATAGAAAAATGCTTTACATGAACAAGATATGTAGGAATCCAAGTCATAATAGTATAGGTAATCCCTACCAGGAAAAAATACCCAAGTGCATCTGCCCATATATTCCATGACCTAAGAACGTCTTTATTAGTGGCCAGTGGATTAATAACGCGAGTACGAATCAGCGCATCAAGCGCATGATTTTGTTTAGCAGGTTGTATACTGTTACTTTTTGTTTCTTTCTTAACAGAAACTGCGGAAGTATTAATATAGTCAATCTCTGCTGCATTAATAAATTTACTATTTTCTGGACTATTACTAACAAAAACATACCATAGCACCGCTAAAAAAATACCCGGAACCGCAAATACATAAAATACTTCACGCCAACCATATGTCATGATAATCCAAGCACAAAGGGGTGGCACAAATGCCGGAGCAAATTTGATAGACGCCATAAACACGCCGGTAGCAATACCTTTCTCTTGTTGCGGAAACCATTTATTAATAGTAGAAAGACATCCAATATTGATTGGGCCTTCAGAAAAACCAAGCAAGGCTCTTGCCGCTTTTAAATGCGTTCCCGAATTTGCCAATCCCATAATTAACGTAGCTGCAGAAGTAAGAACAACTGCCAAAGAAAATAGTTTTTTAACACCATATTTTCCATATAAATGTCCTGACGGGATTTGTACCACCGCATAAGTAATATAAAAAAAACTAGCCATAGCGCCTATATCTGTATTGGTTAGATTAAAAGATTCTTTCAAATATGGCACAACCATCCCAATATTAGAACGATCTGCACCTGCAACCATGTAAATTAAAAATATTAACGCTAAAACGAGCCAGCGAACTTTTGTCTTTTTCATATTCAAAGACTTTGCAATCATTATATATCCTCCTTATCCCAACGTATTTGCAATTTCTTCCATCAAATCTTTTGATGGATTTTTTTGATTCTTAGCCGACACTTCTACGATTAGTTTATATAAATCAACATCTTTTTCCATCGCAACTTTTTTAAAATTTGGTAAAAAGCTAGAATGGCAGCCGGAATATCCCAGAATCAAATCAATCGGTGAAATAGGATTATGATATCCTTCCTTTTCCATAGCAGGCATCAATTCCTGATCAATAAAATGTAACAAGGTATACAAATCATATTCTTGTACTTTTCCTTCCCGGCGGAACATGGCAATCGCACCTTCTGTCGTAATATTTCCTGCACTGCGGGCCATTCCCATAAGTCCACAATCAATAAAATCAGCCCCGCTGCCTTCTGCTGCAAGCGCATTTGCCATTGCCAGTCCTAAATTGCTATGACCATGAAATCCTACCGGTATCGTCACTGCTTCTTTAAGTTTTTTCGTATATTCTGCGGCCTGTGCTGGAAACATATATCCGGCAGAATCCATTATCGTTACCGCTTGTACCCCAAATGATTCCAACATAGCCGCTTCTGCTGCAAGTTCTTCCGGTGTACATACATACGCCTTCATTATGCTGTACTTTGCTTCCAATCCGGCTTCACGTACTAGTTTGACTGCGCGTTCCGCATTTTTCCCATCGCCCGCATTAGCGCCAATACGTAAAAAACTAAGTTTTTTAGATGCGGCCAGCATGATCAATTCTTTATCTGCATTGGCCGCTGCTTGAAACATACCAATACTTGCTTTATCGACAAAAGGTTGTATCACTTCTAAATATTCTTCATCTGTTACCGGAGACTTTTTACCACCTGCTTTCATGCTACCCAATCCAGTACAATGTCCCATTTCAATAATAGAAATATTACTTTGAATCAGGCCCTCAAGCATCAATGTTGTTAGTTCTTTAGAAAAACCTGCCCCTACAATATTTGCTCCATCACGAAGCGTGCAATCCATTATTTCCATGTTTTTCCCTCCTAATATATATAACTTTATCAGATACGTATCTTCGATTAGTATCATATCATTCTACAAATTAAAATAAAAACAAATTAATTTTACTGTAAATATTAATTATATTAATATTTACAGTATTGCATAGAATACGTTATTATATAAACAGATAGAAGGTGATTTTATGAATACTGAACTAATTGAAACCTTTATAACTGTAGCAAATTCGAACAATATTACAAAAAGTGCGGCTCTTCTCTATGTCTCACAAGCAACGGTCAGTCACCGGATCAAACAATTAGAAACAAAAATGGGCGTGTCTCTTTTAGTGAGACATAAAGGTTCTAAACAGACAGAACTTACATTGGCCGGAAAAAACTTTCTTCCGTTAGCGCAAACCTGGTTAAACCTAAGTCACGAAATCGACGCTTTTCAATCACGTCCCCAAGCTATGGAATTAACGATAGGCTTAGTTAACAGCGCTAATAATTATCTATTTCCTGAATTCTATACTCAATTAAAAAAAGACGTTCTTGACTGGCACCTTACGATTAAAACCATGCATACACCTGAAATATATGAACAGGTCAGGCTAAATATGATTGATATAGGATTTCCTTTAGCCGAACAGGTTATCCCCGGAATTAATGTCAAAAAAGTTCATACGGAAAAATTAATGATCGTAAGCAAGAATCAAATTAAGGACAAAGCCACCCTCATGCCTATTGACCTTGATACCAATAACCAAATTTATATTAACTGGGGCCCTGATTATCGTCATTGGCATAATCGTTTTTTTCCTCCCAGTGGAACTCCTAAATTCTCTATTGACATGATAAAAGTCGCCTTAGATCTCCTTGACGAAAAAAGTTGGTTTTTCGCACCGTACAGCATTTGTCAACATTTACAATATAATCATAACTGTTATATATCTAAATTAGCACTCGATACACCCTCACGTAACTTATACATGATAACCAGCCGCCTCACGGAGCAAACTAAACGCCGGCAAATTATCTTATTTAAGCATAAAATCTTGCAATACATCAGAAAACGCGAGGACTACATTCAAACAATGCTGGATAATTGTTCTCCCTATGGTACAAAAAAACATTCCTATGCAGCTTATATTCATGAATTTGAACCTTCAGAGTAGCATTCCACGAAATAATAAATACAACTTTTACTTATAATAAAATTATTTAATATTTCCATATTTTAAACTATGTTGCATCTCATAAATGTTTTATGTTTTTATTGATAACAATAATACCATCGCCATTTTCTACAATGATGTCGCTAAAACAAATCACTTTACCACCAAATGAGATACCGTATTAATTTCTCCGGGACCGCTTTTATATGGTCTATTGGGAATAACCTTTTTGCATATACAGGAAAGTCCATTACTACAATTTCAATTAATGTTGCACCATTATGAACATACATCTTTATAGCTCCAACAATTAATTTATTAACGATGAATATATCTATGATAATGCTCCCTAATAGGATTTACTCTCAATTTAAATCAAAAACTTCTTTGCTTCCTAAAATAAATATTATTAACATACAATCATCCTGCAATCAAAAAAATCACGTTCGATATATTTTCTAAACGCGATTTTTGAGGTTATACAAAAAAATGATCTTATAAATTTTGATTTTGAATTTCTGGTATTTTTTCAAAATAATAGGCCATACGCGGTCTGGCTTTCGAACTCAAAAACTTTTTTTGCACTCCCCCTGCTATGGCAAACAATACTTTCTGCATCTTGACTTTATCCTGCACCGACTTATTATAGGCCGCATGGGTTCGGGCACTCACGTAAATTAAATTATGCACATCAAATGCCCGCTGCGGACTCTCTTCCTCCGGGATAACATGATGTGCAATCGATACTATTGTTGCTATACATTTTTATTCGATTTCTTTCGCAAAGAATGCCGCCGCTTTTTTTAGGAAACGATTTTCCTTTTCCATTTCTTCTAGCTGCTTCGTTAGTTTCAGGTTTTCTTTCATATAATCATATTCTGATTGGCTGCTTGCTGTTGTTTGGCATTCTTCGCGATATAGCTTAGTCCATTTTGATATAGCGGCTTTTTGATACACCATATTCATCGGCTAGCCCTCTTAATCGCTGTCCTTCTTCTAAATAAAGGCGAATTATTTTCTTCTTAAATTCTTCACCATATTGCTTCATGTTTATCCCTCTTTCTCTGATAGATTCATTGTAATCTATCAGACGGAGGTGTTACAACTTCACTATACCACTACACAGTTCCTTAAAAAAATTGTCCAGTTTATTGTAGCCTATCTATGTTATTGTGCTGTTTATGAGAGAGCGCCCTTTCTGTTGCGGTTTGGTATGACAACTTAAGCATAACACAAAACGGGGTTCTCTTTTTTCTGTTTTTGTAACATATCTATGGTAAACCTACAGTATTGATTAATAGAAAATGTTATTACTATAGGATTTTCTTATATTTTCGTGATATACTACATATAATGTTGTAAATCTAAAGAAAGGAGGGATTATCATCATGGAAAAAGATGCTATCCTTGCACTTATAGTTAAAAGATTACCTCCTCCATGTATGAACATCGTCAAATTTCAAGTACACTCCATTTAAGTGTAGAGGATTGCTTTGTTTATGCTTGGTTTGAATCACTGGCATCCTCTTGCTTAAATGCAAAATAGGAGGATTACAATGACTACGAATAAAATGTTCTTCGGAGTAACGTTAGCTGTGTTTTTAATGATGAATTTTGCTTTTCACAGTACCGCATTGAAGTATAGGGCGGTGGTATCGTGAGTAAATATATGGGACATCTATATTTGATTACTGCTGCGTCTTTATGGGGCGGCATATATGTAGTCAGCAAAATCGTCATGGAAGTCATTCAACCTATGGAGTTAGTATGGATACGCTATATCATTGCGATCCTCGTACTCCTTATTATTGGCAAACTAATGCATGTATCCTGGCATATCCAGAAAAAGTATTGGTCACTTATTATACTGATCAGCCTATGTGGTTATGTGATATCGATATGGGCTCAGTTTGCAGGAACACAATTATCATCGGCCCAATTCGGTTCTGTCATTACGGCAGCTTCCCCTGCTTTTATGGTGATTTTTGCCAAGATCATATTACATGAACAGATTACCTTACGTAAGGGAATGGCAGTAACGTTAGCTACATTGGGTGTCCTGCTGATTATCGGTATGGGACAAATAAATGGGCAGCTTCGTTCAGGAGCGATTCTGCTTCTTATTGCCGCCATTACATGGGCACTTGTCTCTGTATTAATAAAAAAAGTGCCGGATGGTTATTCCATGCTTGTAATAACGACGTATACCATGATAGTAGCATTTTTAGTAATTACGCCCATAGAATTACCGAAAATAACGGGTACTATGCTAGTATCTATGCTGAATCCATCTATTGCAGCCTGTATTCTATATATCGGAGTTTTTGCAACAGCTATCGCTTTTTACTTTTGGAATAAAGGACTGCAAAAAGTAGACGCATCCACTGCTGGAATTTATTTTTTCTTTCAACCACTATGTGGTACATTAGGCGGATGGTTATTCTTGGGAGAAAAAATTGGAATATCATTTTTAATAGGGACGGCATTAATTTTAAGCAGTGTTGTTTTAACCGCGAAAAAATAACAACTTTATGAAATCGAGCAGGAGGTCATCCATTAGTTGAGTAACCGACCTCCATTCCTGTATGTACCGTTAGGGATATGGCGTTTCCATTGTTTGCGTGCTATTTTCGTAATCGCTCGTATTGGTTCGGGAAGTTATACTATCCGACCAATGCGAGCTTTTCGTTTGTGATGAAACATATTCGTATAGGACTTCGGCTATTCACCAGTATCCCAAGCAAGTATTTTTCAGGCCTACTATACGTACCGAGAAAATTGTTTGTTTTCACTATCTATATTGGTTCTATTTAGTGTCCCTCTTATACGTAAATTTTTCACCTCTGCCCATTTCATTTTTTAATACTCCTTCAAAAGGATGCTCGGAAATTTTTTTTACTGTATGATTTTATTATGTTTCACATATTGTCCTGTTTTATTGATGGGCAACCAGCCCTGTTTAATAGAAAATATAAGCAAGGTATTCATATGCCTACATTCAGAGAAAGATTAAGAAAATTACGTATATCCATGAATCTCAAACAAAAAGCAGTAGGCGCATGGATAGATCTCCGTGATTCTTCTATAAGAAACTATGAAACAGAAAACAATCGTACTTCCAATCCGGCGGCTATAAAAATTTCGACTCGGAACTTTTGAGTAACAAAAAATTATTTATTAGGAAATAATGATATTTCCAATAAATATATGCTTTCATAAGTTTCCCTTGATATAACCCGTTTGCTGGGAAAATCAGAAATTATATTTGATGGCAACGTATATGAAAGGAGTTCCCCCATTTAATCAAACCCTTTTCGTGTAATATAATATATTCTTACATCATACGAAAAGTTCTTTCTATGAAAAAACAAAACTAAAATCCAAGCGGTGTATCGCTATATGGATATACTCATGTATTTTGACAATCGTATAAATAACGGTATACATAGCATATATCCGCTGCGTTTTTTTCCTCTTCCGTATGCTACGTAAAGCAATAGGAAATCACAATTATTAATTGCTTTTTCACACAGCAAAAAAGCACCCATTGCTGAGTGCTTTTCGTTATTTACAATCACTGACACTGATAACACTAATATCTTCCAGATTATATCTACATTCTCTACATGTTGCTTTTTTCTTTGCTTGCTCGGATAATATAATATAGTTCGTTTTAGAATCGTGTGCTTTACAAATTCCTTCGTGCAGCGCTCTATTGCTGATCACTCGAATTTTTAAATACTTCTCTAAATAAGATGTCATATACTATTCCCCCTCATGATAAGAGTCACACAACGTCTATGAAATATTTATAATTACCTAGCTCATATTTATTACTTTATCATTATACCACATATTTCCCCTTTGAGTTTTAACATCCACCTAATTCATTTATAATTTTTTGTACTCCAAGAATATCACCGTGATAAATGACATGATACGCAAAAACACAACCAAATGAATTATCGTCAGGCGGCAGTTCCAACATATCTTTCTTTTGTACATGAATCGGAGATTTTTCGTCCCTTGCTGACGCTGCCGTCTGATAAATACTTTCTGCCGATACATTATTCTATATACATCAAAACCTTTTTTTGTAAAAAAACAGTGTGCCACCCCAGCCCGCATCCAATATTTAATTAGGATTGCCGTGTTCTTTATTGCTTCCTGTGGTTACAATGAAACCAGCCTAGTTAGTTTATTTTTATAAATTTTCAATTTGAGTACTGATATTTTTCTTTATTTCCACTTATTGTTACAATTTTATAACAATAAAGCGTACTTTATCACAGCCTTTTAACACTATCGTATCGGTTCTGTGTATTTCCTTGCTTCTCCAAAAAACACCTAGTATACTACATCTATCAAACAAGTTATGTAAAAAGGAAGTGAGCATCATGTTATCTACTTCAAAAAAGCTAAAAGTAACACTATTAGCCGGCATGCTTACCGTCAGCATGCTGGGGACCACGTTAGTAAGCGCTGCCGGGCCATGGCATCATCCGGGGCCCCCGCCAATTCATCATCATTATTATCATGACAATAGCAGCAACAATGCTGTCGCTGCCTTCGTTGCAGGTGCCATTATAGGTGCCGTCGTAGGACACAATACATAACATAAATTCGTTAAAGAGGAGAGGATGTTAATGAATCGTGCGTTCATAAAAAAATAACACTGCTGTTAACCACAGTATTTACAATGGGTTTATTTTCCAGTTTTGCCGAGGAAGCTCCAGCACCCATACCCCCACCGCCGTACCAACATCAGCATCACCACAAAACACCACCACCACTGCCACAAGAGTAGCACTTACCCAAAAAGTCCTCCGCACAAAAAGCGGAAGACTTTTTTATCATAATCTTACCATGTTTCACAAGAGAAGGCTACACTTGCATTGCATTACTGCTGCCACATTATAAAGGACATTTCCTCTTGCAATATTCATACCGATTAAAATGTCATTATATAGTTACTACTTTTTAAAAATACGTTGTATTATACTATGGATAAGTAGATTTTTATTACTATCGCACACCTTGCAACTGGCACATGACACAAAATTTACCAATCGCTTTTACGCATTGCAATGCATGATTTACATAGTCAATGAAAATCTGCTTTGAGACCGAATACGAGGAACACCAACCACATATTCGGTCTTTTTTCATTTTCCTGCTATGTATTAAATGGCAAACGGCATCTTTATATAATTTAATAAATATACCTATATTTTAATTAATATTATTGATTTTATCTATTTATTTTTAATAAATGCTTGTTTTATTTCTTATTTTCCTTATAATAGAATAAACAGGTTTCTTATGTGTTTCAATAGAGACACCTCCTGGTAAAAATGCCCATCACATTTCTAGGAACCCTGTTTAAGAGGACAAAGCCCACTACCCTTCTGCTTTGTCCTCTTTTTTTATAACTACCGGAAAATTACACTGCCTGTCATATCATTTTTCTATTCTGTGTTATAATTATCTCAAAGGAGTGGATGCGTCATGAAACATTCAATGAGTACTGGGAACCGGTTTTTCAAGACATTGCTGCTATGTCTGCTTATTGCTGTTCCCGTCACCGGCCTTGCTGCCGGAATACAGAAGGAAGAAGTCCAAATAACTCAAAAACAGGGGACACTAAAAGGAACGTTGGTATTGCCGCCATCCCAGAAGCAGTGTCCTGTCGTACTGCTGATCGCTGGTTCCGGCCCTACTGACAGGAATGGAAACAGCAGCCTGTCCGGACAAAACAACTCACTGAAACTACTAGCAGAAGGGCTTGCTGAAAAAGGCATTGCGACCCTTCGGTATGACAAAAGAGGCATTGGAGAAAGCCGATTCCCCGCCTTAAAAGAATCGGCTTTGACAATAGAAGATTATATACAGGACGCGTCCAAATGGATATATTATCTAAAAAAAGACCCGAGATTTTATTCCGTTATCGTACTGGGGCACAGTGAAGGCAGTCTGATTGGTGCGACTGCCGCCCGGCAATGTGCTGCGGATGCATTTATTTCTGTTGCTGGTCCCGGGAAATCACTGCAAACTATTTTATTAGAACAACTGCAGCAGAACACCTCAAAGGAATACTACCTTCAAAGCAAATGCATCATTTCCGAACTGGAAAAAGGCCACACCGTACCGATACCGGATTCTTCATTTGCCATCCTGTTTCGACCCAGTGTTCAGCCCTACCTGATTTCTGAATTCCGATATGACCCTGCAATAGAAATTTCCAAATTAAATATGCCCGTTCTTTTGGTACAGGGAACACACGATATCCAAGTAGCTCCAGAAAATGGACGTATATTAAAGTTAGCAGCTCCCAAGGCCACACTTGTGATGATCAATGGCATGAATCATGTGCTAAAATTGTCCGCAATGGATACAGCCGATCAGATTGCAACCTATAGCAACCCTCACCTGCCTGTTGTTCCGCAACTGATTACCACAATCGCTTCATTCATCAAAAGAATCCCTGCATTGAAAAAGTAAGACGGAATACAAGGTTAGCCTGTTTCATGAGGAAATATAGGAAAAATATATTCCACTTATATAACTATTTTTGAACCGCTCTGTAGTTTTATTTATATTTTGTAAGGTACCAAGGATATGCCATGCTAAACTTTTCATATGCCGATGGAAAGTCAAAAATATCAGCTTTCGGTAATTCGGCGATTACATTCTTTTCCAGTCCGTATAAAAAACTGCAGCACATAGTAGGTTCTTTTTTAATTGTATCCCATACTGCCCGCAAGTATTTCTCTATTATTAGAACTACGCATACTTCTATTTTTCACTGTCGGTTACAAAGCTTTTTATAGATACGACGGCATCGTTACCGTATAAAATTAGTCATAATTTTATCTTCATACTGCGGTTCCGGAACACCCGCTCTGCCGCAGATAGCCAGACATGTCATAAGCCATGCCATATTTTCACCCAAGATTCGCATCGTCTGCATTCCTTCCAAATCCTGTTTTGCTTCTTCGGGTGTATTCCCATGGATTTGATTCCAATACAAAGAAGGCACGATTGGCATATTGGTAATGGAAAAATATTTATTTAATTGATCAAACGTAGTTGCTGCACCGCCGCGGCGGCAAGATACGACAGCGGCACCCACTTTCCTTTGCACTGTTTTTTTCACACAGCAGAATACACGGTCCATAACTGCCGTTACTATTCCAGTAGCCGAAGCAAAGTGAACAGGCGATCCAATGACTAATCCATCCATTCCTGCATTAATTTTATCGACCACTTGATTGGCCACATCATCCGTAAAAACACAGGTTCCTGTTTTTGCACACTTGCCGCAGGCAATACATGTGTATACGGGTTTATTTCCCAGCCAAAAAATTTCGGTTTCAATATCATGCTTTTGCAATGTTTTTTCTACTTCCTGTAATCCAATATACGTACAACCATGTTCATGCGGACTGCCATTAATCATAAGTACTTTCATCAAAATCTCCTCCCGTCATTGCTAAATTCAGATACTCAGCAGTAGTATATATTTTATATTATACTATGAATTAATACTATATTGTTTTAAATATCGGCTGTATTTACTATTTTTTTTACGGATGCCGTATATTATTTTCTGCAACGGCTACCGCTACAAGGTACAAGACAGTTTATTTGCAAATACGGGTAAGACTGCGGTTTATGGCGGTCTTACCCGTATATATTGTGTGATAAAAATATATGCTACGGCTCGCATGTACTCGATATAGCAAAAAAGTCACCATATGACTACCCTCGTTCCGGTGCTGCAGACATATGTTGTCCTACTACTTTTTTAATGGTTTTCTATAGGTTTCCTTCGCCAAAAAGACCATGACAAGAAAGGTCACCGCAGACCCGGCGATTAAATAATACGTGGGCGACAGGGTACTCCCCGTTGCGGATACCAGCCATGTAGAAATAAACGGTGCGGTTCCTCCAAAACAAGCAACTGCAATATTATATCCGATAGCGATCGCACTGCAACGTACATTTGTCGGAAAAATTTCCGTCATATAGACCGTGGCTCCACCGCATAACAACGCTTCTAACACAGCAAAGACAAACAATACGGCCATCAAAACAATTGAACTTTTTGTCGTGCTTAGTGCATAGAATAAAGGATAGCTTAATAAGACAAAGCCCAACGCCGAATACATGATGACAGGTCTCCTGCCTATTTTATCTGCTAATTTTCCGGTAAACGGAATGGCTATCATAAAAATAATAATCAGCAGGGTATTCAATGAAAACCCAAGTGTCAGGGGAAATTGCAATATTTTAGAAATGTAAGTAGGCATATACGCCATCACAAGCCAATAGGAAATTGTCCAGCCAATAACTAACCCAAAACTTAAAAATGTTTCCTTCTTATAGTTGCGCAGCACTTCTACCAAGGGTGTTTCTTGTAATGTGTTCGTCTGAACCGCATTCTTGAATTCCGGTGTTTCATCTACATGTTTCCGAGTATACAGTCCAAACGCAGCAATAAAAATACCGCTCCAGAAGGCAATGCGCCAGCCCCAGTTCGTTAACTGATCCGGAGTTAATGCAAAACTTAACCCCGTTCCTAATGCAGACCCCATCAATAAACCGACAGCAATGCTAAATTCCGACCAGCTCACTATATATCCGCGATTATAGGGAGTTGCGTATTCGGCCAAAAAGGACATACAGCTTCCCCATTCGCCGCCCGTGGAAATCCCTTGAAGCAGTCGGCATAAGGTCAAGAAAATCGGAGCCCAAATCCCAATCGTTAAATAACTGGGAATACAGCCCACAAAAAACGTACTGATTCCCATCAATACAATCGTCCAGGTCAATGCGGCTCGACGGCCTACGCGATCGGCATAATGACCAAAAACAAGGCCGCCGATTGGGCGCATGACAAAGCCAACGCCAAAGACGATAAATGAAAGCATAAGTGCCGTAATCGGTTCTTTTGAAGCAAAAAACTGCGAAGAAATAATAGCTGCAAAGTACCCATAAATCCCATAATCGAACCATTCCAGCGCATTTCCTATCGAACCTGCTAAAACCGCTTTAAATATGGACTCCGGAGCTTGTACAGCTTCGACTTTTTCTTCGATACTGACTTCCCCTCTTACCGATACATTCATATTACGCCCCCCGAATTATTTTATAGTTTACTGAAAATCAAAAGCAGGTATTCGTTTACCACGTTGATATACTGATTCTAAAGCGGTTTCAAAGGCATGAAGATTATCAAAAGGATTTTCTGTCAGCAGTAGGACATCGCCATCTTTGTCCACTTCTATAGACCCTTTTGCATCAGCAATTCCCAATACTTCAGCAGGTATAATCGTAGCTGCTTTCACTACTTCCTGCCGGCTCATGCCATATTCATTCATGACATACATTTCACCATAAACACTGGGATGGGGTCCAAAATTAGGAGATCCGGCATCCGTTCCTAATGCAATGCGTACGCCTTTATCCATGGCATTCTTAAATGTAATTTTTTGCTGTTCCACTACCTTTTGTGCTTTTTGATTCATATAATCATCTACGATTCCCTTGCTTTCTGCTAATACTTTATAAATCCACAGCGTGGGAATAAGAGTTTGTCCCCGTTCGCACATGATATCCATCTTTTCTTCCGGAATATCCGCTCCATGTTCAATGGTATCAATTCCGGCATCAATGCATGCACAAATACCTTCGCGTGACAAGGCATGGGCGCTTACTTTCATGTGGAGGCGATGTGCTTCCTCTGCAACCGTACATAAATTTTGGCAGCTGTACATAGAGGGGCCGACATCTTCCGGCCCTGCAGCGCCCCCCGTTGCCATCACCTTTATCCATTGGCATTTTATAGCGGCATGATTTTCAAGATTTTTAAGCGTACGGACAGCTTTTACCAACTCATCATCCGTATCGGCGATTCGTGAAAGAGATGGTACATGACCACAGCTACCGGTAATAGCACTGCCGCAAGGTATGATATCGCAACCCCAAGTCAAACCCTTGCGCATGGCATCTGCCAAAAAGATAGTTACATCTCCATTACACCCAACATCACGAACTACCGTAACACCTTTGCGCAGACTATCCTGGGCATTATGCAATGCACGGATCATAGCGATATATGGACCTTCCATAACATTGGCAGTAAGCGGATCTGCCAATGTTCCGTCCCAAACCAGATGTACATGCATATCCATTACTCCCGGACATAAATATTTGCCAGTGCCGTCAATCCTTT
>JALCNL010000004.1 GCA_022649055.1 Megasphaera sp.
AGGCTCTTAACATAGATAGTGTCTCCCTTAGTACTTAATTGTCTAAGTGCTTTATATTGTGGTCTGTTGAAGTCTTTACCACTGGCTTTATCAATGATGATATTATTTTCATTGTCTACATACTTTTTTAGTTCTGCAATCTGCCGGTCTGTGTGCTGTTCTTTTGTAGAGACACGAACATAGGCAAATATTCTGCCTATTGAGGTATTACTGATAATGTTATTGTCTGTCATAGTCAATCACTCCTGTGTCTGTAAATGTATTTTTTATTTGCAAACACTATAGCATGAATTGTCTATAAAAGTCAAACACTTTATAAACATATGCGTAAAATAGACATATAATATTTACAGACACAAAAACAAGCCATTTTTGTATGTGTGTAAAGGTATACCTTTATGGACATTAGAGAAAAACAAAAGACAACAAGGGCATTGTTTTGTGCAATCTCTTTGCTGTCTTTTATGATGCGGTTGATTATGCTTGTTTAGTTGTCTTTGGTTCGCAATCAAAGAGAGAACAATAATTAACCATGAAGTGCCTGAGCGAGTCCCTGTATATCAGCAAGAAGCGATATGGGGGAACATCGGTAGTGTTACAATTGTATATATTGGCTTACGGATTTTTTAGAAATTTTGAAGTCGGTTGCTTACAACTTTTTATTCAAAATAGTCTGGTGAAAAAGTGCTTAAATATTTTTCTACTATACCTAGCGTTTTATTTAACTGATCAATTGATACATTAATGTCTTTAACATGAAATATAACATTTCTAACATGTACAATTTTCTGTTCAGGGTTTTTAGTCGGAAAACAGACATCATGAACTCTAAGGAACTTGAACTTATCTCCTAGATTCATGTCAGTGGCAGATTGGTCAAAGTGTTCATATATCATTCTATTAAGGGATAATTCTATTGCTGTTAATGCTTGAATTAAAGCGTAACGATAGTTTTTATGGTTTCTTGCAAGATATGCATCTGTAAGCATTTGATATTCTATTTTTATTTTTTTGTTGACATCAATTTTAGCAAGGATATCAAACAATTCGTCTCTTCCTATGTACTCGTCATCATTTTTTATCGAAGCACATATGTTAAATGTATGTATATTGTTTATTCTTTGATAATCTTTTCCATCATATTTAAATATTTCAATACCCTCGTTTACATTCGATACGGAAGAGGTAGCTAGATTTGAACCTTTTTTTCTAAGTATTATGACATTTTCTAATAAATGTCTCCAATTGGATATTGCAGAAAGAAAATTTTCTTTTGATGTTTCGAAATCTGAGGAGTTACAAATTATATCTGCACAGGAAATATCTGCATTAATAATTTCATGCGTCGCACTTGCTTTCATTATGTAGCCCCATTTGTCATTCCAATATTTGGAATTTAGATGCAAGTCTTCCTTTATTGATACGGGTTGTGTTAAATACCATATCTGTTCTGCGATTGCCTTAATAGAAGGTTTTGTAGGGAAGAACATTGTCATTTTTTCATTACCAACAGTGATTTCGCATTGTTCTCCTAGTACATCATTTTTTACTGGAATAGCGTTATCAAAAGAAACCATGCTTTCAAGAAACATTCTACTCATCCCTTTTAATTAGTTGTATTGTGCATTGTTTTTTACGTTAATATGATTGTATCAAACATCAATAAGATTCTCCACTATTTTTGTGATTTTAACGTGCACAAATAATTAGAATCTCTAAAATCGCCTCTAAGCCACATTTATTAACAATCATGACAACTTTATCACGAAGTTTATAAAAACATCTTACAACCGATTTTAGATAACATATACAGCATTACGTAAAAAATGTTAAATTGTCCTTGCCTATGTCTCTAAAAATAAATTGACATATTCTTTGACATCGTAGAGGTCAGTGGTTCGAATCCACTTATTCCCACCATATATTATCTCTAAGTTTCTAATATTATTTATTAGAAACTTTTTTCTTGTGTCTTATAATATATATCCTGTAAAATTTCTCCCCACTGTACTACTGAACCGCTTGCATTATAAGAACTTTTAAGAATATCGGATTTGACTTGACTATATAAGCATGGTACGATAAAGACATAAAGGAAGTGGTAATATGGATGCATTTTTTTCAATTATTATTTCCGCCCTTGTTACCTTCGTGATTTACATGCTGTATTGTAATTGGGCAAGACATAAATAGTACTATAAGGTTACTCGAAAAGACAAGCTCCCAATAAAAACGCAGCCATATCGGGCATCGAGCTTCGATATGGTGCGTTTTTGTGTTGACCTGTATGGTACTAGTGATTTATCTTTTGGCAAAATGAGAGGAGTCTGTATATGTCAGGACTAAAAGATTTACAGCGGTTATGCAATACCATAAGAAAGGATATCGTGCGGATGATTTATACTGCCGGTTCAGGACACCCAGGTGGTTCTTTATCTTCCGTAGAAATTATGGTTTCCTTATATTTCACAGATATATTTCGATGTTTCCCGGAAGATCCCGATAACCCTGCACGAGATCGTTTCATTTTATCAAAAGGGCACGCCGCCCCATTGCAATACAGTATATTGGCCCGTAAAGGATATTTCCCGGTAAAAGAGCTTGAATCACTTCGTACCTTTGGTAGTCCTCTCCAAGGCCATCCCAATATGAAAAAGCTCTCTTGTCTTGACTGTTCGGCCGGTTCTCTCGGGCAAGGGCTTTCTATTGCCAACGGTATTGCTTTTTCCTTCAAGCATACCCACCGTACACCACGTGTATATTGCCTTATGGGTGATGGTGAACAGCAGGAAGGACAGATTTGGGAAGCTGCGTTATTTGCTGCTCAGAATAAACTCGACAATGTATGTGCCATTATTGACTGCAATGGCATACAACTTGACGGTTCGGTAAAAGATATAAAAAATATGGAACCGTTAGATGAAAAATGGCATAGTTTCGGTTGGAATGTTATCAAAGTAAATGGCCACGATATATCTGCCCTACACAAAGCCTACAAACAGTCAGAAACGCATTTAGGAGTTCCTACCGTTATTTTAGCGGCTACCACCAAGGGGAAGGGTGTATCCTATATGGAAAATCAAGCAAAATGGCACGGTACAGCACCCAATACCGAAGAATATGCTGCAGCCATGGCAGAATTATCCTTGGAGGTGCAATAATGGAACAAATACCCATGCGGGATGGATATGGAAAGGCATTGTTGGAATTATGCAAAATTGACAATAATGTATTGGTTCTTGATGCAGATGTTGCAAAATCAACGAGGGCGGATTGGATCAAGCAGCAATTTCCCGATCATTTTATAGATATGGGGATATCCGAGCAAGATATGGTAGGTACAGCGGCAGGAATGGCTCTAGCCGGCATGATTCCTTTTGTATCTACATATGGAGTGTTTCTATCTGGTCGTGCTTGGGATCAAATCCGCAATACCGTATGTTATAACAATTTAAATGTCAAACTCGGCGGTGCCCATGCAGGTATCTCTGTCGGACCCGACGGCGCTACGCACCAGGCATTGGAAGATGTCGCTATCATGCGTGTCCTGCCTAACATGACAGTTGTTGTGCCTTGCGATTCCATTGAGACCTATAAAGCCACCATGGCAATCTATCACACCACAGGCCCCTGTTACATTCGCTTTGGCCGAGAAGCGGTTCCGGTCATTACTACCGATGATATGCCCTTTGTTTTAGGCAAGGCATGTGTGTTCCGCCCTGGCAGCGATATTACAATATTTGCAAACGGAACAATGGTCCACCAAAGTATAAACGCCAGCAAACAACTGCAAAAAAAAGGAATTTCCGCCCGTGTAGTCAATGTACATACAGTTAAACCATTAGATGAAGAAACGATACTTTCTTGTGCCGCAGAAACAGGAGCCGTCGTCGTTGCCGAAGAACATCAGCAAGCCGGCGGCTTAGGAGGCGCAATTTGTGAATTATTGTCTCAGCATAATAATGTCCCTATATGCCTTGTCGGTATACATGACACGTTTGGAGAATCCGGAAATCCCTGTGAATTGATGAAAAACTATGGATTAGGAATACAGAATATTGTTGATGCCGCAGTAAATGTATGGCAAAGAAAATAACTGTCTATATAAAATCCCGTTGAAAACTTTTTGTTTTTTCAACGGGATTTTTTGAGAAGTATTTTATTACAGTATCATTTAGGCGGTTATAAATAAAATAAGGAGTACCGTCTATTCTTCATTAAACATTCTTTCATACTCCTGTAAAACAGCTTCAAATTCTTCATCTGTCGGAGCTACATACAACGGTTCCCCATCTTCCATGTCGACACGGGCAATAATGGTTTCCGCATCTTCGGGAATAGCTTCTTCCCCATTTTCGTCCTCTGCATACCGGACGAGGATACTGAATTTCTTGCCATCGTATTCTAACGATGTTTCTTCATGGTAGTACACTTCATTTCCTTCTTCGTCTTCAATAACGATTACTGGAACTTCTTCCATCATTTCTTCTGCCATGTTATCCTCCTTGAGCGTCTAAATAATTCTGTAAGATGAAAACAGCCGCCATTTTATCCACAACTTGTTTTCGTTTTTCACGACGTACATGGGCCTCTATCAATTGACGTTGAGCCATAACTGTCGTTAGGCGTTCATCCCAATATACAAATTCCATATAGGGCATCACTTTTTTTAATTCTGCGACAAAATGTTCTATTTTATCAATGTTTACACTGTTATCGCCATTCATATGACGTGGTTTTCCCACGACAATACGATGAACTTCTTTTTCTTTTACAATCTCCTGCAGCCGGCCAAAATCTTTGGCTTTTGATTCCCGTCGAATCGTTTCTATTCCTTGTGCTGTAATCAGCAGTGCATCACTGCACGCAACTCCAATCGTACGGGAACCTACATCTAATCCTAATATACGCATATCCACCTATAGCTTATGCTGCTTTACATAAGAACGAACTAATTCTTCTATCAGTTCATCGCGTTCAATCCGACGTATATTGCTGCGAGCATTATTATGACTCGTAATATACGTGGGATCTCCGGACAACAAATAGCCCACAATCTGATTGATTGGATTATACCCCTTTTCCTCCAAAGAATGATAGACATCTTCAAATATCATAGATGCTACCGTTTGTTCTTCATCTCTGGATTTAACAATCATCGTTTCATCATTAATAGCCATTGTCAACACTTCCTTATCCTCATTGGACTATTTTTCTAATACATCGTAAATGGCCCTATAGCCAGCTTTTAAAGCTTCATTTATATGCTGCGGTTCTTTGCCGCCGGCTTGCGCCATATCAGGACGGCCGCCGCCATTACCTCCGGCAGCTTGTGCTGCCGCTTTGATGATTTTTCCGGCATGAAGACCTTTTGCCGTGTCTGCTTTGGCCACCTTGCAAACAAAATTGATTTTATCCGCATGAATGGCTCCCAATAAAACGACGCCGCCCCTGAGACGATCCAATATAGTATCCGCCAAATCACGTAATTCATCGATAGAATCAACATCAGCTTGCGCTGTAACAACAGATACCGCAGCAATAGTTTCTTTATGTGCAATAATGGAATCTACTCCGGAAAGAACCTCTTTCTTTTTTAAATCCTGCAATTCTTTTTCTGTTTCTCTCATTTGAGTCAACATATGTTCCAATTTTTCTGGAATCTCTTCGCTTTTTGTTTTAAGAAGACTGGCTATTATTTCCAGTTCTTTAACATCCGCTTGTGATTTTTCAAGTGCAGCAGCCCCTGTTACAGCTTCAATACGGCGCACCCCTGTACCAATGCCGGATTCACTTAAAATACGCAGAGAACCGATCACAGAGGTATTGGCTACATGAGAGCCGCCACAAAGTTCACAACTGAAATCATCTACAGTAACCACACGGACGATATCCCCGTATTTTTCACCAAAAAGCGCCATAGCTCCTTTTTCCTTAGCTGCCGCAATAGGCATTTCTTCAATCGTAATAGGAATCGCCTTAAGGATTTCCGTATTTACTAAATCTGAAATTTGATCCAATTCCTGCGTTGTAATAGGAGAAAAATGCGTAAAGTCAAATCGCAGTCGTTCCGGAGTAACGAGAGAACCAGCCTGATTGACGTGATCTCCCAACACACGGCGCAATGCAGCCTGCAACAAATGTGTTGCTGTATGGTTGCGGGCCATAGCTAGATTACGATCCGTATCAACGGCAATATCCATGACATCTCCGCAATGAACTACCCCTTCCTCTACAGCAGCTATCAAATACACCAACCCATTGGGCAATGCCTTAGCATCTTCGACAACGACCTTGCCAAATGCACTGGTAAGCACACCGGTATCGCCAAGCTGTCCTCCACCTTCTGCATGAAAGGGATTTATATCAAGAATTACAGTAACTTCCTGGCCATCATGAGCTTCCTTTATTTCAATGCCATCTTTGCCTAACATGACGACTTCAGCAGTAACGGCATGTACATCGTTCGTCAATTTTCCCTGATCCAGATGTGTTGTATCAGGTGTTGCTACTTTAGCAGCGGCATCATGACGAGCCGCTCTGGCACGTTCCTGCTGCTTCTTCATTGCCTTCTCAAAACCGTCTCTGTCAATAGCAATTCCGTGCTCCTGTGCAATTTCCTCCGTCAGCTCTACGGGAAATCCAAATGTATCATATAATTTAAATACTTCTGACCCAGCCAGCACTTTATTGTCCCCGGACGCGTCCATGGTTTCCTTCAAAAGCGCTAACCCTTGTGCTAGCGTAGCGCTGAATTGCTTTTCTTCCGTTTCGATAACTTTCTTGATAAATTTCTTATGCTCTATCAGTTCCGGATATTCCCCGCCAAGAATTTCGATAACCGTATCAACTAATCCTGCCAAGAAAATATCAGTAATTCCCAGTACACGGCCAAACCGCACCGCTCTACGCAATATACGCCGCAATACATACCCGCGGCCTTCATTGGACGGCAAAATACCATCACTGATCATGACCGTAATTGCCCGGATATGGTCTGCAATAACTTTAAGAGCTACTTTGTCGTTAGGATCAGAATACTCTCTATGACAAATAGAAAGTACCTGTTCGATAATAGGATAAATTAAATCCGTTTCAAAATTTGATTCTTTTTGCTGAATCACAGAAGCTAGTCGTTCCAAACCTGCTCCTGTATCAATATTCTTTTTTTCCAATGGATGATATTCTCCATTAGCATCCCGATCAAATTGTGTAAAAACAAGATTCCATATTTCAAGATACCGGTCGCAATCACATCCAACGGTACAAGTAGGTTGTCCACAACCACGTTCCGGACCAAGATCATAAAAGATTTCACTATCGGGACCGCAAGGACCTTCTCCAATTTCCCAGAAATTGTCTTCCATTTTAAAAATCCGTTCATCTGCCAGTCCGATCATATTATGCCAATAGTCATATGCTTCCGTATCATCCGGATAAATGGTAACATAGAGTTTATCTTTATCTAGTGCCAACACTTCTGTAAGAAATTCCCAAGCCCAAGAAATGGCTTCTTTTTTAAAATAATCGCCAAAAGAAAAATTTCCCAGCATTTCAAAAAACGTATGATGACGAGCTGTGCGTCCCACATTATCAATATCTCCCGTGCGAATACATTTTTGGCTGGTAGTTACACGATAAGACGGTGGAACAAGTTTACCCGTAAAATAGGGTTTTAACGGAGCCATGCCGGCACCTATAAGCAGTAAACTGGGATCATTTTCCGGTATCAATGGAAAACTGTGTAAAATCATATGTTCTTTACTTTTGAAAAAATTCAAATAGGCACTGCGAATTTCATTTCCCGTCATATACTTCATGCTGTAAACACTCCTCTGTTATCTTCCTTTATGGGAACGATTATACTCTAGTTACCCCCTTTAAAGCAACTGTTCCCATATAATACACCTTTAATTTATATGTTTTTTTATAAAACTACAAAACAAGGAGGCGATCCGCCCCCTTGTCTGCGCAAATTACTTATTAACGTACTCGTTTAGCACCCACATACCGAGAAGACCAATACCCGTTTGACATACTATCTACACGAATACCACCACTTGATGTGGCACTAATAAATTTATCATTGCCTACGTAAATCCCCGAGTGGGACACACCCGGACAATAGGTTGTAAAAAACACGAGATCTCCGGGAATCAAATCAGACCTTGAAACAGGAGAACCAACCATATACTGCTGATCAGCCAGACGTGGCAAATTGATGCCCGCATTAGAAAATACATATTTTGTAAACCCTGAACAATCAAATCCTTTAGGTGTATTCCCACCCCATACATAAGGAACCCCGACATATTTATTAGCAATAGAAACAAGACGATTGCCCATATCATCAGAAGAAAATCTTTGATAACTAATTTGATCTTCGTTGATCATCTTCATACGTTTTCCAGTAATTTGGTAAAAAGTCCAATCTCCTACTTTACCGCTAATCTGAATGCGCCGATCCGCTTGAAACTTGGCAACGGCTCTTGCCGTATCTTCCGTATATATACCGTTTGTTTTTACTCGATACCCTTTTTTTATCAGCTGCTGTTGTATCAGCATTACATCATTTCCCTTATCACCAATGGAATAATAGGCACCAACTGGAACGACCATCATCATCAATAAAACAGCCATCAAAAAAATTCTGTTAACATTCTTCCACATAAAGACTCCTTTCTATCTCCGGGTTATCATAATATAGTCCCGTACCTCGTCAGGATTCGATACTCTTTTATGTATACAGTTTCTACTTGCGATGCCGGCCTAATTCTGCCCGTATCCAATATAAAGGCCGACGCTTTACCTCTTCAAATATCCGGCCGATATATTCCCCAATAATTCCCAAAAATATAAGCTGCAGACCACCTGCCAGCGACACGACAATCATAGTAGTCGCCCAGCCGGGAACAGCCAATCCAGCCAATTTACAATATAAAACATGGATAATCAAAAAAACACTGAGCAAGCCGCTCAATAACCCAATATATAGGGAAGCTCTTAACGGCATAGTCGAATAGGCTGTTATGCCATCCAAAGCAAATCGCAGCATTTTGCGAGGAGAAAACTTTGATTTACCGGCATAACGCGGTGGTGCTACAAACTTAATTGTCGTCCGCTTATAGCCAATATCTCCCATCATACCGCGAATAAATCTATCATGTTCCCGAAACAACATAAAGGTTTCCAATACCTTGCGGTCTATCAATCTAAAATCTGATCCCCCCGGAACGATATCGACCTGAGAGATAGCATTGATAATCTTATAATACCATTTCGAAGTTGTCCGTTTAAGGAAATTCGCATCATCCGTAGACACCCGAATCGTCTGGACCACTTCATACCCTTCCTGCCATTTTTTTACTAAATCAGGAATCATCACCGGTGGATGTTGTAAATCCCCATCCATCGTAATAACCGCATCCCCTTGTGCATGATCCATACCACACGTAATTGCCAATTGATGTCCAAAATTTCGAGCCAGAATCAACGCACGAACATGTTCATCTTGTTGTGTCAAACGACTTAACATCAACGGTGTTGCATCTTTCGAACCATCGTCGACAAATATAATTTCATAATCCATGTCTATTGTCCCTACTGCTTTTATGGCT
Organism: Megasphaera sp.; assembly: GCA_022649055.1. GTDB lineage: Bacteria > Bacillota > Negativicutes > Veillonellales > Megasphaeraceae > Megasphaera_A > Megasphaera_A sueciensis. Next base: position 9,618 of record JALCNL010000004.1, read on the forward strand.
TCTTCATAAAACTTCTCTACATTATCTTCTTCGTTATACACAGGAACTACAATAGACAATAGCATTTTTTTCACCAACTTAATTGAATTCATTATGAGTATTATACCATTCTTCGGTTTTACCTGTCAAAATTTACTTTTTACTTAGGTATCATTCGAGTGTATGCAGCAATTTTTCAATTTCCTGCTGTGATGCATACCCAATAAGCCGTTTAATAAGTCTGCCGTCTTTAAAAAACAACAAAGTAGGAACGGCCATAACTTCATACTGTTCAGCCAATTCATGAAAAGCATCCACATCTACCTTAACCACTTTAACTTTAGTTTCAAATGTCTCTGCCACTCGTTTAATCTCCGAACGAATCATCTTACAGGGCTCGCACCATGATGCCCAAAAATCAACAATCACAATGCCCGGCTGATCAATGACACGCAATCGAAAATCACCTTTATTTTCAATTGCCATAATAGACATATTTCCCCATCCCTCCCAGGAATTACAGTAGTTGTAAGAATTGTGTCAAAATCATTAATATACTGCAAAATATTCGGCAATCTTATTTATTATAACAAATTTTATATAAAATATATAGAGGCAGCTGATTTTATACCGCATAACCGTACCAAAGCTCAAATTTCATAAATCAATTGAGCTCGTTTCTCACTATATCGAAAAGGTACCTGTTCGTTCGAAAACAACAAACAAGTACCTTTACATTATTTAAATCATACTGCGAAAACGATTTAACAGTATCTCCCGTCCTTCGTTTTTTAAAGAAGAATAAACAACTGCCGGAAAAGTTCCCGGAAACAATTGATCCAATGTTGTCAAATTACGTTTTCGTTCTGCTGTTTTCAGTTTATCCGCTTTAGTCCCAATAATCTGCAGCGGTACGCCATGACTGCGCATCCATTCGTAAGCCTTTTTATCTATAGCAAGTCCGGGATGCCGCAAATCCATAAGCAGGCATAATAGCGCTAATCTCGGAGACTGTTCAATATATTCTCCTATGAAGGTACCCCACATATTTCGATTGGCTCCTCCCGTCTTAGCAAAACCATAGCCCGGAAGATCAACAAAAAACAATGGGCAGCGTTCTGATTCTTCTCCCTTTTTTTCCCGCAATATTACAGTATAAAAATTTACAGTCTGTGTTTTTCCGGGTTCACCACTTACCCGTGCCAACCCTCGATAATTACAAAGAGAATTAATGAGACTCGATTTTCCTACATTGGATCGTCCTAAAAAAGCAATTTCCATTAATTCACTTTCTGGGTATTGCTCCTTGCATACAGCAGAAGCCGTATATTCAGCTCTTATAATCTGCAAATCTCTAGATTCTGTCATCATGATTCACCAACGCTTGACTTAACACCTCATCCATGGACTGGACAAATACAAATTGTACATCTTCCTGCACAGACCGGGGTACGTCTGCCATATCCCGTTTATTATCTACGGGCAAAAGTATTTTCTTGATACCTGCGCGATGAGCTGCTAATACCTTTTCCTTAATTCCTCCCACCGGCAGTATCGTCCCTCTCAATGTAATTTCACCTGTCATCGCGATATCATGATGTACCGCCTTACCCGTCAATGCGGAAGCAATCGCAGTTGCCATTGTAATTCCTGCCGACGGTCCGTCCTTAGGAATGGCCCCCTCGGGAAGATGAATATGGAGATCTGTGTTTGTATAAAAATCTTCGGCTAATCCTAAATCATCTGCCCGACGACGTATGTAAGTTACTCCGGCTTCAGCCGATTCTTTCATAACATCCCCTAACTGACCGGTCAAGGTAAGTTGCCCCTTTCCTTTTACAGCGACAGCTTCTGTCTCTAAAACTTCACCGCCTACCTGGGTCCAAGCCAATCCTGTTACAATACCGATTTCATCGTTTTTACTAAGCTTCGTATCAAAAAAACGCGCAGGTCCCAATAATTTTTCTAAATTCTTAACACTCACAGTAAGAGGTGTCTTTTCTCCTAATAACAGCGATTTGCCAACTTTACGGCAAACTGCTCCAATTTTGCGTTCCAGCGATCTGACGCCAGCTTCGCGTGTATAATCACGAATAATATGGCGCAAAACGGTATCTGAAAACTTAGCTCTAGCCATTGTAACTCCATTAGCGGCAATCTGCTTTGGCACAAGATAGCGTTTTGCAATCTGCAATTTTTCCTCATCTGTATACCCTGAAAGTTCAACAATTTCCATCCGATCCTGAAGAGGTTTAGGAATATCACTCATCACATTGGCTGTCATAATCCAAAACACTTTAGATAAATCAAACGGTATTTCAATAAAGTGATCGCTAAACATATTATTTTGTTCTGGATCCAGCACTTCAAGAAGTGCCGAAGATGGATCACCACGCATATCAGATGTCATTTTATCAATTTCATCAAGCAAAAACACTGGATTTTTAGTACCGGCCTGCTTCATACCTGATATAATCCGCCCCGGCATAGAACCGATATAAGTCCGGCGATGACCGCGAATTTCGGCTTCATCACGCACGCCTCCTAAAGAAATACGTACATACTTACGATTCATAGCCCGCGCAATAGAACGTGCCAAGCTTGTTTTCCCCGTCCCCGGAGGTCCTACCAAACACAAAATAGGTCCTTTTGAATCATGTGTCAGCTGTCGAACAGCTAAAAATTCAATAATACGTTCTTTTATTTTTGTTAGTCCATAGTGATCCTCATCCAGAATTTTCTGAGCCTCTGCTAAATCCAGCCGATCCTTTGTTTCCTTAGTCCAAGGCAAAGACAAGGCCCAATCTAAATAAGTACGGATAATCGCCGATTCTGCCATCATAGGCGGCATTGAATCAAGCCGGTCTACTTCTTTCAATAAACGTTGCTCCACCGACTTTTCAAGTTTCATATCATGAATTTTTTTACGCAGATTTTCTACTTCTTCATCGGGATCAACTTTATCCCCCAGTTCTTTATGAATCGCTTTAATCTTTTCACGTAAATAATATTCTTTTTGAGCTTGATCCATTTTTCCACGTACTTCTACATTCAGCTGCGACTCCAAATCGGCGATTTCTACTTCCGTATCAAGCAGCGAACAAATTCGACGCATCCGTTCAGATACATCTGCTATCTCCAGTAATTCTTGCCGGACTATCATTTGCAGAGGTAACTGGGAAGCAATAAAATCGGAAAGTATACCCGGGGTAGTAAGAGTCTGCGCCTTCTGCAGAATATCATCTCTGTTTTTAATCGTTTCCAACCACTCTGTAAACCGGCCAAGCATGACCCGTCGATATGCTTCATCTTCTACAGAGGAAGTACCATATTCATTTATTTCAACTCCGGCAACTTCAAAATAATTTTTCTTGCGAGAAAAGCCGTGTATACTTACACGAGAAATTCCATCAACGAGAACCCGGGCGACACCGCCGGGAAGGCGCAGCATCTGCTGAACTTTTACTAATGTTCCTGTATGATATATATCATCGAAATCAGGATTGTCTTCATTTTCATCTATTTGTGCCGATACGATCAGCATACGGTCATGAGCCATTGCATATTCTACAGCAGCTAAAGACTTTTCACGTCCTATATCCAAATGACTCAGTAGTTTTGGAAACACAACGATGCCGCGCAAAGGAACAAAAGGCAAAGCCAAGATTGATTTATCATCCATTTGATTCACCTACATTTCCTTTTCTTAAATAAAATTCTATAAGTTAAAACAAAACTCATTTCTCACGATGAAGAAATGAGTTTTGCTGTTGTAAGCATGTCTAATGCGTATATACCTATTCCATAATAATGGTAGGTTCCGCTTTTTTTGTAACGCAATCTTTCGTTACGATACATTCCTTAACATCTGTCCGGGAAGGAACGTCAAACATGACATCCAGCATAATGCGTTCAATAATAGAACGCAACCCCCGGGCCCCTGTATTCCGGCGCAGAGCTTCTTTTGCAATGGCCCGCAAGGCGTCTTCTTCAAACGTAAGTTTAACGTGATCCATATCAAGCATCTTTTCATATTGCTTGACCAATGCATTTTTAGGCTCCGTCAAAATATGCATCATTGCATCTTCATCCAGAGGATTCAACGTCACCAAGACAGGAAGACGACCAACCAACTCTGGAATAAGGCCAAATTTCTGTAAATCGGCAGGAATAATCTCTTGCAAAATAGTTTCCATAGACTGTTCATCTTTTGAATGAATGTCAGCGCCAAACCCCATATTTTTATCAGATGTACGGTTTAATATCGTTTTATCAATACCATCGAAAGCACCGCCGCAAATAAACAAAATATTCGTGGTGTCAATCTGCAGCATTTCTTGATGCGGATGTTTGCGTCCTCCCTGAGGCGGCACTCCCGCAACGGTTCCTTCCAAAATTTTAAGCAAAGCCTGCTGTACTCCTTCACCAGATACATCACGGGTGATAGACGGATTTTCCGACTTACGGGCAATTTTATCGATTTCATCAATATAAATAATGCCACGTTCAGCTTTGGCGATATCATAATCAGCTGCCTGAATCAATTTAAGCAGACAATTTTCTACATCTTCTCCAACATAGCCAGCTTCGGTCAAACTTGTCGCATCAGCAATGGCAAATGGTACATCCAAAAGACGTGCCAGTGTTTGCGCCAGAAGTGTTTTACCACATCCTGTCGGCCCTACCATAATGATATTAGACTTCTGTAATTCTACATCTTCTACTATACTGCCGGTCTGTAATCTTTTGTAATGATTATATACAGCTACCGACAACGTTTTTTTTGCACTTTCTTGTCCGATGACATACTGATCCAGTGTCTCTTTGATTTGATGCGGTGTCGGCAATTCCTTTAATTGGAAAGAAGATGACTCTTCCTTCATTTCTTCTTCCAGAATATGCTGAGCAACTGTTACACATTCATCACAAATATATACACCGGGACCGGCTATCAACTTCTGAACTTCGCTTTGCGACCGTCCGCAAAAGCTGCATTTTGGTTCTTCTGTCCTATCTTTCACCAATAGTTCCTCCTGGTAGTGACTACTTCACGGGTGCCATATCATGAGGACGAAGAAGAATTTCATCGACCAATCCATATTTCTTGGCATCTTCAGCAGTCATGAAATTATCACGTTCTGTATCTTTCATGATAACATCTAACGACTGTCCCGTATGTTGAGACAATAACGTATTCAATTCTTTGCGCATACGCAGGATTTCTCGGGCATGGATTTCAATTTCCGTGGCCTGTCCCTGAACACCGCCCAAAGGTTGATGAATCATAATTTGTGAATGAGGCAGGGCAAACCGTTTCCCTTTTGCCCCCGCCGTTAATAAAACGGAAGCCATACTAGCTGCCGATCCCACGCAAATCGTAGAAACATCCGGTTTAATATACTGCATTGTATCATAAATCGCCATCCCGGCTGTTACAACACCGCCTGGACTGTTGATATATAAATGAATATCCTTATCAGGATTTTCCGCTTCCAAGAATAATAACTGTGCAATAATCGTATTGGCAGTTACATCTTCAATAGTGCCACCCAAAAAAACGATGCGATCCTTCAGAAGGCGCGAATAAATATCATAACTCCGTTCTCCCTGAGACGACTGTTCCACAACCATCGGTACATATTGCATATTCATAGCTAACACCTCGTAATTATAACGTTCCGGATGTCTTATTCTTTATCTTCGGCTTCTACCTTTTCCACTTTCGGTTCTTCTTCCTTAGCGTTCGTATCAATAGCATTGGAAAGAATAAAGGAAGCGGCTTTTTTACGGCCTACCGACTGAACGAGCATCGGAATACGTTTTTCCTTCATAATAATTTTATAAACTTCTTTGGGATCCGCCCCAAAATTCTGAGCCATTGTAAATATTTCAGCATTCAAATCATTATTATTTACTTCGATATTTTCAGCCTTGCAGATGGCTTCTAGAACAAGATCCATCTTCACATTATCTTTAGCTGGTTCCTTATAGCCTTCCTTGAGCTTATCCATATCTTGATTTGTATATTTCAGATAATCATCGATTTTCATACCCTGTGTTTCGAGTTTCATGGTGAGTTCTTCAAGCATCTGTGTAACTTTATCGTCGATCATTACTTCCGGAATATCAACTTCAGCATTGCCTATCGCTGTTTTCAATACTTCCCCGTTAAAAGTTTCCAATGCTTTAAAAGAAGCTTGTGTTTCTAACTTTTTCCGAGTGTCGTTCTTAAGCTCGTCCAACGTTTCATTTTTAAAATATTCTTTAGCAAATTCATCATTAAGAGCTGGCAGTTCACGACGTTTTACATCATTTACGGTAACCGCAAATACAGCTTCCTTACCCGCAAGATCTTTTTGGAAATAATCTTCCGGGAAGGATACCTTTACCTCCTTCTGATCTCCCGCTTTACAACCGATAAGTTGTTCTTCAAAGCCAGGAATGAAACTGCCGGAACCGATCTGGAGAGGATAAGCTTTCCCTTCTCCGCCTTCAAAAGGAACGCCATCTATGCTCCCTTTAAAATCAATAATGGCAAAATCATCATTGGCAATTTCTGTGCCTTCCAGCGCTACAACGAGTTTAGAATGTGCTTTCTGTAAATTGATCAATTCATCAGAAATTTGTTCTTCCGTAACTTCGGAAGCTGGTTTAGCTGCTTTAATACCTTTATATTCGCCAAGCGTAACTGCCGGTTTTTTCGTAAGTGTCGCTTCAAATACTAAATCCTGTCCGACTTCGTTAGTAACAACATTAATATCAGGATCCGTAACAGGTATAATGTCCTGTTCTTTCAAAGCATCATTATAGGATTTTGAAGCAATAACTTCAAAAATTTCTTCTTTTACAGCATCTTTACCCAAAAAGCTTTCCAACACCTTACGCGGTGCTTTTCCTTTACGAAAGCCCGGTATATTTACCTTATTGGCTAAATTTTTGCAAGCTGCTTTTGTGCCCTTTTCCGCTTCTTCTACAGGCACTTCGATGTGCAGAGTTACTTTATGCTGGTCTACTTCATTGACTGTTACTTTCATTCTAAAAAGTCCTCCTTATGGGCACTATACCCAGTCCGTTATCTATAAAACTCCATACTACGCTCTTCATCATATCATAAAATTCCACGATTGACAATAAAAACGAAACAAACATATCCTCCGTCTATTTTAACAGACGGAGGATACCGCTTAAAGAGCAAAACATTCTAGCGCAAAGTACAGTCCAGATTATTCTTCAAATCTTCAAGCATCGAATCAATATACATTTGGATATTCTCATCAGTCAACGTAGTTTCCGCTGAACGAAATGTCAAAGAATAGGCCATACTCTTATAATTTTTAGGAACTTGTTTTCCTTGGTACATATCAAAAAGATGAACAGATTCCAGATATTCTCCCCCATCTTTAATAAGGATTTCCTGAATATCCGAATTAGCCGTTCCTACGGGGGCCAAAAAGGCTAAATCACGACTAATCGCAGGGAATTTAGCAACTTTTTTGTAGTTTCCAATAAAATCAATATAAGGAATCATTACATCTAAATACATTTCGAAAGCATACACAGGACCTGCAATATCATAATTATCGATAACAGCAGGATGTAATTCGCCGAATTGAGCCAGTATTTTACCATCTTTTACAAACTTTGCAGCTTTTCCCGGATGAAACGGTGCAAATTCAGTACTTTCCAAGTCAGCGCTTATACCCAGTTCTTCAAGCACGGTTTCTACAATTCCCTTGACATCATAAAAATCATATTTAGCAATTTTTCCGGGCCATATTCCTGTATCACGTAATCCATAAAGAACGCCGGCAACCTGTTTCTTCTCATACGGAAGTTCAGTAATCGGCAATTGTTTCGGGATATATACAGAAGCAATTTCATAGGCGGCAACAGCATTATTTTTCACGGCCTGATTTCTAACCAGCATATCCATAAGGGAAGGAAGCAAGGTCGTACGCATCAGCGGAAATTCTTCTGTAATAGGATTAAGAATAGGTACCGCCGTATATAATGGATCTTCAGCCGGGAACAGCAGTTTTTTTAGTGATTCATGATTCATGAAGCTGAATGTCACTGTTTCGTTCAAACCGCACGCGCTGAGAATTTCAGAAACTTTTTCCGTTACTTCATGATGGTATCCTTCTTCCCCTTCAGAAATATTACTCCACGGTCTTGTAGATTGAATATTTTCATATCCATAAATACGTGCTACTTCTTCACTGATATCTGCCATTTCTGTGCAATCACCGCGCCAAGATGGAACTATCGCCGTGATACTATCATTGTCTCCTTGTTCGATACCAAATTCCAATGTCTTCAAAATCGAAACCATTTGGTCGCCAGGAATATCTGTCCCCAGATAGGCATTAATTTGCTGAACCGTAAAAGATATCCGCGTAACAGGCTGTGGTTCTGGATATATGTCAATAATTCCCCGTGCTACATCACAAGCTCCCATTTTCTGCAAAAGCTGTGCACAACGGTCTAACGATGCAATACAGCCTTCTGCATCTATACCGCGTTCAAAGCGTGCTGAAGCTTCCGAACGCAAACCAAGCGCGCGACCGGTTTTACGAATAGTGGAACCTTTAAAAGAAGCGGCTTCAAGTATAACAGCTGTCGTCTTACCAGTTACTTCTGTTTCAAAACCGCCCATAACCCCAGCAACACCGCAAGCTTTATCAGGATCGGCAATAACCAGCATTTCGGAAGTAAGTATACGTTCTACACCATCCAATGTTTTTAATACTTCCCCGTTTCTTGCACGACGCGGAATGAGATGATGACCGGAAACCTTATCATAATCATAGGCATGCATCGGAATCCCTAATTCCAACATGACATAGTTTGTTGCATCAACCACGTTGTTAATCGGACGAACTCCGGATTTACGGAGACGCTGCTGCATCCATAATGGAGATTTTCCTATTTTTACATTTAAAAGCAGACGGGATGCAAAACGATTGCATAATTCAGGAGCTTCATTCGTAACGATCACATTACCGCTAATGGATTGCTCGCATTCATCGACTTCAATGGAAGGATATTTTGCTGTTGTATTACCTAAAACAGCAAATTCACGGCTTAAGCCGACCATGCTGAAACAATCCGCACGGTTCGGAGTTAATTCATATTCATAAACGGTATCTTTAAGTCCCAAAAAATCAACAGCATCGACCCCGACAGGTGTATTATCCGGCAATATCCAAATGCCGTTGCGTTCCTCCGGCAGCAGCAAACTGTCATCAAAACCCAATTCATGCGCAGAACATAACATGCCTTCAGAAACTTGACCGCGAAGTTTGGATTTTTTAATTTTCACCCCACCCGGCAGTATCGCTCCATGAATAGCAACGGGAACGACTTGCCCTTCACGAACATTCGGTGCCCCCGTAACAATAGTAAGTTCTTTATCTCCCATGTCCATCTGGCAAATAACAAGATGATCGGCATCAGGATGCTTTATAATTTTCAGAATTCTTCCCGTGTATATATTTTTGATATCGGTCCCCCAGCATTCTACTTGTTCTACAGGCACACCGGCAACAGTCATAATATCAGCAAAGATTTGTGGATCCTTGGTTGTATCGACATCCACATACTCCTTCATCCAGCGTAATGAACTTTTCATAATTTTTTTACCTCCTAAAACTGATTCAAGAACCTCATATCATCTTCATAGAACAACCGCAAATCATCAATACCGTATTTTAGCATAGCGATGCGTTCCACACCCATGCCAAAAGCAAATCCGCTGACCTTATCCGGATCATACCCGTTTAAGCGCAATACATTGGGATGCACCATCCCACAGCCGAGGATTTCCAACCAACCTGTATGCGAGCATACGCGACAACCTTTGCCGCCGCACATCACACAAGAAATATCTACTTCAGCACTCGGTTCTGTAAAAGGGAAGAAACTGGCACGAAAACGGACCTTTGTTTCCGGTCCGAAAATCTCTCTTAAAAAGTCTTCCAACATCCCTTTCAAGTCAGAAAAACGGATTCCTTTATCGACAATAAGTCCTTCCATCTGATGAAATACCGGGGAATGCGTAGCATCATAATCCCAGCGATACACTTTGCCCGGCACAATGACCTTAACCGGTTCATTCGGATTATGTGCCTGTAATGTCCGAGCCTGCATAGGCGACGTATGGGTACGCAGCAAAATTTTATCCGTAATATACATAGAATCCTGCATGTCACGTGCCGGATGATCATCAGGAAAATTCAAGCACTGGAAATTGTAATAATCATCTTCAATTTCTGGTCCCTCAGCAATGGAAAATCCCATTTTTAAAAAAGCATTTTCCATGCAGCGCCGTGTTAAATGGAGCGGATGCATATGACCTAGAACGGGTTTACGTCCAGGTAACGTAATATCTATTTTTTCTGATTGAATTTTTTGTTCCATTTCATGTTGTTTCAATTCTTCCATTCTATCGGCAAGTGCTGCTTCAATCTTAGTGCGTGCCGTATTAACTAACTGACCCACAGCAGGACGTTCTTCTTTCGATAATTTGCCGAGTTCTTTCATTACCGCCGTTAGTTCTCCTTTTTTACCTAAATACTTGACACGAATATTCTGCACATCCTGCAGTGCTTCCGCGTTATCAATCTGTTCCCGTACAGCAGCTTTGATAGCCTCAATTTTTTCCTTCATCACAGTTCCTCCTCTATCGTAAAAAAATAGACCTCCACCCCCTAAGGGGCGAAAGTCACGTTTCGCGGTACCACCCTAATTATTACTCTTTCATCCGTTAACGGAGATATCCGTCCCATCTACTTCATTCAACGGGAAGCTCCAAAGTGAACACATGAAAGCATCGGCATCAAAACTCTCAATCTATGATTCTGATTCCCTGTACCCGATATATTCTCCCATGTTCTCTTTTTCATAGCACTATTTCATATGATTTATATTCTATCAGTATAATGTCTTGTTGGCAATAACCAATCTTTGGATTTGATTTGTACCTTCATAAATCTGCATGATTTTGGCATCACGCATGTATTTTTCCACAGGATATTCTTTCATATAGCCATATCCGCCCATAACCTGCACTGCATTAACAGTAACATCCATAGCAACATCCGAAGCATTGCACTTCGCAATAGCAGCTTCCCGGCTAAATTCCATTCCCTGATCTTTCATCCAGCAGGCACGCTGTACTAAAAGACGGGCACCTTCAACCTTCATGGCCATATCAGCAATCATCCCTTGAACCATTTCAAAAGAAGCAATAGGTTTGCCAAATTGCTGACGAACTTTCGCATATTCCCCGCAGGCACGAAATGCAGCTTCTGCTATACCAACGGAAATAGACCCCACAAACGGTCTGGCAGCATCCAATGTGTTCATGGCAATGCGGAAGCCGTGCCCTTCACGGCCAAGACGATTTTCAACAGGAACAAAACAATCTTGGAAAATCAACTCCGTCGTATTCGACGCACGAATTCCCATTTTGTTTTCTTCTTTGCCCACAGTAAAACCGGGAGTTCCTTTTCGTACAATAAAAGCCGTCAATCCACGAATGCCGACACTTTTACGTGTATTGGCAAAAATAACAAACACCTCTGCCAATGCGCCATTCGTAATAAAACACTTTGTGCCATTTAAAATATAGCCTTTGCCATCCTCTGTTTTTTTAGCAGACGTCGCAACAGCACCGGCATCCGAACCAACACCGGGTTCGGTAAGAGCAAACGCCGCTAGTTTATCTTGGCAGATAATATCAAAATATCGCTTTTTCTGATCATCATTTCCGGCTATAATAACAGGATAAGCTGCCAACGCGTTAGCAGCAACAGTTGTAGCTATTCCGGCACAACCTTTTCCTAATTCTTCATAAATGCCTGCAATCGTAACCGCATCTAAACCGGCACCTCCGAATTCTTCAGGAATAGCAACTCCCAACAATCCCTGAGCAGCTAATTTATCAAGTAATCCGTCACGGATTTTCCCTTTCTCATCCATTTCTCCCGCATAGGGAACGATTTCCTTTTCTACAAGATCGCGAACGACTTTAATAATATCCTGTTGTTCCTCATTGTAACTGAAATCCATGTTGATAACCAACCTTCCATTTAATTATTTTTCAAACTTCCCCAAAATATAAAAAGACGAACGCCCTTTTACAACAATATGACCTTCGCTATCAAAACATTCGCATTCAGCAACTATTGTCTTGCCGCCATGATGTACGACTTGACCGATTCCCGTAATGTACTTTCCCCCGGCAACGCGCCGGATATAATTCATATTGATTTCGAGAGTTGTCACCTGATACCCCAGGCTCCTGCTTGCCATACCCATAAGAGTATCACAAAAAGCAGCTAAGATGCCTCCTGAAGCAATTCCCCGATAATTGCAAAGATTCTCTGTTATGTCAAATCGAACACGCGCAAAGCCTTCGTCAATATCTTCTATTGTACACGGAAGACTCTTGAAATATGGAGTCGATTGATATACGCCGATATAAATATTGCGAAATCGTTCTTTTAATTCTTCACTATGAACTCGCTTCAAAAAATTCTCTTCATCAGCCATTAATATCATCCCCCTCTTTTGGAAAATGATATTCTCCTGTTACAAAAAAAGTTCCCTTTCCATGAGCTAAATATCGTTCATTATTATCATAAAAATCGCAAAGCGCCACCATTGTCGTACGACCATTATGAACCACTTTAGCTATTGCACGAACCGTCGTATCAGGATATGTCGGAGAAAAATAGTTCATCGCCAAATCCAGCGTCAAAACAGCTTTTCCCTTAAGGGCACAAGCCGCCTCCATCGTTGAGTCGGCCATGGCATAGAGCACTCCGCCGTACATAGTTCCATTCGGATTTTCCCATGCGCTTCCTTTATTTTCAAACAGGAGTACTGCTTCATCATCCTCAGCTTTTTCAACATGAAATCCCATAAAGGCGTCAAATGGATTTTTTTGGAGATCTTTTTCAACTATATCTATGTCAACCTTCATTTATTCTCTGGTCAACTCCCTTCAAAATAGATACTATTATATTTTACTATATCAAAATTGATACGTCAAACATAGTAATTAATGTAAAATATAAATTTCCATACTATCTATGTATTACACTGATCGGCTCGACACTATTAACCCGCGAGATCGGGACTTTCACCTGTTAGACTGCGCCCATGCCGGGCGCACCTACATAAAAGGAGCTGAATTACTTCAGCTCCTTGATACGCCTGACCTGGTTTTTAACCCCACACTCGCCTGCTGGAAGGTTCGCTCATAGATGCTAGATCTCCCACTACTGCTTCTCTCGTTTTTTCACGGCAGGACTTACTTCTAAGCCGCACTATGATCAGGACCGCTTTGGATCCCTTACGTGGATCGCTTCGCCTGCGACTGGCATCGACTTACAACCACAGACACATATCAGGTGACATTATACTGGAATCGAATACAATTGTCAATTTTTAATCCCATACCGGGCAATAAGCTCGTTTCCTGCTTCGATAACTTCTTCCGTCGTAATAACAGAAATTCCCTTGTAATTACCCTCACGGATAATTTTCTTCATACTTTTTCCTATTTTATATTCGTTTGTTGATTCCAAGACAATAGCTTTTTTCGTATACGGACCATAGAATTTCGGATTACTCGGTCCATAAAGTGCTACCAGAGGAACATCCTGACTAACAGCTACATGCATAGGTCCGCTATCATTAGTAATAAATAAGGAACAGCGCCTTACAGCAGCGGCAAGCTCACCTAAGGAAAACTTTCCTGTACAAATAATCGGGGTGTTCTTCATAAAAAAAACAGCTTCCCGAACCATATCCATATCCATAGGGCCGCCATAAAAAGCACACCGGAATCCCCTGTTGGAAAAATAATCCGCCACCGCGGCAAATCGTTCGACAGGCCATCGTTTTTGCGGAACAGCACTACCAATATTAAAACCCACAAGCGGCTCTTTTTCCCGTAAATCAGACGCTATATAAAAATTTTGAACTTGCTTTTCCCACGCTGGACATGTAAAAATCTGCAATCCTGCATTTTTATGATCCTCAATGCCGAGTTGTCTGAGCACATCGATGTACATATCTGCTGCATGCAAATGAGTCCGATCCAATCTCGTATAGGTATCCATAAAAGACCGTGCCAAAAAATGGCTCATGCCAACAAACTGTTTTGCTCTGACAGCAACCGCTAAAAATGAAGTCCGTTCGTTAGGATGCAGATTAATCAGCAAATCGGGATGCTGGTTATGAAGTTCTTTGCCTATATGCCATAGCGCTGCCAGAGAATTATCCTTCCCTTTTTTATCGACGGTTACAAGATGATCTATATTAGGATTATAACGTACCACATCAGCTAATTTTTCATCTACAACCAAAGTAATGTCAGAACCAATCGCATGACGCCGTAAAATCTGCAAAAAAGGAGTTATTAAAATCAAATCTCCTAAGTGCATAAGGAAGGTTACAATAATTCTTTTGTTTTTTAAATTTATCATGCCTTCACCTTCTTTATAACAGCCGCATAGGTATTCCATACATCCCATACGGATATCTGTGCCATACAATCGGGATCATTTACTAAAGGGTGTTGTTGCGTAGCTGTGGAGGTCGGAGATAGTATTATATGAATATACGTATCTGCTTCCCCTCCATAGGGACCTGTACGATCCGGACACGTGGGACCAAATAAAGCAATCAGTTCTTTCTTAAGCGCATTGGCAATATGCAAAGGACCAGTATCAGCACTTATGTATACATCTGCCATGGAAATAACCGCCATAAGCTCATGTAAACTAGTTTTTCCTGTATAATCAAAAACGTTGGGACATTCCGTTCCCGCCATAATAGCTTTTCCCTTCAAAATGTCATCCCCACTGCCAAGGAGAATCACATTCATCCCAGTAGCGACAACTCGATTAACAAAATCCGACCAATGCCCCAGCGGCCATTCCTTTACCTTCCACCTAGCTCCCGGTACAACCGCGATATAGTGTCCTATCATGCCATCCTCTGTAAATCGTTTCCGCATCGTTTGCTTTTGCATGCTAATATTGGGAAGAGGAAATTCTACAGAACTGACCGTACCGCCAAGTACACGTACCGTATCCAGGTATCGTTCAATGACATGATCATTCTTATGTATTCCCGTCAACCCTTTACTGACCAGAAAACTGCCTTCACGCATCTCCCAATATCCGTATTTTTCCTTAGCACCGCTCAAAAAAGCAACAATAGCACTTTTAGCTAACCCCTGCAAGTCAAAACATACATCAAAATGATAAGCATGCAGTATATGCCACAGTTCCCGCAAATATGCTATGGATGTAAGCTTTGCTTTATCAATATAAACAACATCATCTATATAAGGCTTTCCTGGAAGAACCGCTGCAAAATTTTGATGAACAGCCCATACAATACGTGCATTCGGACAATTCTGCCGCAATGCATAAAGCGTCGGTAATGCATGCAATACATCACCCAGAGAGCTCATTTTAATAATAAGTATGCTCTTATAGGCTTTCATGTGCATTCCTCTTCTCTAATACATGATCAATAAACACATCAAGGCGTTCTCCTGTAAACAAATATCCCGGCAAACCTGCGGCTTTGGCACATTCCATATCGCTTGTACTATCTCCAATTAAAAAGGATTGAGAAATATCCAAATCATACTCTTTTACTGCCTGCAACACCATACCAGGAGCTGGTTTTCGCCAATCACTTTTCTTATTATAAAAAGGATCCGCAGCCCCCTCCAAAAACGGACAGTAGTAAAATGCCGTAATACACCCCCCAGCCGCTGCTATTTCCTGAGACATCCAGGAATGAAGTTTTTTTACATCCTCTTCTGTATAATACCCGCGAGCCACACCGCTTTGATTCGTTACTACAATAACCAAGTATCCCAGCTGGTTAAGATATGCCAGTCCCTCCTTAGCACCTTTTACCCATATGACATCCTCCGGACGATGTAAATAATGTATATCTTTATTCAAAACTCCGTCCCTATCAAAAAAAGCCGCTTTTCTCATTCGAAGTATCCATCACTCTTTTCCAAAATACGGCAATATTCCTGTACGGCTTCCTTTAAGAGAGTAAACCCGCGGTCATACCCAGCATCCATTAATTTTGTTGTATCCGCCTGCGTAAAGCTCTGATATTTTCCCTTCAGAATATCCGGGAATGGAACGTATTCCACAGTACCTTTTCCGCAATACGCGATAATACCCCGAACAAACTCGTTAAATGAATGTCCTTCGCCAGTACCGCAATTATAAATGCCGGATAATTCGGGATGTTCCCAAAAATAGAATATAACATTTACAACATCATTCACATAAATAAAATCACGAATCTGTCCCCCATTTTCATATCCTGCAGTTCCCTCAAAAAGAGTAATTTTTCCATTTTTCTGCAGTTCATAATATTTTTGGTAAATAAGGGAAGCCATTCGATCCTTATGATTTTCCTGCGGCCCGAATACATTAAAATATCGAAAACCAACAATCTGACTGTTAGCAAGCGGCAGCATACGCCGTACAAAGCGGTCAAACTGCAGTTTTGAATATGCATACGGGTTCAGCGCTTGTTCACAAGCCGGTTCCTCACGAAATCCATGTTTACCGCTGCCATACGTAGAAGCCGATGATGCATACAAAAAAGGTATTTTACGATGCATACAATAACGCAGAAGATTCTTACTACCTTCATAATTATTTTTCATCATGTAGCGCCCGTCATAATTCATCGTATCCGAGCAGGCTCCTTCGTGAAAGACAACATCAATATACCCGCCGTCAAAAGATTCGTCAGCCATTTGATCTGCAAAATCTTCATAATCCATATAATCGTAAAATGACAATCCCTGTAAGTTTCGGCACTTACGTCCATCCGTCAAATCATCTACCACCAAGATATCATGAATACCCCTATCATTTAATTTTTTTATAATATTGCTGCCGATAAAACCCGCACCACCTGTTACTATTTTCATAAAATTCCCTTCCTCGCCCTATTTATAATTTTATCTATTATATTCGTTGTAGAATACCCTTCTTCAAAAGAAATGATTTCCACTCGTTTTACGTATTCTCGTCCAATCACTTCGTCAGCTTTATAATCCCCGCCCTTAACAAGGATATCCGGGCGCAAAACCGACAACAATTCTTTCGGCGTATCTTCATTGAAAATAACCACATCGTCAACGCAAGCCAGCGCGCTTAACAGCACGGCACGATCATTCTGCTGTACAAAAGGCCTTGCTTCTCCCTTTAACCGTCGAACAGATTCATCAGAATTTAAACCGATAACTAAATGCTGCCCCAGCATAGCTGCCTGTTGTAAATAAAGTACATGCCCACGGTGCAGTATATCAAAGCAACCATTTGTAAAAACAACAATTTCACCATTTTGCTGCCATTGCCGTATCTTGCCGGCCATTTCCCTGCAGCTCAATGATTCATACGGAGCCCACCGGCGGTTGGGACGCCATTGGTGCCACAATTGTAAAAGTTCACTGCGATGAATAGGATAAGTACCTACCTTAGCGACGACAACTCCCGCTGCGGAATTAGCAATCTGTAAACTTGCACGAATAGAAAGCTTTGCCGCAATAGAAGTTAAAAAAGCAGCGGCTACTGTATCGCCTGCCCCAGATACATCGAATACTTCCTGCGCTGTTGCGGGGTTGCTCCAGACCTTTCCATCCTTGCCTATAACGGTTATCCCTTTTTCTGATCTAGTTACCATGAGATGTGCAAAATCATACCTCTCATGAAGTTTCATAGCGGCTTCAATCACATCTCCTCCTGCATTAGCAACCGTATAGCCAATACAGTCACTAATTTCCTTCATATTAGGCGTAACAAAATCGGCCCCGTTATATTTACTCCAATCCGTACCCTTGGGATCCACAAGTACCGGTATGCCAGCTTTACGAGCAAAAGAAATAACCCCGCCGGATACGGCATCCGTAAGAACACCCTTACCGTAGTCAGAAATGATAATACCGTCCAGTCCATCTCGTATCCGTTCTTGTAACCAGTGAAGCAATACCTGTTCCTCATCCGATTCAAGTGCCGTAATTTCTTCAAAATCAAGTCGCAGCATTTGCTGGCGTGAACCGAGAACGCGAAGTTTTGTCGTTGTAGCATGTCCTGTACGGGAAATTAACCCCGACCCATCAATATGCGCATCCGCCAATAATTTCTGCAAAACAGAACCATACTCGTCTGTCCCCATAAGACCAGCCAAAAAAACATGACATTCCAAATTAGCCAGATTAGACGCTACATTTGCAGCACCTCCCAAGGCAGAAGTAATATGGGACACCTTATTAACTGGGACCGGGGCTTCCGGAGAAATCCGTTCCACTTTGCCAAATACGTAACGGTCAACCATAACGTCGCCAATGACAGCAATACGTAAATTCGGCAATACATTGTTTAAAAAATTATCAATATAACCCTCTGTCATAAAAACTCCTTTTACGATCTCAGACCTTCTTATGCCTGTTATCCATGAGGCGCTTCAATTCCGCCATGAAACTATCCAAATCAGCAAATTGACGATACACGGAAGCAAACCGGATATATGCCACTAAATCCACACTCTGCAGCTCATCAAGAACCATTTCGCCGATTTTTACACTCGTTACTTCCTGAGCTAAAGAGTTTCGAATTTTATGTTCTACCCGAGAAACGATTCCATCTAACTGCTGCATCGTAACCATGCGTTTATTACAAGCACGCAATAATCCATTCAGAATCTTATTGCGATCAAACAATTCCCGGCTACCGTCTTTTTTTATGACTACCAGAGGTACCTCTTCTACCATCTCATACGTCGTAAACCGACGTCCGCATTTTTGGCATTCACGGCGGCGGCGGATAGCATTGCCGTCATCAGTCGCCCTGGAATCCGTAACCTTCGTATCGTCGCTCTTGCAAAATGGACATCTCATAATTTGCCTCCTACAGACATTCAAAAAATTATTTTTCAACAATCTTAAGTTACAATTCTACACGCCTCTTTAAAAATCCTGCTGTTTTAGCAAAAAAGCGGGTCCGACGGGACCCGCTTACCTTCATTGATTATCTCATCCACGTAGGAATTTCCACACCACTTGCTTCTTTTTTATCGTTCACTGTGCCAGATTGTCCAAAAGAAGGAATAGTTGATGGTTCCTTACCAAAGCCAGTAGCCACAACAGTAATCCGAATAGAATCTTCCATATCCGGATCGATAACAGAACCAAAAATAATATTTGCGTCGGGATCGACAGCTTCAGCAACCTTTTCGGCTGCTTCATTAATTTCATACAAGCTGATATCCGGACCGCCTGTAACATTGAGCAATATGCTCTGTGCCCCATCGATGCTGGTTTCCAGAAGTGCACTGTGAATAGCACCATCAACGGCTTCCGTAGCACGGTTTTCACCGGATCCGATACCAATACCCATAATAGCCTCTCCCTGATCGAGCATAATTGTCTTTACATCGGCAAAATCAAGATTAATCAAACCGGTTGTTGTAATTAAATCAGAAATACCCTGTACACCCTGACGCAACACATCATCGGCTACTAAGAACGCATCTTTAAGAGGTGTCTTTTTGTCAATAATCTGAAGCAATTTATCGTTAGGAATCGTAATGATCGTATCTACTTTTTCTTTTAAATACGCCGCACCTTTTTCAGCCTGTTCTTTACGACGTTTGCCTTCAAAAGCAAACGGCTTAGTCACTACTGCGACGGTAAGAGCCCCCATTTCTTTAGCACATTCAGCAACAATAGGCGCTGCGCCCGTACCTGTACCGCCGCCCATTCCGGCCGTTACGAACACCATATCAGCTCCTTGAAGAGCCTTTATAATTTCTTCCTTGCTTTCAAGAGCAGCCTGTTCGCCGATTTGGGGATTAGCACCAGCACCGAGACCGCGAGTCAGCTTTTCACCAATCTGAATTTTCACATCAGCTTTGGATACTTCCAATACCTGATCCTCTGTATTGACGGAAATAAACTGAACACCCTGCAAACCGCTTTCTATCATACGATTGACAGCGTTATTTCCGCCACCGCCGACACCAATAACCTTTATATTTGCAAACTCTGCCATATTGTTTCCTCCTTCGAATATGCATACTTGTACTTTTAGATAGGATTTCCTTATTATTTTACACTATCTAAAGGAATTAATCCACATTATTTTTAAATTAATTTCATTTCTCAGGCTTATAAACTAGGAGTTTCCTGCGAATCCGGGCCATATTTTGAAAAATACGCATACCAAAGGTAATAAGCACAACAAAATATAAATCTATCCCCAGTCGTAATCCAACAAACACAAAAATTGCAGCCATAAATGCATTGGAAAAAAATCCAACCAAAAACATCCTGTTATCAAAGTTTTTATTCAAGGTTGCCCGTATTCCGCCAAATACGGAATCCAGACAAGCCAGCAAAGCCGTCGCCAGCAGCTTTGCCATATCAGGAGAAACAGATAAATCAGGCATTATAATACCAATACATATCCCTATAGCCATACCGATTATCGGATATATCATGAGTTATCTGCCTCCTTTTTGGAGATACGAGCATATTCATGACGAAATGATCCTTCATATGCAGGAACAACGATCATTTCCAATTTTCGGATTTGCAATTCAATTCCCCAGTATTTTAAACTTTCTTTTACCCCGCCGCGCAAATTAAGCGCTCCTAATAATGAATGCATATCGCCGATAGCTTTGATTTCAAAGGGCGGCGATAATATTTTACCGTTAATATTGATATTAGGTCCTACACACCGTATTTCCGATGTACCGATCAATCGCTGCCCATTAATTGATAAAGCCTCTGCCCCGGCTGCCCGGAGTTCATTGACAATACGCAATAAATCTTCATCATGAATGATATATAAATTAGGATTCGCTCCCTGCATTTTTGGCTGCGTACTATCATCCAGCGTTACGATAATACCAGGCCCTTCTACAGGTAAAACCCCAGCATCATAGCGAAGTTCTTGTAATTGCGTATCTTTATTCCCGCCAAGTTCGCTGATTTGTTTCTTCAAAGCCTTATTGTCAGCTTCCAGGTCCCTGACCTTGGAAATAAGTTCTTCTGCACGCTGCGAAGTGACTGGAAGCGTATCCTGTGCCGCTTTATATTGTGTAACCAACATGATTCCCAATAATACGCAAGCAAATGTAATCGCAATTTTTCCCTCTTGTAATCTCACAGTCTTTCCTTTCTATTTACTCTTCACTAAAGGTGCTTGAATATCACTGTCAATATAGTCAACGGATAAACGGTTGTTTTTTACCTCCAGCAACAGTTCTTCCGTAATGCGAGCTCGTTGTTCCGGATGATCGCCGTTTCCTAAATAGATAGGAATAGAATCTGATGTATAAACGGTAATCTTATCCGGATTTCCCACATTTACTTCCGCTACTTGATTTAAATATTCGGGAGATAGATTCTGTAAATATGTCAAAGAATCCCGAACCGGACCATTTTTTATAACATCGCCCAACAGGAGTGTGTCCATTTTTTTACCTGTAAAAAGAGGTACAGATATGCCTTTAATCCTCTGACCCAGCCGAATAACTACGCCATTAGCATCCAGATACGCAAAACCATACATCGTCGTCATAACAGCAATCGGCTTGCGTTCTTCTATCGTAATGTGGATCGTCACAGGAAATTCGCGTACTACTTCGACATGTGCAACACGCAAATCATTACTCAGATTATCCTTCATTGTGCCGGGTGACAATTGAACTACGTTAACGGGACCGCTAATACCGCAGCTGCGGTAAACAGCCTCATTCGACATCGTACTGTTTCCATCTACAATTACACGCCCAAAGGACACGGGAGAAAACCGCAAAAATAACCACAGCAGAAAAACCAATAACACTGCCAGTATAACAAATAAACGATACCGGTGCTGCAAATTTCCTGTCCGCCGTTTCTTTTTGCATTTTCCGGAATGCAATACGCTCTTACCTTCATCCTTTTCTTTATGCAGCTGTTCTGTTTCTGCTCCATCAGAAACAGTTTTTCTCAACGGGTCGTCAGGTACTTCCGGAGGAATAAATTTTTCCGGAGGCAACAGCGTTTCCGACACATCCTGATGAGACCGTACATCATCCGTATTCAGTATTGGAATAGAAAAGATATCTTTCTCATCATTTTTCATCACAAAATCTCACCAACATTATAATTAAAATTTACCAACAGCTGCTTCCAGCAATATATTTTCGCATAATTCTTCAAACGATATCCCCATCGCTCTTGCTGCATCGGGAACTAAACTTGTGCTGGTCATTCCTGGTACAGTATTAATTTCCAAAACAAAAGGATTTCCCGCTGCATCCGTCATAAAATCAACACGTGCGACACCATTACAATGGCACAAATGAAAGACTTTCATCGCTAGATCCTGCATTTGTTTTGTTAATTTTTCCGAAATCGGCGCCGGACACAGATGTTTGGTCACACCCGGTGTATATTTTGAATAATAATCGTACTTACCAGTACTCGATACAATTTGAATAACAGGAAATGCCATGTTATCCATAACCGCGACAGTAAATTCGTCTCCATTAATAAAAGACTCTGCTATCAATGATTTTCCATATTTAAACGCTTCCACTAATGCCGATTTAACTTTAGTTTGTAAATCGACAATAACAGTACCAATACTCGAACCCTGCCCTGCGGATTTTATAACTACAGGAAAGCCAAATCGTTCTGCAATATCCTCAGCGATAGTATCCAAGCCTTGATTTTCAAAATAATAAGAGAAGGGAGCCGTAGCAATTCCCGCACCTTGAAAAGCACATTTGCTCATCACTTTATTCATACCCACAGCACTGGCCATAACGCCTGACCCCGTATAAGGAATTCCCATCATTTCGCATAATCCCTGTATAAGACCATCTTCCCCATACCGGCCGTGCAGCGCATTAAATACAATATCAATTTTTTCATCTAGCAATTGTTGCGCCAGCATATGTGGATTCAGTTCCATTACAGTGACCTGATATCCTTTGGAAATAAGAGCCTTGGCAATAGCGCCTCCTGTATTGCGAGACACAGCCGCTTCTGTCGACGGTCCGCCGACAACAACGGCAATTTTTTTAGTTTTCACATCAATAGTACTTGTATTTTCACCGCTCGATTCAGCAATATATTGTTCACCCACACGATAAATATCGCCAGCACCCATAGTAATAATCATTTCTTTTGGCTGAGCAAATTTTCTCAAATATTCTACTACATCTTCTTTATTAGGAATATACAAGACCTCTTGACCTGTTGTTTCAATAACCTTATTGGCAATAAGTTCTCCCGTTACATTCGGAATCGGCGTTTCACCAGCACTATATATATCTGTAACAATAAGCAAATCTGCATTTTTAAATGCCCCGCCGAAACGATCTACCAGCAATTGCGTTCTCGTATACCGATGCGGTTGAAATACACAAACAATACGATGTGTTCCTATATCTTTGGCAGCGGTTAATGTGGCATTAATTTCAGCAGGATGATGTCCATAATCATCAACAACCCAAACATCGCCAACATATCCTTTTGTCTGAAAACGGCGTTTCGCTCCATGAAAATGAGACATGGCTTCCGCAATTTTTTCAAAAGGAATCCCACAAGCATCCGCTACCGCAACGGCAGCCAACGTATTCAGTACATTGTGGCGTCCCGGCACAAACAGATTCATGCTTCCCATCTTTTTATCGTGATGATACACGTCAAAACAAAGTCGGCCTTTTTCATAATGAATATGATCCGCTGTGTAGTCAGCCTGATTTTCTATCCCATAGGATATATAACGGCGGTTTAAGCTAGGTGCCAGATTGCGGATATGTTCATTATCAAAACAAAGAACTGCCATTCCTTCTTTCGGGTCAAGTTTCTGTATAAAAACTTTAAACGCATTGATAACATTATCCAAAGAGCCGTAATGATCCATATGATCGGCATCAATATTAGTAACCACTGCAATATAAGGATTAAATTTTATAAAGGATCCGTCACTTTCATCGGCTTCCGCAATGACATATTTCCCTTTCCCTAATACAGAATTAGCATGCAGATAATCGACTTCTCCTCCAATGACAACGGTTGGATCCATTCCCCCTTCCACAAAAATCTGTCCCAACATAGAAGAAGTGGTTGTTTTTCCATGTGCTCCCGCCACGGCAATTCCCTTTCCCCAACTCATAATATCCAGCAATGCGTCGGATCGATGAATAACAGGTATATGACGTATATGTGCTTCCTGTAGTTCTACATTATCTTCGTGAATTGCCGAAGAAACGACAACCAGTTCCGCATCTTGCAGATTTTCCGGTTTCTGCCCAATGCAAATACGTGCTCCTTGTTGGGAAAATCGTTCTGTAATAGCGGATTGTTTCACATCAGACCCGGAAATATAATATCCCTTTTGCAGCAAAACATTCGCAATCGCTCTCATACCGGCGCCGGCTATTCCTATAAAATGTACTTTTTTCACAGTATTCAACATGTGTATGCACTCCCTTTATTTTGAGTCGCGTGCGATGGACAATGCCAACTTTGCGATATCATATGCAGCCTTAGGTTTTCCCAAAGACTTACTAGCTTCAGCCATCCGTTTCAACGCTACCGGATCATTTTTCAAATGAACGATTTCTTCAATAAGTTCCCGTCCTGTAAGCATCTTATCCAAAATCATTTTTGCAGCACCGCACATAACCAAAGCCTGCGCATTATACCGTTGATGATCTTCGGCCGCATAAGGATATGGTATCAATATGGAAGGCAGACCTCGTACAGTCAATTCCGCCAGTCCTACCGCTCCTGCGCGGTATACTGCTAAATCAGCCGCCGCCAGTGCTTCCGGCATATGGTGAAGATATGGAATAATATAACTTCCCGAACCGTACTTCCCTTTTTCGCTGATTCCCGGAAGTTGTTCCACAACTTGTTTATATTCGTCAGTCCCAGTTACATGCAAAATCTGTATATCCGGATCATCTTTAAAGTACCGATGCGCTTCTACCATAGCTGTATTAATAGTATGAGCACCCCGGCTGCCACCAGCAACCAAAAGGGTAAACTTTACCGGATCTAATCCCAGAAAAGCCCGTCCGGTCTTCTTGGATACAGTTAAAATATCCTTCCGAACAGGATTACCTGTAACTACCAATTTGTTTTTTTGATTAAAACGACCAGAAGCTTCTTCATAACCGAGCGCTACAATATCGACAAATTTGCTTAAAATTGTATTGGTAATACCCGGAATAACATTTTGCTCCTGAATAAGTGTGGGTATACCGCTTAAACTAGCCGCTAAAAGTACTGGGCCGCAGACAAACCCCCCTGTTCCAATAACGACCTGCGGTTTAAATTTATGTAATAACCATCGGGCTTGCACCATGCTGCCAATAGTTTTTTTCAATGTAACCATATTGCGAATGGATATTTTTCGTTCCAATCCTCGTACATCCAGTGTAACAAAAGGCAGTCCTTCTTTAGGTATCAGCGTATTTTCCAAGCCAACTTTAGAACCCACATATAAAAACTCTGTCGGTTCAATATCGGCAATAGATCTGGCAATAGTAATCGCCGGATAGATATGACCACCTGTTCCTCCACCGGATATAATGACACGACGCATGCCTTTTCCTCCTTATTTTCACTTCAGCTCATAATTTACAGCGACCAAATAATCCGTTTAAAATCATCGCCGCGCTGTTCAAAATTGTCATACATATCGTAGCTGGAACACGCTGGTGACAACAATATTACCTGCGGTGCCGTTGCCATGTTTCGAGCCATCCTTACGGCCTTTTCCATGTCAAATCCGGCACGATAAATATTTTTCACACCAGCTTTGCGAGCCTCTTGTTCAAATCGGTCGCCCGCTTCACCGACTAAAATCAGTATATCCACTTTTTTAGCTGCCAGCTGCATAAACGTATCAAGAGGAGTCATTTTATCATGTCCGCCGGCAATAAGAATAACATGGCCGGAAAACGCTTCCAAAGCCTTAATAGATGCATCCGTATTAGTCCCTTTACTATCGTTATAATACGGAACTCCTTGAATCGTACGCACAAATTCAATGCGATGCTCCACTCCGCTGAATTCTTTAAGAACTTTACGAATCACCGCAAGCGGTGCTCCGACAGCATAGGCAATTAAAAAAGCCGCCAAACAATTTTGAATATTATGTTTACCGAATAATTTCAATTCGTCCGTCCGGCATATGCATGTGTCGCTGCCATGGATCCGCAGGATCAATTCCTTGCCTCGCAAGAAAGCACCTACAGGAACTTCTGTATTCGTTGAAAAATATAGAATCCTACTTTGTATATCCTTCTCCATTTGTCTGATCAACGGATCATCATAATTCAAAACAGCGGTTTCCCGCTTAGTCTGATTGCGAAAAATGCGTTCTTTTGCAGCAGCATACGCTTCCATTGTATGATGCCGATCCATATGATCCGGTGTAATGTTCAATATACAAGCAGCTTTAGGTTTAAGCGTCTGTGTGTTTTCAAGTTGAAAACTGGAAAGCTCCGCAACAACCACATCTCCTGCCGGTAAATCAGCTGCTTGTTCCGAAAGACCTATACCAATATTGCCGCCTACTACAGTATGTCGTCCTGCCGCTTCCATAATTTTCCCAAGTAGTGTAGTCGTTGTCGTTTTACCATTAGTCCCCGTCACGCCAAGGATATCTGCATTGGTAACACGACTCGCTACTTCTACTTCGCTCCAAATAGGAATCCCTCTTTTTACCGCTTCCCGCATAATAGGAATTTCCGGAGAAATAACGGGAGAAGGTACAACAATATCCGTTGTATCAAGAAGAGACGTTTCCTGGCTGCCAAAAACAAATTTCACACCTGCTGCGGCAAGAATCGTCCACGGTTCTTCCGAGGCATCAATTTTCTTCCTATCATTTAAAACCACCGCCGCGCCATGTCCCGCCAATACACGTGCTGCAGCTTTACCACTGATTCCGGCACCGATAACCAGTATAGTTTTACCCGTAAAATCCATTATACTCATTGAAAACGCCTCTTTTAATTATTAATTAGTCGTGGACAATACAATAATAATAGCAATAATTGCCATTATGGCTGAAAAACTCCAAAAAACCGTAACGACTTTCACTTCGCTCCACCCTGATAATTCAAAATGATGGTGGATCGGACTCATCTTAAAAACACGGACACCGCGGGTCTTAAAGGAAATGACCTGTATAATGACCGATAATGCTTCGATCACATACAGCCCGCCCGCTATAATAAGCAGCAATTCTGTTTTCGTAAGAATGGCCATTGCCGCCAGCGCGCCCCCTAAGGCTAAGGAACCTGTATCCCCCATAAACATTTTCGCCGGATGCTGATTATAAAACAAAAAGCCTAAACAAGCTCCGGCCATAGATGCGCAAAATACGGCAAAATTAATATATCCCAGCGCCACGGCAATAACTACATACGCCACAGAAGTAATCGCACAAGAACCCGCCGCCAAGCCATCCAATCCATCGGTAAGATTCACGGCATTACTCGTGCCGACAATCATCACAAAAACAAATAAATAATAGAATATCCCAATTTCAACATGCCAGTTTGTAAATGGGATCCATAACGTCGTTGGAAAATCCAAATATACTTTTAAAATACCACAGAATATAGCCGCCATAATAAACTGCCCTATCAATTTTTGCTTTGCCGTAAGACCTAGGTTTCGATGCTTCAATGACTTGATTCCATCGTCTAAAAAACCAATTGCGCCATAGCCTAATGTCAAAAACAGAGCTAATCCCTTACGCAGATCAAACGGATCAAAAACCAAGCAAGATACCACTAAAGCCGTTAAAATTAAAACGCCTCCCATCGTTGGAGTTCCCGCTTTTATTTTATGGCTCGCCGGTCCTTCTTCCCGCTCCGATTGGCGAGCGTGAAAGGATTTTAATTCCCGTATCACAAACGGACCCAATACCAGTGCTATGACCAAGCTGACTGCAAATCCATAGATCAGCGTATTTAACATTCGCATGACTTCCCTTCAAAATAAGGCAGTATTTTCTCCATTGCCATTCCTCGTGATCCTTTAAGAAGGATTGTATCTTCCGGCTGGAGAATATGTTTCAAACAAGCCGCCGCTGCCGCATGACTTTCTACCGTATAAACCTGGGTCAATCCGGCATTCTCAGCCGCCGCCGCAATATAACCAGCAAGAGATCCCATGGCGATTACAACATCAATGCCTAACGCAGCAGCCTCAATGCCAATTTTTTCGTGTTCCTTCTGTGCCCACTCACCTAACTCTAACATGTCGCCAAGAACAGCAATTTTGCGTCCCTTTCCAAGCTGTGCAAGCGTTCTGACTGCTTCCTGCATCGACGCAGGATTTGCATTATAGGCATCATTAATAAACGTATACGATCCAATGCGTATCAGTTCCTGCCGCATTGCTTCACTCTGATATTCAAGCAATCCTTTTTGCATTTTTCTATCTGAAAGTCCTAGTATCCGACCTACAGAAATAGCGGCCAATGCATTGTAGACATTGTGTTCTCCCAGTGCCGGAATCAACACATCAAACATTTCATCAAAGCAGCGGCACGTAAAATGTACCCCCTGCTCATCCATAAAAATGCGGTTTCCCTGTATAACGGCATCATTACCCAAGCCAAAACTGACAACTTTTCCCTTGCACAAATCAGCCATGGCCGCAGTATACGGATCATCTTGATTTAAAATCGCCGCTCCGTTTTCCGTAAGAGCTTTGACTAATTCACTTTTCGCTTTGGCAATGTTGGCCTGAGAGCCCAACAATTCGATATGACTTTTACCCACATTGGTTACAACGCCAACCGTTGGTTCCGCTACAGCAGCCAAATCAGCAATTTGTCCCAGCCCGCGCATTCCCATTTCCACCACGCAAGCCCCATGATCTTTCGTCAGCTGCAGCAATGTCTTCGGTAACCCAATTTCATTATTAAAATTTTTTGCTGTCTGCAAAACAGTAAATTTCTGTGATAAAACAGATGCTATCATATTACGTGTTGTCGTTTTACCTACAGAACCGGTTACAGCTACGATGGGAATATCAAAACGCCGCCGGTGGAACCGTGCCAGCCCCTGATATGCAGTTAACGTATTGGAAACAAGAATAACAGCAAAGTTATCTTTCTTATATTCTTCTCTATATTCCTGTACAATCGCACCCGTTGCCCCATTATCACGCGCTTGGCATACAAAGTCATGCCCATCGAACTTTTCACCCTTTAACGCAACAAACAGCGATCCTGGACTTATATTTCTTGTATCCGTTTCTACTTTAGAAAAAATCATGTCTTCTTTAATCGGATAAGACAGTGTTCCTTCCGTTGCTTTCTCAACTTCTTGTATCGTAAAGGTTGCCATGTTTATCTCCCCTTTATCGCGTCACGCGCTACCTCACGGTCATCAAAATGAATAGTACCGCTGTTCAAAATCTGATACGTTTCATGACCTTTCCCGGCAATCAAAATAATATCCCCGCTTTGAGCTATTGCTACCGCGCGGTAAATAGCCGATCGTCTATCTACGATGACTTCATGATGCTGTCCTTCTTTTATCCCTTCCAATACACCCTTTTCTACTTCCTTAACAATATCTTCCGGGTTTTCCGAACGTGGATTATCAGATGTAACAATAGGAATATCTGCATATTCTGCAGCAATGCGCCCCATAATAGGACGTTTTGTCCGGTCCCGATCACCCCCACATCCGAATACGGCAATAATTCGTTTCGGATTCATTGCTCGAGCTGTTGTAAGTGCCTTTTCCAGGCTATCCGGCGTATGCGAATAATCAACAATAACTGCAAAATCTTGTCCTTCTTCTACAAGTTCAAAGCGTCCCGGTACCGAATGAAATGTTTGAATCGCTTTATCAATAATTTCTGTAGAAACTCCTTCTGCGTGTGCAGCCCCAATAGCCGCTAAGGTATTATATACATTGAATAATCCGGTAATCTGCATATGGAGGGAAACACTTCCAAACGGTCCTGTCACATCAAAGGATGAACTCTTTAACTCTACTTTTAAGTTAGCGCCTTTAAGATCTGCTTCCTTTTCAACTCCATATGTCAGTGTCTTGCAATGGCAAACACCGAGAATATCTTTTCCATAAGGATCATCAATGTTAACAATGGCAGTCTTATTATCTTTAACATGTTCACCAGAACTTAATCCTTGAAAAAGTTTTTCCTTAGCTGCCAGATAATTTGCAAAGGTTTTATGATAATCCAAATGATCTTGTGTCAAATTCGTAAACACCGCCGTATCGTATTCACACCCTGCCACACGGTTCATAGCTAACGCATGACTCGAGACCTCCATAACCACATGGGTAATTCCTTTTTCATACATAAGCGACAAAAATTGTTGTAATTCTACAACATCCGGCGTCGTATTATGAATAGGCAATTCTTTATCGTCAATAAGGGCATGAATAGTTCCAATAACACCGACATGATATCCGGCGCTGCGCAAAATATGAGCAATAATATGCGTTGTCGTTGTTTTCCCATTTGTTCCTGTAACACCTATCATCCGCATTTTTTTACCGGGATAATCATAAAAATACGGAACAACATCCTCCATCGCTTCATGAATATTGTGCACTGTAATTTGTACAACTTGCGGCGGCAAATCCAGATGTTTGGTTGTCAGAACGGCAGCCGCACCTTTTTCCACTGCTTGCTTGGCAAAAACAGATCCATCAACATGCACGCCAGGCAAGCAGATAAATAAATCGCCTGGTTCTATTTTTCTGGAATCGGAAGAAATACCCGTAATTTTCTTTTCGGCATTACCTTTAATATTATATATTCCATTAATTATCTTACAAAGTTCCCCTATTGTTTTCATCACAATTTCCTCCTAAATAACTAATCTCGGTTCGAATGAAGCCATTTTCAAAAAATACAAATAGCAGCCTTACGGAAAAAGGCTGCCCATATTGCTCTATTTACCTACGTGTTTCCCCACGCTGCTCTTTGCATATGAAGGGCCATACAGCACCTGCCCCGGTGCAACCATTCCCAATTTTTGCGTCGCCATAGAATAAATCCGGTCCGGCGATTCCATTTTGGCAATATCCAATCGTAAATCTTCATTTTCACGATAAAATTGTTGTACCTGTTGTTTTTCCCGCATCAAATTATACCCGCTATTCGCTGCGGCTGCCGAAATAGCCACATGTGCCAAAAGCAAGATACCTATAATGGCAATCAAAGCAAATGTTTTCCATAAAACCTGGGAAAATTTACGTTCTTCAGCTCTCGTGCCGTATGCGGCATCTCCGGTATAATGAACGGCAATTGTCCGCGTGCTCTGATTTTGATAATTATAATAACCTGCTTTTCTGGCTAGCATATTATACCACATCCGATCAAATTATAAAATATATATCCATATACGTCTGGTATATTATATACGAATCCCAACACGCAATTTTGCGCTTCGTGCACGCGGATTGCATTCTAACTCTTTATCTCCCGGTTCAATAGCATGACGAGATACCTTCAAAATAGCATGGTGATGACAAGTACATACAGGCATGCCCGGAGGACAAATACAGTTAGTCGCCATACGTTTCAACGTCTGTTTAGCAATACGATCTTCCAGTGAATGAAAGGTAATGACAGCGATACGGCCCCCTGTTTTAAGACGCTCTGCCGCTGTTTCAAACGTATCTTTAAGAATTCCCAATTCATCATTTACTTCAATTCGAATCGCTTGAAAAGTCCTTTTGGCAGGATGCGGTCCATCTTTACGGGCACCTGCCGGTACAGCCTTTTTAATTATTGTTACAAGTTCCTCGGTCCGGCATATCGGTTTTTCATTCCGGGCCGCTACAATAAAAGATGCGATCCGTTTAGCCCACCGTTCTTCTCCGTAGTCTTTAATAATTCGATATAAATCCGCTTCACTATATGTATTAACCACATCATACGCACTTTGTTTCTGTGATTGATTCATTCGCATATCCAAAGGACCATCCTGCATATAAGAAAATCCTCGTTCCGGTGTATCCAGCTGATAACTGGATACGCCCAAATCAAACATAATTCCGTCAATTTTTTCAATACAAAGCGTATCAAGAACATGTCCAATATCCTGAAAATTACGCTGCACCGGAATAAATCGGCATGCAGTGCCTTTAAGCGTATTGACAGCTGCAGTTATGGCCTCACTGTCCTGATCTAAGCCAATAAGTGTTGCCTGATCGGTCAATCGTTCGGCAAGCGCCCTGGAATGGCCGCCGCCGCCAAGAGTACAGTCTACATATACTCCATTCGGATCACCTATAATATTATCTATCATTTCATTGAGCAGGACGCTCACATGATGAAATTCCATAGAGCCTCCTAAAAGTTAATGTCAAAAGAATTATCCAGTGTTTCCGCAATATCTTCCATTTCCGGCACTGTTTTTGCATTATATTCGTCAAATACGGCTTTGCTCCAAATTTCGACTTTGTCTCCCGTTCCCAGTACAACGACTTCTTTTTCCAAATGAGCATATTCACGTAAATTTCCCGGTATAAGAATACGTCCCTGCCGATCAAATTCCACTTCGGCGGCACTGCCAAAAACAAAGCGCTTAAAAGCCCGTACATTCCCCTTTGAAGTAGTAAATTTCTGCATGGCCTGCGCAAAATTCGTCCACGATTCCATGGTATATACAGAAAGACAGCCTTCCAGTCCACGGGTGACAATAAATGAACTACCCAATTCTTCACGGAACTTAGCCGGCAATATCAATCTACCTTTCGCGTCAATTGTATGCGAATGTTCACCCATAAACATAATGCTGTCATCTCCTTTCACTACTTTTTACCACATTTTACCACAATTTCCCACTATATGACAACATAAATAGGAAAAAATAGAAAAAAATTTTTATGTATACAAAAAAAGTCACCATGTCTGCACATAGTGACTTCCCATACCTTCTTATATATACTGCTATTTTTTAGATAATGCAAAAATATGCTGGCGCAAATTGGAATGTATCAAAACTGCAGAAGATGTCAGTTTATCAAACCGGCAGTATTGCAACAGCTGCGTTTTATCATAGTTTTCATAGTGTTCAATAAGTCCGCCCTGATATGCCAAATACGATAAAATTTCATTAGCCGCTACACCTTGCTCTCGAAGCTGACGCACTGTAATTCCCTGCTGCCGTTTTGACAACCGATTTCCTTCTTCGTCTACCAGCATGGGAACATGGGTATATTGCGGTACATCATATCCCAAAAGTCGCAGCAGCCATATCTGTCGTGCTGTTGAAGACAAAAGATCTTGTCCTCTGACAACATGCGTAATCCCCATCGCTCCGTCATCAACACTGACTGCCAGCTGATACGCATACATCCCATCAGCACGACGTACAATAAAATCACCGCACGTATCCGCTAAGTTTTCCTTCTGTAATCCTAAAATTCCATCAGTGAACGAAATATTCAGTGCCGGGACATGAATTCGCCAGGATGGAGCTTTAGTCATTCTACATTTTTCTTCTTCGCTCATACCATAACAATGTCCATCATAAACACTCAATTCACCTATATGAGGTGCGCTTCCCACAGATTGCAGCCGAGTCCGGCTGCAATAACACGGATAAAGTAAGCCTAATTGCCGCAAACGATGTAACACCCGTTTATACAAATCATATCGTTCCTGCTGCACATAGGGGCCCTGCCTTCCCCCTATATCAGGTCCCTCATCCCAATCCAATCCCAGCCAGTGTAAATCGTAAAGCAATGCCTGCATATATTCTTTCTTCGAACGCTGTTCATCAATATTCTCAATGCGCAGCACTAAAGTACCGCTATGACGCCGTACCTGCAGCCAGCAAAGAAAGGCAGTCCAAACGTTTCCCAAGTGCATATACCCTGTCGGACTCGGTGCAAAACGACCTCGCATATGCCCACCTCTTAATCCGGTAATGAAATAAGCTCTCCAAACAGTTCTTTATCCTGACGAATAGCAGTTTCACTCCCCATGACACATAAGCAATTATCAGTCATAGCGGCTTTAACTAAAGGTGCCAATGCCCGAATATCAGAAACGGTCGTCGCCAAAAGTTCATCACGGCGTTGTTGCACCATTTCCTGTGTATTTCCCGTAAAATACCGATTCATCGCTTTCGCTCCCCGTAATGATGGTGTAAAGGGAATATCAATACGGCTTAATGTACCAATAACGTATTTAGTCATTTCTCGTTCTGAAACATCAAAAGCAGACAAATATTCCGCTAATTCATCGTATACTTGGATACTGTTCTTTAAATTAGGATCGCGATATGAGCATAACACCATATCCCCATTCGTATAAAATTTAGCGAAAGCCCCATATGCTCCGCCTTGTACACGAATTTTTGTCCACAAATATCCGTACTGCAAGATGGTTTCCAGTACTTGTAAGGAACCTGTATAGGAAAAACCGTGTTGGCGGAAATTCCCTCCTTTAGCAACATACTGCACCTTGCCGCTAGTCATGATTCCTTCATTTTTCTTATTATGAGAAAAATCGCAAAGCGCTGTATTTTTCTCTCCCAAAGGCATCTGTGCCAGCCATTCAGGCAGAAGTTTTTTGACTATTTTCTTATCTTCTTCACTGCCCGTAATTTCCAACGTCATCCGAGACTGGGTAAATATTTTTTTCATAACATGGGACAAGCCGTCGGCTATTTTCGTTATATCTTGACCTGCTTGTTTAGCCACTGCCGTAATAAATTCATAATAAGAAAATTCCCCGGCATCACAAAATCCTTCCACAGCCGAAAGATAAGACAACACCCTATGCATCACAATAATATGACCGCGGCGGAACGCATCCATATCCCATCCGGATTTTGTCTCTTCAATAAGTTCCCGCAGACGCTGTGCATTGGTAAATGTCGTACCCAGGGAAATCTCTTTCATCAAGTCTAACAGTTTAGAAATATTTTGACTTAACACTTTGGTCTTTATCTGGAATACCGGCGTATATGCTTCATTATTCTGAATATCAGAATATGCTGACACGCTGTAATCCATCCCCCCCGTATATAAATCAATCTGTGATGCCAAGTCGCCATAGCTGTGAGACGTCGTATCCAGATCACCGATCAGGTCACTTAAAAGATATATATAAGATAACTCTTTCCGTGAAAAACCATATAAATCAAAGTAGGCATTTATATAGGCAATACCATTTGTAAAATCAGGCACATAGCAAACAGGAACATCATTCATGTCTTCGACATGAAATACTACATCTTCTGCTTTCGATTCCAAATCGCTGCGCTGCAATGTAGGAATAGACAACAACGCTTCTGCGGAATCCGGTGTTGCCTGCCGTTGTTTTAATGCTTGAGATTTGGCTACAATATGATCAATTTCACTTTTTGGCAATGTTGCTTTATATGCTTCCAATGAATCTGCGATTTCCTGATCATGCCGTTCTGTAAAACCTTTTTCCGGAACCATTGTAATCAAAACATGATACGGATTCTTTAAAATATACTTTTCCATAAGGCGTTCATAATATCCGGTTTCAATGCCTTGACGCAACACCTGTAAATCATGTTCATAGGCCAGCGTATCTAAAGGATCTCCCCCATAAAGCCATGTATCCATGCAGCGGATTCCATAAATCAGACCTTTGGGACGACCCGCAAAATCTGCTTCACGCAGTGCAAACTCCGTACGGTTCAAAGCCCCGGTAAGCAGGGTCTTATCAATCCCTGTTTTAATCATATCTGTCAACACATTTTGTACAACAGGAATAATTTTTTCTTGCGCTTCTTTTTCAGAACCGTTCACAGACACCGACCAAACCGGCTGAAGAATGCCATCTTGAAAATCACCAGATACATCTTTACCAACACCCGCATCCAACAGTGCTTTTTTGAGAGGAGCTGCCGGAGACTGCAGCAACACATAGGTCAGTACTTTAAAAGCCAGTCCCAGTGTTGGATCCAATGCATCATCAATAACATATGTCAGTGTATGTAATGTCTTACTTTCCTCATTATCATCAGAAGCAATGCCATACGGGTATGACTTTACCATGCTAGCCACGGGAGCTTGCCGGTGGATTTCCGAGTCTACCGTTATACAATCAAATTTATTAAGATATTCGCCATCTATGAACTCCAGTGTTTTTTCTATATCCATATCCCCATAAAGAAAAATATAACTGTTAGCAGGATGATAAAACTTGGCATGAAATGCCACAAAAGCCTCCTGTGTCAAATGGGGAATATCATCCGGATCCCCGCCGGACTCTACGCCATATGCCGTTTGTGGAAAAAGGTTTTCCATGACATATCGTTCCATCAGTGCATCCGGAGAAGAAAATGCCCCTTTCATTTCATTATAGACTACTCCGCGATAGGTCAGCGGAGCATCCGCCGCATCCATATCATAATGCCAGCCTTCCTGCATCAGGACTTCTTCATCCGTTAGCATATTGGGGAAAAAAACAGCATCCAAATACACATCCATAAGATTCTTAAAATCAGCTGCGTTACGGCTGGCTACGGGATACATTGTCTTATCAGGAAACGTCATAGCGTTGAGAAAAGTGTTCAATGATCCTTTGACAAGTTCGACAAAAGGTTCCTTAAGTGGAAATTTACGTGAGCCACAAAGTACAGAATGTTCACAAATATGCGGAACTCCGGTACTGTCCGTGGGCGGAGTTCTGAAAGAAATGGAAAAAACTTTATTATCATCATCATTAGCTAAATATAAAACCCGAGCTCCGGACTTTATATGAGTCAAGCTATAGGCCTGACTATTTATTTCCTTAACATACATGGAACGATCCACGTGAAACCCATTACAAACAGAATGTACCTCCAATTTCATATATATACCCCTTTTCTTTTTATCAATGCATAAGTAATATATCCGTCAGCGCAGCTACAGATGGAGCTATATAATCGGGTCTGCTTGCTTTGCATTCTTCTTCCGATCCATAGCCATATTCCACGAGAATGACCGGTATATGTTGATTATGCGCACCGATGGCATCATATTTACGATCACCTACCATGACAACAGTTCCTTCATCACGGGAATCAATACTATCAAGTATACGCTTGATCATTAATGCCTTGTCTTCTGTACCTCCCAATTGACTGCCGGAAATCATGGACAAATATGGAAAAATCCCAAATTTCTCAACAATTGCCTGTGCATGTATTTGTGGTTTAGACGTTGCCAAGTACGAATATATTCCCTGTTCATGCAACAACTTTAACAAATCGAGTATCCCATCATACGGACGATTTTCAAACTTTCCGATTGTTGAATACCGTTCCTGAAAATATTCATATATTTTTTCGGCTATCTTCCTGGAAAATCCATAGGTTTCCATAAAAGTGTGCATCAACGGCGGTCCGACAACTACGTCCGGATCCAATCTCCCTGTTGTATCTATTCCCATTTTGACTAATGCATATTCGACGGATTTGATGATCCCTTCCTGCGAATCAGTAAGTGTTCCGTCTAAATCAAATAATACATGTTTAAACATAAAATCCTCCTGAATAGGTAATCTTTTGCAAATACTATAATACCATTACTGCGTAAACTAAACAAGAAGTAACCGTCATGCTTATTATATCTGCGTAAAAACAGCAGTCCTCTTATAGAAAGGACTGCTGAAAAAAAAGCATATCGCAAAATAGCCAGTATATTTTATTTACCTTTGTTCATTACGATCTTTACAGCAAATCCAATCAAAAAAAGAACAAAAATCCCGATAACCACATATGCAACACCGTTGGTTATGCTATGTAAAGCCGTATTCACTACATCTCCCTTTTCAGAGGTTAAAAAATGACGTAATAGAAAAAGAATCACAAAAAAGAAAAAAGTCGTTGATATAAGCTTTACAACAGGCCTATGTTTATCAAGAAATGTCGGATGATAATATACTCTGCTGCTGACCATAGAAAAGGTATTATTAAGATAAGCCGATACGCGGTTCCCATATGTTAAAATATCCAACGTTCCGCTGCCGAGTACACTATCTTGTTGGACATGCTTCATGAATATACGTTTCATCGCATCAAAATACGCCATAAGATTCGTGGAATCAGATGCCTTGGGAACAGCATCATATTCTGTAAATCGAATAGCACACACTTCTTGGAACCCATTTTTTATATGTTCAGGAATATCTTCATCCTGCGCATACCGCTTATCTAATTTTCCTAATACCGTCTCAAATATTTTTTTCAACTCTTTTTCCGTATGAATATATTTTTTTAAAAATATATAATAATCAGAATGAACAGGAACCTTTTTATTATTTATCAGCTCTGCATGAATAGACGTATATAATGCCCAGTATTTATAAAAACTGTATTCTAGCAGATTCATCAAGATATAGTCTGCCGGTTCTCCCTGCAAATCTTTAACAATATAGTCACAAATACCATCCTTTCTATCATACACGATATCTGTCAGTACTGTTATAAATTCTGCATATGTAAGTTCCTTCATGATTATGATCAATCCTTTTTCGTAAAATATGAAACCCGCAAACGTATGCCTTAGTC
Source organism: Megasphaera sp. (assembly GCA_022649055.1). GTDB lineage: Bacteria > Bacillota > Negativicutes > Veillonellales > Megasphaeraceae > Megasphaera_A > Megasphaera_A sueciensis. Next base: position 48,233 of record JALCNL010000004.1, read on the forward strand.
CTGCATATAGGGAGCTTTTCCGTATTGATTATCCTGATCAGATATATACAACGTCCAGAAAAAGATAATCAACATGCCGATACAAGGAATAATCAATATCAGCTGCCACCAGCCACTTTTTCCTATATCATGCAGACGGCGTGTAATAGATGCAATCCCAACAATACCCACCAATACCAGCAAAATCCCAAAAATCCCCGCAAGAATCAGCAATCCTTTTGATATAGTTGCCAAATACGCAGGATAAAAAAGAACCGATACCGTTCCCACACATAAGTATGTCAAATGGGATAAAATCATCTCTAAAATAAGCAACGAAACCATCCCCAGCCAAAACTCATCCCGTGATATCCTGCCGGAAAAACAAAATTTCTTTTTCCACAATCGCATGCTCGCTTCTTTCAATGTCAGCTGTTTTTGTTCCATCATGTGCCATTCCCTTCTATCTGCTAATACTTACTCTGCGTTTCTGTCGGATTGCATGGCAGCAGTCTGCAATAAATATATTATATAATTTATTATAGCATAAAATGACCTGCTACAATATGAATAATACGAAATCAAAAATCTAAGTGTTCTTTAATCTGTTGGAAAAATGGATTTTTAGTATCCTTATCCGATAATATAGGATCATCTATCCCCCAATCCACACCAATATCCGGATCATTCCAGCGGATACCGCCATCTGCCTGTGGAGCATAATAATTATCTGCTTTATACATAAATTCCACATCATCCGTTAACGTCACAAATCCATGTCCAAACCCTCGGGGAATAAGCAGCTGCTGTTTGTTTTTCTCGCTTAGTTCTACTCCTACCCATTGCGTATATGTCGGACTGCTCTTGCGCAGATCTACCGCCACATCCAAAACAGCCCCCCGTGTACAGCGCACAAGTTTCGCCTGACTCCATTCTCCCCGTTGAAAATGAATGCCTCGCAGCGTTCCTTTGACAGTAGAAGAAGAATGATTATCCTGTACAAAATCATACGGCAGCCCTGCTTCCTCCATTCTTCGTTTAGACCAGCTTTCCATAAAAAAACCGCGATGATCGCCAAATACTTCCGGTGTAAGAATAACCACACCCGCCAATTTTGTTTTTGTCACTTTCATCTATCCTGTCCTCCTCATGGATACTAAGTAGTAGTCAGCATTTGATAGTTACAACCGCCCGCACTACAACCGTCTTTGCCACAACCATCTTTATCTTTACTACAACCATCTTTATCTTTACTACAACCATCTTTATCTTTACTACAACCATCTTTATCTTTACTACAACCATCTTTATCTTTACTACATCCGCCTTTTAATCTATTCCCTCTTCTATCAAAAACCGCCGTACGGCATCCTGCCAATCCGGCAGGGTACGAAATCCATTCTGCACCAGCTTGTCTTTACTCATGCGGCTGTTCAACGGTCGCTTGGCCGGAGTCGGATATGCACTGGTCGGGATATGCTTTACCCGGCACGGAATCCCTGCCTGGCGGAAAATTTCTTCTGCAAATTCCGCAAACGAACAGATTCCTTCATTCGTCGCATGATACGTCCCATAGGCTTCACTCCGTACCATATCACATAAAAGCGGTGCCAGATCTGCCATATACGTAGGAGATCCGATCTGATCGTCTACCACGCTTACTTCGTCCTGTTCCTTCCCCAACCGCAACATCGTCTTGATAAAATTACTGCCGTTTTTACCAAAGGCCCAGGAAATACGCACGATAAAATGCTTCACTGCATATTTCCGCACCGCTTCTTCCCCTTCCCATTTTGTCTGGCCATAGAAGTTCAACGGCGCTGCCGGATCCTCTGGCTTGCGAAAAGCGGTTCCCTTCCCGTCAAATACATAGTCCGTACTGATATACACCATCTTGGCCTTCATTTCCCTGCATATTTTTGCTATGTTTTCAGTCCCCAGCACATTGACCTTATGACATATATCCCGATTGCTTTCCGCTTTATCTACGGCTGTATACGCACTGCAGTGGATTACCGCATCGGCACCGTACCCCGTAAGGAAACGATGGGCTGCCGCAAAATCCGTAATATCAAATTCGGCCAGATCCGCCCCCACACAGTCGATTCCACGCCGTCTCAGTTCCTGTACCACTTCATACCCCAGCTGTCCGCCTACTCCTGTCACTGCTACTTTCATCATAGTTCACCCTGCATCTTTCTATCATAATTTTTATATTCCCCGCTTAGGATATGTTCCCACCACGGTTTATGATGCAAATACCACGCAATGGTTTTTTGAATCCCTTCTGCAAACCGGGTTGTCGGTTCCCAGCCAAGTTCTTTCCGTATTTTTGTCGGGTCAATCGCATACCGCCAATCATGCCCGGGTCGATCGGTTACAAAGTGAATCAAGTCTTCACTTTTTCCCAATGCCTTTACAATCGTCTGGACCACACACAGATTCGTCTGTTCGTTATGGCCGCCAATATTGTATATTTCTCCCACTCTGCCGCTTCGGATAATCAAATCAATGGCGCTGCAATGATCCTCCACATACAGCCAATCCCGTACATTGGCCCCTTTTCCGTATACAGGCAGCGGCTTATCCTGCAGTGCGCGGGTAATCATCAAGGGAATCAGTTTCTCCGGAAAATGATAGGGTCCATAATTATTCGAACACCGGGAAATGGTAACCGGCAAGCCATATGTTCGATAATACGCCTGTACCAGCAGATCCGCCCCTGCTTTCGAGGCCGAATACGGGCTGGAGGTATGGAGCGGTGTTTTCTCCGTAAAGAACAAATCCGGCCGGTCCAGCGGCAGATCCCCATATACTTCATCCGTAGATACCTGATGGTACCGGGTAATGCCGTATATCCGGCAGGCATCCAGCAATACCGACGTTCCCATCATATTGGTACGCAGGAATATTTCCGGATCGATGATGGAACGGTCCACATGGCTTTCTGCCGCAAAATTTACAAGGATATCCGGTTTTTCCGCCTCAAACAACTGGTATACGAATGGTCGGTCGGCAATATCCCCTTTTATAAAGGTAAAATGAGGATTATTCATCACAGGTGCCAAGGTTTCCATATTCCCGGCATAGGTCAGCGCATCCAGACAAATAACACTATCCTTTGGATGCTGCCGTAGCATCCTATGAACAAAATTCCCCCCGATAAATCCGGCTCCGCCGGTGATTAATAGTTTCATGTGTAGCTCCCACACCTTTCCATAAAATTTGTTGGATTGGGTTGTAATAAATTGGGTTATGATAGAATCAGTTGTAATAAAAGCGGTTGCAAGAAAAACAGTTGTAGGAAAAGCAGTTGTACGTTTTTTAAATGGACATTAATTGCCATTTTCTTTTAATGTTTTAATCAATGTGTTCAAAAGTTTACTCACATGGTGACATAATCCCATGGCCTTGTCTATTTCAGCGCTTGTAACATACTCCAAATGCATACAAATTTGAAGCTGCGTTTCT
>JALCNL010000005.1 GCA_022649055.1 Megasphaera sp.
GGTCGCCCAGAATTTGGCACTCTCATTTTCACCCACCCACATGCCAAGTACCTCTTTTCGGCCTTCTAGATTGATGCCAATGGCAATATACACTGCTTTCTTGATGATTTGTCCTTCACTGCGGACAGGGTAATGAATCGCATCCAAAAATACAACGGCATACAGCGGTTCCAATGGCCGTTGTTGCCATTCTTTGGCAACGGGAAGTATTTTATCCGTAATACGGCTGATGGTGGTATCCGATACCTCTAATCCATACATATTCTGAATAGGTGTTTCCATATCACGAGTCGTCATGCCCTTAGCATACATCGATATAATCTTTTCTTCTACGTCGTGGCTGATACTGGTTTGATTCTTTTTCAGGATCACCGGATCAAAATCTCCGTTGCGGTCTCGAGGAACCGCAATGTCCACATTCCCGAAACTGGTACGCAGTGTCTTAGGACTATGCCCATTGCGACTGTTGCTTGTATCCTTGTTCTTGTAGTCATATTTGCTGTACCCTAATTCATCATCCAGTTCAGCATCCAATCCGTTTTCCATAAATTCAGCAATCGTATCTTTGAATAAATTTTGGATATCATCCATGCTGGTGATGTTGCTCATTTGCAACAATTCACGAATTTTGGCACGACGTTCCCTTTCTTCTAGACTGCGTTTTCTTTTTACCATAATAAAAACCTCCGTATGATGTAATTTTATTTTACACCACACGAAGGTTTACACAAAATTTGGGATTGTCCCCTGAACAACTATATTTTACATACATGCGTATTATATTTGCAAAACTTGTTATGTTGCCATATATGAAGAAGCGCTCACCTTTGATTCCTGTAGGGTGAGCGCTTCTTCATATATGGCATTTTTAATGTTAAAAATATAATCTGATTTATAATTCTATAAATTAACACATGGATTCCAAAACGATTCCAAACATTATCCCAAACAAAAATTCAACAAATTCACACTCCCCATTATCAGCGTGCCATCGACACCACGCTCTCCATCCATGTCTATGATTTCTCCATACCCGTCATATCCATGCTGCCATGACTCCCCCGGAAGAGGCACCGCATAACTAGCAGCAATACCCTGCTCCTCAGTGAATATAACAATGTATCTAGGGCAACTGCACCTGCTATTTTTCATTTGAAATCGCCTCGTTATAAATAACATATTATGTATAAATTCCTGCTTATTTTTTCCGAAATTTCGTTTTTAGCCGGTATCCTTGATTCCTTTACCTATATGGTTTTCGGTATAGGCCCATACATAAGAAGAAAAACTTCCATACTTTTTCTGTATTTGAATAACCGCCAATGCATTCTGACGAACAGAGTACACTTTCTTTCTGTTTTTTACTATACCATAATCAGCAATAATCCGTTCCAACTCATCATTATTCATTTCAGCCCAAGAACAGCGTTCGCAGACATTATCTGTTGGTTTATCATATATCGCTCGCTTCCTTAAAACTACAAAAATATTGTTTTATTTCTATTTTACTCACTCAAAGTTTCCCATTTTTCATAGGCTTTATCGAGTTTTTTTTGTGTTTCTTCATACTGTTCCGTCAATGCCATCATTGTTTCAGCGTTGGTTTGATTTTCAGGCAAATTCATTTGAAAATCATACATTTTCAAAGTCGCTTCCCATTCAGCGATCTTCATCTCTATATTTTCCAATTTTTTAGCTGCACCATACAAAGAGGTCTTACGAACAGTGGATTCTACATTACTTTTTTTAACTCTTATTTTCTTATCTTTTTCAGCAGACAGAAAAATATCTTCTTTTTTTTGTACACTATCTGCCTTCTCTAGTAACTCTTGAGCAGCTAATTCTTCTTTTTCCTGTTCTTTTTCTCGATAATATGTATAATTTCCTAAATATTCCTTAAGTTTTTTATTTTCCAAGACTAGCATACGTCCAGCAATTTTATCAAGAAAATATCGGTCATGAGACACAACAAGATACGTACCGCCAAAATCAAGAAGTGCCTGTTCCAGAATTTCTCGAGTAGGTATATCAAGATGATTCGTTGGTTCATCAAGAATCAAAAAGTTCGGTCCGTGTAAAAACAATTCCAACAATGCCAACCGCGCCTGCTCTCCACCACTCAACGTATCAATACGTTTATATACATCGTCCCCGCGAAAAAGAAAACTACCCAAAACGGCACGAGCATCTTCTTCACTATAACTAAATTCGTTCATAATTTCTTCCATAACCGACCACGTACCATGAAGTTCCGTATGTTCTTGAGCAAAATAACCAACATGCACCCGGCTTCCCAACGTAATATGACCGCTGTCAAACGTTTTTTTACCCATAATCATCTGAAAAAGTGTTGTTTTTCCCGTCCCATTAGGTCCGATAAGTGCCGCTGATTCCCCACGACGCAGCAGTAAAGATAAATGGTTAAAAAGTTGTTTATCTCCATAACCACCGCAAATATCATCCAGAACCAGTACCTTTTGTCCGCACTCTTCTACTGGCTTAAATGCAAAGTGGAGTGAATCTCTTTCTGAAGTAAATTCAATGCGTTCCAGACGATCTAGTTGAGATTGACGCCCACGAGCCTGCTTTGATTTAATACCGGCTTTATATTTACGAATATACTCCTCTGTTTCCTTGATCTGTTCCTGCTGTTTTTCATAAGCGTTTTCCATCGCTTTGCGGCGTTGCTCCCGCTGTTGAATATAGCGGGAGTAATTGCCTTTGTATTTTGTTATGGTTCCATTTTCCATCTCCAAAATACTGGTTGTTACCCTATCCAAAAAATATCGGTCATGAGATACGATAAGGATACCGCCCCCATAGGACAACAAATAGCTTTCCAACCATTCAAGCATTTCCATATCAAGATGATTCGTCGGTTCATCGAGAAATAAATAATCCGGGCGACATACCAATGCTTTTGCCAAATTAATTCGTGTTTTCTGGCCTCCTGAAAAACTTTGCACAAGGCGATCCATATCTGCTTCCGCAAAACCTAATCCATGAATAATTTTTCGTGACATTGCTTCATATTCATAGCCACCAAGCCATTCAAACCGTTCCTGTAAGCGGGAATATCGATTCATAAGTTCCTGGGAATCCGGCTCATGCTGCATAGCTTGTTCTGTTTCTTTTAACTGTATTTCGCAGCGAAGTACATCCTGCCAAGCTTCGGTAATTGTTTGACGCAGCGTAACTGCAGTGTCAAACGTTATATTTTGCTGCAGATACCCAATCGTTTCGCCTTCAGAAATGACAAAAGCACCCGCGTCATATTCTTCTTGTCCCATAAGACATTTCAAAAGAGTTGATTTTCCCACACCATTAGCACCAATAAGTCCAATTCGTTCACCACGGCGCAATTCAAAAGAAACATTTCGAAATATTGTATGTATACCAAATGATTTTGTTAATTTTTGTACCCTAATACTTCCCACAATATAATCCCCTTATCTTTCCATAATCTATCGATTATTATATCATACATTACGTATAGCAGCATTGAAAAAATCATGGATAACATCTATACGTATTGGTTATGAATCAACATATTATAAAGGCAGAGGGTTTTTAAAATTTTACTTTTGTCAATCTTTCACAATCTCAGCTTTGACCATAATAACAATTTCAGTCTCCTTGCTGGATGTATAATGACTGCGAAACAACCTTCCTATAAACGGTAAACTGCTCAAAATAGGAACTTTTCGAAAATTTTCTATATCTTCTTTATCAATAAGTCCTCCGATAATAAGAGTTTTCCCTTGTTGAATCCGCACTTGCGTTTCTGCCTGACGAGTCATGAATCGATAGGCCTTAAGTTCTGTCACCAGAACAGGCGTACTTACTTCTGCCTGAATGTGTGCGGTAATAGAACCGTCATCGTGAATCCATGGCGTATACATAAGTTTAATGCCTGCATCAGTATAGTCTGTCGTTGTGGTCGTCTGTCCATTCTGTAAATGCTCTGTAAGTATAGGAATTTTATCTCCAATGAGAATTTTTGCCATTCTGCCATTACTTGCCATCATATGCGGTTTAGCCAAAATCTTAGCTTTTCCTTGGGTTTCCAGTGCCCGAATCTGTGCGGTATAAGCAAAACTGCTTTCATGTCCCGGCCCTCCCTCGGCATTCCGCCAATCCCAGTTAATGCCTAATTCTTTAATAGCTTCTTGATTTAAAGCAGCAATCTCTACTTCAACATTAACTTGCCGAGGTGGTATATCAATTTTTTTTAATAGACTTTGTACAGCTGCAATCTCTCTGCTGTTTCCTTGGACAACCAAAGAATTAGTATCTCCATGACAGCGAATATGGGTATCAGATATAATCGCCTGTACCGCTTTTCGTGCTTCCTCTGCTGAAGTATAAGAAAGACCAAAGGTATGCAATTCTTTACCTCCTTCTGTTTTCCGGCCAGCTGTTATCATGTAAATATAACCGCTTTTATCATAATACAGATTTTGGCTGGAAGCGATAGCCGCTAATGCCTCTTCAACAGTTACATCAACAAGATACATCGTTATATTTCCTTGTACAGTATCATCAACAATAAGATTAATTCCTCCACTGCGGGCAAGTCCTTCTACAACAGATCGAACAGGTACATCATGTACGTCAATGTGAATCGTCGAAGCATTAAGTTGAACAACATAAGATAAAAAAATAAAATTTGCCAATATAATCTTTTTTAGCATGTTATATATCCTATTCTTACAAAAAATATTCTTCTCGTCATCCGCCGTCATATTTATTAATAAATGCATTTATTTTCACTGCATTTACCGTTGTAGGTTAGTACTATATCCGTATTTCGATTAGTTTTCCCTCTTTTTTTAATCCAATCGCATTGATATTAATATACATCACAGTACAATCGGCTATTTGGTCTCCTACAGCACAAAGACGTGTATCTTTTCCTGACTGCAGCAAAACCAAACGTCTACCAGCAGATTCCATAAACCCACAATATCGAGGAAATAGCTCTTGTGATATTTTTTTCTGTGATTTTTCTGCATTCTTTTCTTCTGTTTGGCTGTTAACTGTTTTTTTCAAATGCTGTACATGTTTTTCAAACAAATCCGGCATAGGTTTATTTCGTCTCACAGCAGATACATCATACACGCAAATTGCCAAATCAACAGTTTCTATATCTGATATCCCTTCATTTTTATAATGCTTTTCCGAACTTGTTTGTTGTTCTTGGGAAACAAAAACAGGGGATGAAACATTCTCTGAATGTTTCACTTCCCCTGTTGTCTGTCGGATTAGATCTATAGAATTGTCATTTCCAAAAAAGCATATGCCCATAAGAAAAATCAAAATGGCTCCATAAGGAAACCATTTTTTATATTGTCGGGCTATATAATGCTTAACACCAAGCATTATAGCCCGTAACTTATCTCGGAGTACCATAACCATGAGGATGAGCGCTGTGCCATTTCCATGCATCGGCAATAATATTTTCCACATCACTATATTGTGGCTGCCAACCGATGACTTTTTTTATTTTTTGAGATCCCGCCACAAGGACAGCCGGATCTCCGGCACGCCGCGGTGCCTCTTCTACAGTAAAATCTCTTCCCGTTATTTTTTTTGCTGCATCAATAATTTGCCGAACACTAAAGCCCTGCTGTGAACCCAGATTAAAATATTGCGATATTCCACCCATACTAAGATAATCCAGTACCCGACAATGCGCATTTGCTAAGTCAGTCACATGGATATAATCGCGAATGCAAGTACCATCTTCCGTAGGATAATCGGTTCCAAATATTTTAATGCTTGATCTTTGTCCTAGCGCTGTCTGCAGAACAAGTGGTATAAGGTGGCTTTCCGGCATATGATCTTCCCCAATTGTACCATCATGATCCGCCCCCGCCGCATTAAAATAGCGAAGCGCCGCATACCTTAACCCATAGGCACGGCTAAATTGATCCAGCATGTGTTCAATCATAAGCTTGGTCTGCCCATAAACATTAGTGGGTTTATATGGCATATCTTCTGTAATCGGTATGCTTTCCGGTTCACCATAAACCGCCGCTGTCGAAGAAAAGACAAAATATTTCACTCCAGCCTGCCGTACCGCCTCCAAAAGACAATAAGAACCAACAATATTATTGTCATAATATATAGTCGGATTATCCATTGATTCTCCAACTTGACTATGTGCGGCAAAATGGACAACGGCTTCTATTTTATTCATTTCCATTATGTTCCGAACCGTATCTATATGATGGATATCTTCCGTAATCAAAGTTACCCCTGCCGGCACAGCCTGACGATGTCCGCGAGACAAATTATCCAATACGAGTACCGTATGACCTTGTGCCACCAGTGCTCTCACAGTATGGCTTCCAATATACCCGGCCCCGCCAGTCACTAATATATGCATCTATATCATTCCTCCTGCAATTCTTTTAATTTTTGCTTCAAAAAAGATTTATAAATCTCCACTCCCGGTTGATCAAAGGCATCCACATTGGCAAACTCTCCTTCATACGCAATAGATATGCAAAGCATAAACATAAGCTCACCCAAGTGGAATGGTGTCAATTCCGGTATAATAAATGTCGCATTATAACGTTCTTCTTTTGCCAATGCATACGCATTTGATTTTTGTGCGGCCTCCAATATACTACTCAATGGTAAGCCGCTAAAAGAAGACAAGGCCCCATATTCATCATAAATATGTGGAACCACTATATCTTGCTGCCACTTTTTCACCGCTACAAACTGCACGACTTTATTTAATGGCCCTTCCTGATGTTCTTGTGTTTGAGCATGCATATCCGTTGTCCCGACAGCTACTACCGGAGTACGTCCGTAATGAATAATATTACCATCTTTATCTACGCGTTTTCCCAGCGATTCAGCAAGAAGCTGAACATACCATTCCGATAAAGATCTCAGGCAATCCCCATAGGGCATAAAAACTTCAATATTACGTCCATGATTCACTCCCGCCAAATATTTCAAAACACTATTAAGAAGTGCTGGATTTTTCCAAATATCTGCAGACTGGCAAAACAAATCCATAGCTCGCGCTCCCGAAAGAAAAGATTGAAAGTCAAAACCAATCAACGCACCTACAATAAGTCCTACCTCTGAAAACACACTAAACCGACCGCCCACTCCGTCAGGCACACAGAAAACAGGCCATCCTGATTTACGGGCAAGTTCATGAAGAAGCGTTTCCCGGCTCCCAGAATGAGGATCGGTAACAGCTATAACCTCTAGTTCAATACCACTATCTTCCAGCTCCTTTTTGCAAATCATAAAATTTGACATCGGCTCGATAGTAGACCCAGACTTAGATATAACAACCGCCATGACTTTATATCCGATTTTACGGCGGCTGTCCGATTTAAGATATCGAATCAATTCGCTGAGCTTACGGGGATCGACATTATTACCGGCAAAAAAAATTTTAGGCCACCCATTTCGTTCTGCATCACTTTTCAAATTCCAAAATTCACCGCACTGCACATCGAACAGAACTTTTCCCCCAAGATATGAACCGCCTATACCAAAGAAAATCACCGCATTCATTTGTCCCTTGACAGAACGGCCTAATTCTTCAAGTGCCATTATACGTTTCGGGCAGTTTATATTTCCCTCAGCTATATAAGGAAGCTGCATATATAACACAGGTTCCGGTTCTCCGTCTTTAGATAAATGTCCGGATACTATACCGGTTTTACGGATATTCATTACAGTATTATGAGCCTCAGTGTACACCGGGGAAAATTTTCTCAGTTCTTCTTCCGTAATTTTTCCCGGTCCATATAAATTTTCCGTGTCAAAAACAAATCCTGTTTCTAATGTAATCCCCGACATATAATCACTACCCTTCGCATTCGATATGTTCTACTTTTATTATACCATAGCAAAAAGGAACACGCAGAAAAAATGCGACATCTGTTAATATACTATTCTTAACTTTTAAGTCAATATATCATGTATATTAGTTTTATTCAATCCATTTCATATTTTTTTAATTTTTAAATGACATTTTTAAATTAGTTCCAATTAAATATTAATCTTTTTTTAACACCTCCAATAAAATAATGTATACTGATAAAAAAGTGATTCGCCAAAATTGGCGAATCACTTTTTTATCAAAAACGCAGCATAGATTTTAAAAAGCTTTTAGTCCGTGTTGATTTTGGATGTTCAAAAATTTCTTCTGGTGTTCCTTCTTCTTCAATAATTCCTTCTGCCATAAATAAAATACGCTTGGAAACTTCTTTGGCAAAAGCCATTTCATGCGTAACAATAATCATCGTCATATTGTCATCAGCTAACTGTTTAATCGTCCGTAAGACTTCTCCTGTTAATTCTGGATCCAATGCAGATGTCGGTTCATCAAAAAGCATAATGTCCGGATTCATTGCCAATGCCCTGGCAATAGCCACTCGTTGTTTTTGTCCCCCAGACAATCGGGAAGGGTAAACATTGCACTTATCCCATAACCCCACCTTTTTAAGCAGTGCTTCTGCTATCGGCATTATTTCTTCTGTCTTCTTGCCTTGTACAATACGCGGGGCTTCCAAAACATTGTCGAGCACCGTCATATGCGGAAATAAATTAAAATGCTGAAAACACATTCCCATACGAAGACATATTTTATGCACTTGTGAAGAAGGTGCATAAATGGATCTGTTCACGCCCTGCGGCTGCCGCGCCATAACATCTCCACCGATGGTAATAGTACCTCCATCAATAATTTCCAAATTACATAAACAACGCAAGAATGTACTTTTTCCGCTTCCAGAAGGTCCTATAATAGAAACAACTTCGCCTTCTTCTACATGCATGGTACAATCTTTTAACACTTCCAAACTGCCAAATCTTTTATGTATGTGATCCATTTCAATTAAGCTCATACTTACATTCCTCTCTTATTCATCATATACGGCATAGCGTGCTTCCAAATAGCTAAATATTTTTGTCAGGATGAATGTAAAAAATAAATAGAACACGGCCGCAACAATAAATGCCGTTGTGTCGAAATCTCGCTGTACAATAGAACGTGTAATACGCAAAATATCATTCATTGCTAAGATATATACCAGAGAGGTATCTTTCAAAAGGTTAATCGTTTCATTTGCTATCGGCGGCAAGACTCGTTTTACAACCTGTGGCAAAATAATGCGACGCATAGTTTGTACATACGTCAGTCCTAACACCTTAGCTCCTTCGTACTGTCCTCGTTCAATAGATTGGATACCGCCGCGGAAAATTTCCGCAAAATAAGCTGCATAATTAAATACAAATGCGATAATGGCAGCCGGAAAATCAGGAAGCCTCAGTCCTTCAATAATAAACGGCAGCCCATAATAAATAAATAAAATCTGCAGCATAAGCGGAGTACCACGCATAACATAAATATAAGCACCCATAAACTTACGCAAGGGAGTCAGTTCAGAAATACGAGCCAATGCCATGAATATACCTAAAGGCAAGCTTAACACAATTGTTATTACAAATATTTTCAAAGTAATCTGCAAACCCACCGCAACAGCAGGTACAATATTTAGTAAATAATCCATGTAAACACTCCTTACATACACTATCCCGGTAAAAAAGCAAAGCCTATAAATACTTAAATGAGGGGCCGTCTGGTCCCTCATTTATCAGCATTCAAAACCTATACTTTTAATTTACTGCACAGGAATTGTAATATCTGTTTTAAACCATTTTTCCGATAACTTCTTCATTGTACCATCTGTACTCATTTCCTTCAATACAGAATTTAATTTATTCACCAACACCGTATCGTCTTGCCTCATACCGACTCCAAACTCTTCATCCCCCATACTGCCTGCAAGTACGCGGAATTTTCCTTCCTTTTTAGTCATATAGTATCGACCGACGACACTATCAACTAACACGCCATCCGTGCGTCCTACTTCCAAATCCATCAAAGCTGCAACAAAATCGCCATACAATTTTACATCTTGTAAGGAATTCTTAAAATCTGGATCTTTATCCAACGCATCTACAGAACTGCTTCCTTCCTGCGTACCAATGATTTTTCCTTTCAAATCATCCTTAGTCTGAATCGGTGAATCTGCCCGAACAATAAGTATCTGCGCATTCTTCATATATGGTTTAGAAAAAGCAATTTGTTTTTTTCGGCTATCTGTAATAGTAAGACCATTCCACAGCATATCTACCTTTTTACTCTTTAAAGCAGCTTCCTTGCTATCCCAATCTATTGGTTTGAATTCAACCTTTACACCCATCCGCTTTGCAGCTTCATTAGCTAAATCAATATCAAAACCAATAAGATTGTTACTTTCATCCCGAAAGCCCATCGGCGGGAAATTATCATCAAGACCAATAACGATTTTATCAGGCATCTTTTGACTATCCTGTTTCTGTGATTGACTTCCACATCCAATAATCAAAATTGCAGCAGTAACTGCAATCATACCTGCTAAAACCGTTTTTTTCCAATTCATCATGAGTATTATCCTCCTATATTACAGGGAAACGTCCATACCGAACCATTTTTCCGAAATTGTTGTTGATGTACCATCTTTATGCATTTCTTCTAAAACATTATCAAGCTTTGCCTTCAGTTCTGTATCATCCTTGCGCATACCCACTCCGCTCGGAATATCAGGGTATCCTACATCAATAATGCGAAAATCCGATTTATTTTTTGTCATGAAATATCCTGCTGAAGTCTTAGCAACAACAACGGCATCAATGCGCCCGACTTGAAGATCCATAAAAGAAGTAACATTATCAGAATATGTTTTTAACTCCTTAAAAGAATCTCTTAATTCCGGTTCTTGATTAATTGCCTCAAGTCCAGTACTGCCTTGTTGCGTACCAACAATTTTACCAGCTAAATCAGCTTTTCCTTTGATGGGTGAATCCGCACGAACCAGAAGTATCTGCGGACCATTTTCATAAGGGCGGGAAAAAAGAATATTTTTTTCTCGCTCAGGAGTAATAGATAGCCCATTCCAAATCGCATCAATTTTTTTACTTTTCAACTCTGTTTCTTTACTATCCCAATCAATAGGCTTGAATTCAACCTCAATTCCTAAGCGCTTTGCCGCTTCCTTAGCCATATCAATATCAAAGCCGACCAACTCACCACTTTCGTTATGAAAGCCAAAAGGGGGAAAATTATCATCAAGTCCGATAACAATCTTATTCTTCTGTGCCGTTACTCCAGAATCTGCATTCTTTTGATCACCACAGCCAACAGCAAAAAAGACAACCATACTTGCCGCAAGCCCGGCAACAGCTAACTTTTTCCAATTCATGAGGACATCGCTCCTTATATTGTTAGAATCAATATAATTATTGTACTTTATTTTGGTAAAACAAGAAAGTATTTTTACCATTCAAAAATATATATTTATAACTATTTATCTTTTATTATCTAATCTTTTTGATGGTTTTCTCCATTTTATAAACTATTTTCATTTTTCCTGTTCTTTTTTAATTCGTTGAATAATTGTCTGTTTGTGCTTAGAAGTTAAAAACTGCAGATGAATAGGCAATACAGATATACCTCCCTCTTCAGGCGCTCCCAGTTGAATTTCCCGCCAATCATCTGAAATACTAAAAATATTTTGATAAGGAATGAATATCAGTGACTTCTCTTCGTGAATTTGTTCATCTATAAATTCACGAAGAGACATAAATTGTCTCCGTACAATGATTCCTTTCTCTGTCACATAGCACATAATATCGCGCTGCCGATGAATACGCCATAAACAAAAAATAAGGACACCCATATTATCTAATTTTGAAAAAAAAGTTGGTTCCGGCAACATATCCCACAGAAAATACGCTCCAACAAGAGTAAATATAAGTTGCATAAAAATCGAAAAAATACGGGAATTCTCATATTTTTCTTCTATTTTCCCACAGGAAAACCGTTGTATCAATCCTAATGTATTCATAAGATCTCCCTTTGCTATATTATGTATTTAAAATATCTCACTTTTATTTTACACTATTTATGAATTCCCTGTCTGTTTTAGTGGTATTTGTGTGGTATAATAATTGCAAACCTATTTGTTTGTATCATTAAGGGGGATAATTCATGACAAACCCAAATCAACATTCGTTAAAAACACAAATTTACCATATTATAAAAAAAAGATTATTAGATCAAATATATCAAGACGGGCAGATTCTCACAGAAAGAAAACTCTCAGAAGAGCTTAATGTCAGTCGTACTCCCGTTCGGGAAGCTATGCAGCGTTTGCAAAAAGAAGGCTGGGTTCAATATGTCCGCAACAAGGGTATTATTGTAAAAAGCATGGATGCCAGTGATCTGATTCATATTTTTCAAATTCGTACCGCCTTGGAAATTTTAGCTGTTAAATTGGCTTGCTCCCGTATTAACTCGGACCAGCTTCAATTGCTGCGACTGTCGTTGATTCAGCAAGCAGGGAAAAAAGAAGGGACTATGCCCGATTATCAAAAATTTATTCTTTATGATACAGAATTTCATAATATTATTATTGATGCTGCAGGAAACATGATGCTGCGGTCTATTATTGATGAAATTCGCGACAAAATCAAACGAACCGGTATAAATTCCCTATATAGCCGCAAAAGCCGTATCGCCGAAGCTGTTACGGAACATACAGCAATCGTGGACGCCTTGGAAATCAAAGATGTAGACAGGGCCTGCAAAGCCATGGAGAAGCACTTGGATATTTGTTATACCTCTGCATACGGCTACATTGTCCGTCCTGAAATCCAAAAGCAGCATAGCGCAGAAAAGGGAGACATCCATGGATAGTGACCGTCTTAAAGATTATGCCCGCTCCTTAGGATTGGATTGTCTTGGTATCGCCTCTTCCGAATTAGCCATCCCTACAAAGGAGAAAAAAATTTGTCCGCTGGCCGCCGGGCAAGGTATAGATAGGTATACACCGCAAACTTTATTGGAAAATTGCCGTGCTGTTATCGTCGTTTTATTTCCTTATTATGTACCAACAGAAGTACCAAGCAATTTGTCTATGTATACACAAAGTATTGATTACCATCTTATTATACAAAACTACTTAAAACTTCTCCAGTATTTTATGGAACAAGAATATCCGCAAAGCAATCATTACCTTTGTGCAGATACCTCGCCTCTCTGCGACCGATATCTTGCTCATCAAGCTGGCTTAGGCTTTATTGGTGATAACAATTGCTTTATACATCCTATCTATGGATCCTATTGTTTTATTGGCAGTGTATTGACAACAGTACCCTTAGTTCCAGATACACCGCTTACAAAAGAATGTTTTCACTGCGGTGCCTGTCATAAAAACTGTCCCGGAAGTTGTTTTATTAATTCTAACTATGATTATGAATACTGCAAATCTTATTTAACACAAAAAAAAGGCGACTTAACGCCGCCTGAAATTGCAATTATAAAAAAAACTCCTCTCATTTTCGGTTGTGATGAATGTCAGCGCGTTTGTCCCCATAATCAATATATTCCAATCACTCCAATCCCAGAATTTCGCAAAAATCGAATTTTGCAATTACAACGGATGGATCTCCTTTCACTGACAAATAATCAATTCCGCAGGATGTATGGAAACCGTGCTTTCGCTTGGCGGGGAAAATCAATATTACTGCGAAATCTCGAGTATACAGATAAAAAATCTAAAACCCCTTAACTAACGACAACACACTAAAAGTAAACCATACAACAAGAATAACAACCACACAAACCAAAATAATCATTGGCATACATACCGCCAATGTGCTGCGAGCAGTATTCATACCATAGGTAGATCGCACTGTCAATACAGATAGTACCAACGTCCACAGTAAAGATGCAATAGAAATGAAATGAACCAGAAGCGACGGTAAAATAAATAGTAAGCTTTCCGCTAATGTAGCAAAATTGAGAGGTATATTAGAAAATCCCAAACCCGCCGCTAATGCTTTTATAGTACCGCTGCCTCCTAAAAGGCAGGAAATCCCATGGATAAAAATAATCTGCAGAATAAAACACACACCACCAAAAAGCAAAGCCCCAACTGCCGCCCCTATATGAGCGCCTGACAATTGGATTATCGCTGATATACAAGGAAGCATTAGTGTAAATATCCAAATCAACAATCCTTCACGAAGCCGCCTTTCCTTCACGATTTTATCCAATGTAACTTTGGGCTTTGTAATAAAGTCATACGTATATTCCAGCGTATCTAAAATCAAAGGTCTCATCGCTGCAGCACTCCTTTCATAAGAAGTAAGGGCAGTGGTACCGCCGTATCCGTACTAAACTGGGAACGTATAAATTGTGATAACGAACTGTTTCCTTCTAGCAATTGTTTCCAAGATATCGAATGATCATACTCCACCGTAGGCACATCATCTGGATTTACACCGATTCGGTTTCCCGCATCGGCCAAGGCATCATAATAATTCCCCACTTTATCTACGAGGCCCAGTTGCTTAGCTTGTGCTCCCGTAAAAACACGTCCATCTGCAAGGGTTCTCACTTTTGCTTCATCCATATGACGTCCCGTTGCTACAACCGCTACAAACTGATCATACATATCATTGACCATAGTCTGTGTCATCTGTCGTTCCTCCTCGGTCATCGGTCTGAAAGGAGAAAATATATCTTTATGAGCTCCCGACTTAATTTTTTCTTCGGAAACACCAAGTTTCTGACTAAGACCCTGCAAATCATAATAGGACATGTATACGCCAATACTGCCCGTAATGGTAGATGGATTAGCATAAACCGTATCCCCATAGACAGAAAGCCAATACGCTCCGGAAGCGGCGGTATCTCCCATGGAAACAATAACCGGTTTTCCGCTTTTTTTAAGTCGCTCCAATTCTGTCGCTGCCTCTTGCGTTGCTGCAGCACTGCCTCCCGGGCTATCAATACGCAGTAAAACGGCCTTTACCTCTTGATCCTTTCGTGCCTTACGGAATTCTCGCATAAGACTTCCCGATGTTGTAACATTAGAGCTGCTAAATCTCATGGGATCATCATCGCCTCCCACAATAGGTCCGTTAACACGGATAACTGCAACTTTTCCTTTCTCTGCCAATTGATGCACCGGACCTGCTTTCGTATAAAAACCGGCAAAACATACAACTGCCACTATAATGGCTACTGCAGCTGCCGTAATTGTGATCTTCTGTTTTCGTTCCATATGCATTCCTCCTTTGTTACTCCATATAATACCACAAGAAGAAGAAAAAAACGATAGCCATGTTTAGATAGTAAACAAGAGTATTCCTCACATCAAGGCAGAAAAATACAAAAAAAGGATAAGACATCTTCCATTCCGCTGTACACACAAATGGTACGATATATATGCGAACACATTGCCAGATGCAGATCATACTACCGACACCTACGTCTCCTGTAATCCCTGATCACTCTTCTTATGCATCGTTCCATTAACTGGAGCACGTATCCGCCGGAAGTTTCCGAGATAATTTTTCTTTTATTCGGGCTATAAACCTCTAGCATGAATTAATTGAACTCTGTACCTATCTTCAACTTCCCATCATTGAATATAACGTCTACGGTTCTTTATATTATGAACCAAAACCACCCAAACCATTCAAAGTCTTTAATAAAAATGATGTGGTTATCTATCTGAATACCACATTCAAATCCCTGGCGTCCATACTGCATGTTAGTTGGTTTATCACTGCTAAAACAATCATCCAGCGGCTGGATGATACAAAAATGCAAATGGATTATAAAGCAAGTTCTTTATCGCAATTAATTTTAACTAAAATTATTGCACGTGGAAATTATACTGCCTATACTAAACGGCTGCAACATTGAAATATGTCTCTCACCGTTTCAGTCCCGATCATTTTCTCCGCATTTCTTATACCTATTCTAAAGAACAGATATTTTTGATGTCCATTTCATAATCAAAACACTGCATACTACTGAAATATATGAACAAGTGCCGATTTATTATATACTATCCCTTAGCAGAACCGATTATATCCGGCATAAACATCAAAAATCACATGAAAAACTCGATGAAGACGGGCAAAAATCAGATTGTAACACGTCTTTCACATGCGTATATATGATCACCAACTTCTCTAACAGGTCAATTAAAACGACACAGCTCACCTTATTAAAACGCAAAGTTTTGCAATACCTACAAAGAAATGAGGGAGCTATGAACATGTTAAATGATTTTTTTATTATCATAAAAACACTCTTATATAAACCTATGTGCATGAATTTTAACCGACAGATATTTTAATAATAATAAAAGAAACGCCCACACATTATGTCGCGAGCAACTTAAAAGAAACTCGCAAATAATGCATGAGCGCCCATAATACTTACGTAAATAACAAAAATGACAACACCGTTGTTGAATATCGTTCAAGCTTATTATGTACTTAATCCTTCCGCAAGAATATTGATGACGGTCTTATACTGCTCCTCCGTTATAGGAAGACCCGGTGCCCTTGTACAAGTAGAAATATCTAATCCCTGCGCCTTTACAGCAGCTTTAATTGCCACAACAAATAAAGGTGTTACATCATACAAGCCCATAAGTTTTGATATTTTTTTGGCACATATTTCTGTCGTAATAAAATCTTTATTTTCATACGCCTGATGATATTGAACAAATAATTCCGGAACAACGTTAGTTAACCCACATAACACACCATCCCCGCCGGCTGCACGATTAACAAGGTAATATTCATCAAATCCTGACACAACAGAAAAATCAGGACGTACCGCCTTAACAGCCGCAATAAGTTTACGGGTATGGCTTATAGTATCAACTGTATCCTTTATGCCTATAATATTGGGATATCTTTCAGCTAAAGTTCGAACTACATATGGCGTTAAATCAGCACCAACACGGGCAGGAAAATTGTATAATTGAATAGGAAAGGCCACTTGCTCAGCAATCTTACCAAAATATTGAATCGCAGCATCTTCCGTAGGTCCAAAGTAAAAGGGTGCCACAATATTGATAGCATCAGCACCAGCTTTTTTTGCATAATGTGCTAATTCAAGTACTTCTTCAATCCTGGTACTTCCTACACCAATGATAATTTGAGTCCGATGATCCACCACTTTCACGGCTAAATCTATAAGTTTCTTCTTTTCTTCCACAGAACAAGCATAAAATTCACCCAAACTACCAAAAAACAATAATCCGTTAATACCCGCAGAGACCAAATGATCAATATGTTTCGACATATTTGGGAAATCAATGTTTCCTTCTTCTGTCAAAATGGTTATTACCGGTGTATAAACACCCTTTATAATCATATTAATTGCCTCCTTTTATATATATAATTTTCCGCTCGAACTATTCGCAGATGCCATATATGAACGTCATATAATAATAAACTTACTTAAAAATCGTTCATAGTATTGAAAAAATATATCAAACCGGGATTTTTTACGGTTCTCATATTGTATATATCAAAACAAGACCCACTAATCCCTCCCGTTATTAAAATTACATTTTATGTTAGAAAAAGACAACCCGCATAGCATCCTTAAAAAACCATCATATATCCCCAAGAGATTACGTCTTTTAACAACTCACAAAATTACAGACATAGATATATTTTATCAGCAATTGCAAACAGTGAAAATTAAATCTATAGCCTCCAAGTCTGAAAAAGCTGTCAATCAATTTTTTATATTCAAGTCATTCCTCGCCATGATGGGTATCAAGATTCATAAACAACGTACATTCACTCTTAAAGAAAAGTTCTACTGTACCCACTGGTCCATTACGATGTTTCGCTACAATAACTTCGGTAATATCTTTACGATCACTTTCAGGATTATAATACCCTTCTCGATAAAGAAAAGATACAATATCCGCATCTTGTTCCAATGCCCCAGATTCGCGAAGATCACTAAGCATAGGTTTCTTTTCTTGGCGACTTTCAACACTGCGACTAAGCTGCGACAGTGCAATGAGCGGAACTTTAAGTTCGCGAGCCAACGCCTTTAAAGAGCGGGAAATCTCAGAAATTTCTTGTTGTCTATTTTCATTGCTGCGTCGCGATGACCCCTGCATAAGCTGTAAATAATCGACAATAATAAGGTCCAGTCCATGTTCCGATTTTAACCGACGCGCTTTAGAACGCATTTCTGAAACTGTAATTCCTGGTGTATCATCAATATAAATAGGTGATTGATATAGCTTATCGCAGGCGTCAGTAAGTTTACTCCACTCTGCATCACTATTAAGCTGCCCAGTCCGCAATTTTTGTGAATCTAAATGAGATATCTGACACAAAAGCCGCTGTACAAGCTGGTCTTTAGACATTTCCAAAGAAAAAAATGCCACCGTTTTTTGTTGGCGCACCCCAACATTTTGTGCAATATTGAGTGTAAAAGCGGTCTTCCCCATAGATGGCCGCGCTGCGACCAAAATCAAATCCGAAGGCTGTAATCCGGAGGTAAGTTTATCTAAGTCGCGAAAGCCCGTAGGCAAACCAGTAAGACCCGCTTTATTCTCGTATAGCTTGGTAATTTTATCAAACGTTTCTTCTACAACTTCACCAACCGAAGAAAAATCTCCTTTATCCTTATTCTCCGATAAATGAAGAATTTGACGTTCTGCATTATTCAATAATTCATCCGGTTCTTTTTCACCATCATAGGCTTCTGTCGTAAGATCCGTACAGGTTGTGATAATATTGCGGACCAGCGCTTTATCCGCAACTATATTTGCATGATATTCTATATTAGCTGCCGTAGCAACCATATTAGGCAAACTGAGGACATACTCGATGCCGCCTACGTCATCCAGTTTTTTCATCCGGCGCAGTTCTTCCGGCAGCGTGATGACATCAATTTCCTTGTTATCATGATGCAGTTGGATCATAGCCTCAAAAATAATACGATGCACGTCCCGGTAAAAATCTTCGGGACTAAGCTTCTCCATTGCCACGATAACAGCATTATGATCGATGAGCATCGCTCCCAAAACCGCTTGCTCCGCTTCCACATTTTGCGGCGGTATGCGTTGTTCCATCGTTATCCTCCTATATATTTTTTATAAGCATAATATCCAGTACCTCACGAATAGTTTCTACTGGATAAACATTCAAATTCAAATGATCTTTCGGAATATCTTGTTCATTTGCCATTGGTATAATGATGCCATTCATACCGGCCTGACGTGCCCCATAAGCTTTTTCAAAAACACCGCCTACCGGTTTGACCATACCCTGAACGGAAATTTCTCCGGTAATAGCTATATCCTGTCTGACCGCCTGCTGCGTTACCGCCGATACAAGTGCCGTAGTAATAGCACATCCCGCCGAAGGACCATCAATATTCCCACCGCCAATAAAATTAACATTTACATCATAATCAGACAGTTCCTGCCCCGTTATTTCCCGGACCACCGCCG
Organism: Megasphaera sp.; assembly: GCA_022649055.1. Classification (GTDB taxonomy): domain Bacteria; phylum Bacillota; class Negativicutes; order Veillonellales; family Megasphaeraceae; genus Megasphaera_A; species Megasphaera_A sueciensis. The sequence continues at coordinate 19,383 of JALCNL010000005.1, forward strand.
CTGCATTAAACATTGAATCTTTAGCCATAGAACCTGCCGTATCATTAAATCGGTAATATCCCTTACCAGGATTTTTTGCTGAAAAAGCTATGGATTCTATTTCTATAGCCGAACCTAAGTATCCCGCCACTCCAAGGCCAAAAACTTTGCCTACTGCAGGAATAGCCGAAGCTTTTTTCGTCACATATGGAATCAAGCGACTAATTTGTGCTACACGATGGACATGATCTTTCGTAATTATAATATTATCTTTACTTCCCGCTTGATATACAGCAAGCCCATATGAATCAGCTAAAATATTAACGGCCTTACGCCCTTCAATGGTAAATTCACTAATAAGTTCAGGAACCTCTTCTTCCAAACGTACATCCAGCGTTCCCGCCGCATTGCGAACAATTTCCTGAATATCCCCCGGTACAAGAGGTTCAAAGAAGACTTCCGCGCACCGTGACCGAATAGCCGGATTGATTTCTGATGGATCACGAGTTGTCGCTCCAATAAGAATAAAATCTGCAGGTGCTCCTTCAGCAAAAAGTTTTCGAATATATGCCGGTACTTGTGGATCAGAATCATCATAATACGCTGATTCAAATTTTACTTTTTTATCTTCCAATACTTTCAATAATTTGTTCAGCAACATAGGATCCATTTCGCCTATTTCGTCAATAAACAAAATACCGCCATGTGCTTCCGTGACAAGCCCGGGCTTTGGTTCAGGTATTCCTGTTTCCGCTAAATCACGGCGTGCACCTTGATAAATCGGATCATGCACCGATCCGATAAGAGGATTGGTCATATCACGGGAATCCCATCGCAAAGTTGTGCCGTCCGTTTCTACAAAAGGTGCATCATTGCCAAAAGGAGTAAAAGGTAGTCTTTTTGCTTCATCTAAAACAATACGTGCCGCCGTAGTTTTGCCAACACCGGGAGGACCATATAACAAAAGATGCTGCGGATAAGTAGACGCCAACTTGCTTTGCATGGCCTCAACAGCACGCTCTTGTCCTACAATAGCACTTAATTTCTTAGGTCTCATTCGTTCCATAATAGATTCTGTAAGTTTAATACCATCCAGTTTCTGTAAATCCTGAAGTTTTTTCTTTGACTGAGGTGTTTCCACTTCATTCATTTCCTCTTTAATGACCTGCATCTTAATTTCCTGTACATATTCCTGTTGTTTTTCTTCCATCTTTTGAGAAATTTTCTTTTCCAAACGTTCTTCCACCGCCTGGCGAGCCAACATCTCAGCCAAAACCATTTCCAACTCATTTAAAATATCCACAACTTGATTATCATCAGGAATAGCTTCATAAGAAGCATCTTCATAAATGAGCCGTTGAAGCCCAACCAAGCGATGGCGCGGATCTTCGGAATGCACATAAGACAATGCCGAATACTTACTGGCACGCAATACCATTTTTTCCGGGCCGATAAGTCCAGTAAAAGCACCATAAAGAACATTAACTTGACGGCGAAGTTCTTCTTCCGCCGTTGGTTCCAGATATTTATGACGTTGCAGTAATTTATCCAACAATTCTTTCATATCGCACCTCAGGGTATATTATCCTTCCACAACATGAATCTTTATAATACTTGTAATTTCAGGGTGAACCCGAATAACAATATCATGATCACCCAATGTTTTAATCGTATCTTTGATTTCTACTTTCTTTTTATCCAAATCTAAATCATATTGTTTTTTTGCAGCATCACTGATAGTTTTGCCTGTAATAGCACCAAAAATTTTTCCCCCTTCACCTACTTTTACAGGGATGGTAAGTTCAACCTTTTTTAACTGGCTTGCCAATATCGCGGCCTCCTCCGAAGCTACTTGAGCTTTATGCTTAGCCGAGGCTTGTTTTTGCTTGGCATCGTTAATATTTTCTGATGTTCCCGGTGCCGCCAGCTTACGAGGCAAAAGAAAATTATGACCATAGCCTTCAGACACTTCTATAATTTCACCCTTTTTTCCTAATTTTTTGATATCTTGCAATAATATAACCTTCATGTTATTCATTCTCCTTATGTATAACTTCATGCAATGCATCGATAACTGCCTTTTGCGCAGCCTCCATCGTCGTATTTTTCAATTGAGCACCAGCAACCGTACGATGACCACCGCCGCCTAAAGCCTCCATGACCAACTGCACATTGACATCTCCATCAGAACGGGCACTGATTCCAATTATATTATCCGGAAGTTCATAAAAACTAAAACCAGTCTTGACATCATCAATATTAATCAGCATATCTCCCAACTGGGCTGCTACAATGGGTGCATTTTTGACATCTTTAGGACACACGGCAATCGCAACTCCGTCTTCCAATATTTGAGTCTGAGATAAAAGTCGTGATTTCATTTTAACCGTTTCTAAGTCGGTACAGAACAATTCTCTGACAATTTGCGGATCTGCCCCGCTGCGACGCAGATATGCTGCGGCATCAAAAGTACGCACTCCCGTCTGTACCGCAAAGTTTTTCGTATCCACGACAATACCAGCATACAGCGCCGTTGCTTCAATCTTCTGCAGTTCTACAGTATCACTATAATATTGTAATAATTCAGTAACTAATTCGCTTGTAGATGAACTTGATGTTTCCATGTACGTCAAAAGCGGCTGTCGAATAAAATCCGTACTGCGGCGATGATGATCAATAACCACTCTGCGGGTCGTTTTTTCCAACAACTTAGGTGCTACCGTCATATCAGAACGATGCGTGTCAACAATAAACAACAGGGTTTGATCATTGCACAATATTTCAGCTGTATCCGCTGAAATAAATATATCCTGCAATTCCGGAACATCCGCAATTTGTTTTTCTAAGCGCATAACAGCATTACTTTCCTTACTAATAACAATATGAGCCGATACGCCTGTCATTTTAGCCATATGAGCAATACCTACAGCAGCACCGATACTATCATAATCTTCCCGTTCATGCCCCATAACAAGTACTAACGCACTGGAATCAATAAGCTCACGTATCGCTTGTGCCACTACACGAGCCCGGACACGGGTATTTTTTTCTACAGATTGCGTTTTTCCTCCATAAAAATGAGCAGATCCATCTTCTTCATACACAACAACTTGATCTCCGCCGCGCCCCAAAGCCAAATCCAGCCCAGCTCTTGCTTTATCTGCTAATTCATTAAAATTAGACAGACCATTTTCTACAATTTCTTTAGGAAAGGTAGAAATTCCCATGCTAATGGTAACCGGAATACGGTTCACCGTATGAATAGCACGAATTTTTTCCAAAAAAGAAAAATTGTTATGCTTTAACACATCCAGTGCCTGTCGACTCAAACAAGCTACATAGTTTTCATCTCCATAAGATCGGACAAATCCGCCCAATTCCGTTAATTCATCCAATAAGCAATTATTAACGTCCGCCCATAAGGTAGCTCGCTGCATATCAGACATACCCTTTGCAACTTCCTCCAAATTATCAATTTCAATATCACAGAATACAGGCATGGCTTCGAGACAAGCAATCTTTTGTTTTTCTGTATCTGTAATATCTTCAAAATAAAGAATTAAATAGTTACTGTCATTATCTGAATCGGTTTGCAAATACTTATAAACTACACGATAATATCGATCATTGATATGCTCAAAAAAATATCCGAATTTCCCCCAAAACTTGTCAATATTAAGATTTTTCATGATTCCCTGAAGTTTTTGATTATCTTCAAAATCTCCAATCCAATCGCGAAAAACACTATTAGCCCAGCATAAACTCGACTCCATATCAACAATCGCAATACCAATAGGTAAATTCTGAACAGCATAACTGGAAGCCTGATCGACACTCTGAGAAATAGCATCGAAAAAACGGCTCATTTCCTGATTATGCTCCATAATGTTTTTACGTGTCAAAACATATACTCCACCTATGATAATCAGAGCCAACAGTGCCACAATCCAGTTATAAACGGCGATAATAAGAAGCAATATTCCAATAACCAGAATAAACGGCTGATCATATCGTTTCGCCAACATATTTCTAAACATTTCTTGCCTCCCGTATTTGTTATGCGGCGTTATGTTTTTTACGATAATTCATCGCCATATCGACGATACCGGCAACAAATACTAAAAATTGGAAAAGAGGAAATATAAATAGTAGAATAACAATACAAGCCTGACCTACCGAACCAAGTTTAAAATGGCGATCCAGCAGATATAGAACAAAGGCAATACCTTGTATGCAAATAAAAAATACGGAAAGCTGTTCCAGATTCAAGCCAATAACGCTCAATCCATCTATTCCTCTGGACGTCCCCCAATATTTGACGACTATTGCCAACACATATAAGTATAGCATACTCCTGGAAATTTCCCAATATCGTACCGGTAAAAAAGGACGCACCGCATAGCCAAGACGAGTTAAAATAATCTGTGCAACTCGTATATTTAAATAAGACAGCATAGCGAGTCCCAGGCAAACCATAAGTGGAATGATTGCCGGCAAGAGACGTGCTACTTCCTCCATCTGCTGCCGTCCCTGTACTAGCTGTACCTCCGACATCCCGCTATCCTTATATGATTCAATAACACTATCCATAAGAATTTGAAATTGCCCATTCAATAGTTGCAGCACATCAACATGGAGCACAATATACATCATCCCGACCAAAGCCACCAGTCCCACACCCAATGCAATTGTTACACCAAATAGCATTTTGGCCGGTGGCCAATCGCTGCGGAATCCCATACCCAAAGCTACTCCCACACAGCAAAACGTCACCATCTGCAACAACGCCGTAACCGGATCTATAAACATCCCCATAAGAGTTCCTACAATAACACCCATCATAAGCGACCAGCGCAGACCAAAACGCATATGGATAATGGCCATAGGAACCGGTAAGATAAAATAGCCTATAATAGAAAAAAAAGGAACATAATTGCTAAGCAGTGCTAAAATCAACATTACAGCAGCAAAACATCCTGCTGTAGTAATAGCTCTGACATTTGTATTGCGTGGATCCACAGAATTTTCCCCTTTCACTACGGCACGACAGCGGAGGCAGTAATGCCTCCGCTGTCGCATACCGAATTGGCTGTTAACCATTACACTTCCATAATAATCGGCAATATCATAGGACGACGACGCGTTTTTTCAAACAAATACCGACTCAATGTATCGCGAACCTGAGACTTGATAACCGCCCATTCACGGATATTGCCGGCTTCACACCGTTCCAAAACAGCCGCAACTTTATCATGTGCTTCATTCATAAGCGCCTCTGAATCACGCACATAAACAAAACCGCGCGAAACAATATCCGGCCCCGCCAAAGGATGACAAGTCCCTTTAGCCAAGGTCATTACGACAATAACCATTCCTTCCATTGCTAGTTGCTGTCGATCACGAATAACAATATTACCCACGTCACCAACGCCTAGCCCGTCAACAAATACACGGCCAGCATTAACATGTCCCGCTTTTTTGCCTGAACGATTGGTAAATTCAAACACCTGTCCATTATCACCAATCAGAATATGGTCTTTTTTGACCCCCATCATTTCTGCAATTTCACCATGTTTTTTCAACATGCGGTATTCACCATGAACAGGGATAAAAAATTTAGGACGCACTAAATTTAGCATGATTTTCAATTCTTCCTGGCTGGCATGTCCCGAAACATGAATTTTCTTTTCTTTACCAGCTACTACATTCGCACCCAATTTCATAAGGTTGTCAATCGTGCGTCCTACACTAGTTTCATTTCCAGGAATTGGCGAAGCTGAAATAATGACAGTATCCCCTGGCATAATGCTCACGCTGCGGTGATTATTAGCAGCCATGCGGCTGAGTCCCGCCATGGGTTCGCCTTGACTGCCGGTAGTCAATATAAGAATTTGATCTGCCGGATAGCGATTCATTTCGTCCGGTTCAATCATAACTCCCTGAGGGACATCCAGATATCCCAACTCAATTGCAATCTGTACATTATTTACCATGCTGCGTCCAAATACAGCAACCTTGCGTTTAAACTGAACCGCCGTATTGACGGCTTGTTGAATACGAGAAATATTAGAAGCAAAAGTAGCCAGAATAATACGTCCCTTTGCTTCTGTAAAAGCTTTGCGGAAAGCCCCGCCAACAATGGTCTCAGATTCTGTATATCCAGGCCGTTCCGCATTTGTACTATCCGACATAAGTAATAATACGCCTCTATGTCCCAGTTCTGCAAACTTATGGATATCCATAACCAACCCGTCAACAGGTGTCTGATCAATTTTAAAATCGCCGGTATGAACAACCGTACCTACCGGTGTCTTAAAAAATATGGCGCTCGCATCGGGAATCGAGTGATTTGTATGAATAAATCCCACTTTAAAAACTCCAATTTGGAATTCATCGCCATGATGAACCTCATTAAGTTCATAGTGGGTAATATGATTTTCTTTAAGTTTGCCTTCAATAAGACCACATACAAGTTTTGTTGCATAAACAGGTACATTGACCTCATTAAGCAGATATGCCAAACTCCCGATATGGTCTTCATGCCCGTGTGTGATTACAACCGCTTTTACCTTATCCTTATTTTCAATAAGATAGCTCATATCGGGAATAACAAGATCAATCCCGAACATGTCATCATCGGGGAAAGACAGTCCTGCATCCAAAACAATGATATCTTCACCGTATTGGAAAACTGTCATATTCTTCCCGATTTCTCCCAGTCCACCGAGGGGAATTACCAATAATTTTTCTTTTGCCAAAATAATATACCTCCTATACTGCTATATCCCGTTCCGGCCGCATTTTCAGTCAAATATCCTCTGCACCTTTCATACTCCTGCTGCGGCTATATCCTTATCCAATTATAACAGGCCGTTCCATCACACCGCTCGCAACCATCATGATGGTTCTGTCGCTCTGTTCTTTTCACGGACATCAACGAAAAATATTTCAATTGTTCACTTATACCATATTTTACGCTATATGTCAAATATTATCTAGTCTAATTTTAATTTTTTGCCCGTAAAGCAGCATAGATTTTTCACGAATTCAAATTTTTCTCTATTTTTCATATGTAATTCCTAGTTTTTCTCTGCAGCTTTCCGTACCATTTTCGGCACCGCTATAGAAATACCATCGGGAAGCGGTTTGCTGTCTACGGTAATTGTCATACAGCTATGATCGATCATTTCTCTTACTAAAGCTTTAGCTTTTTCAGACCCATTAACTCTCGAAGCAACCGCACGAGCCACTGTCTGTACCTGATCAGTCAACAGTCCATCGACATGAATAATACGTTTTGTTTTGGGATCGATCGTCACGACAAAAGAAACATCTCCCGCCTGCTGCAAAGCCTGTAATGCTTGCGCTGCTATCTCCGCCTGCTGTGAACCGAGCCCTTCTTTTTCCCAGTTTTCCTTATCAGTGTTATCATATATACGCCGCGCATCAAAGACAACTTTATACTGATTCAAACCAACAATATCCACAGCTTTTACGCCAGACATAATAGATCGTTCCGTTCCAAACGCATCCGCAAGCGGGGCCTTGTTCTTCAAAGGACGTACCTGTTTATTCCACAACATCTTATCCATTTGACTGCGGCCAGAATAAATATTCAGATGATCTCCGTCCTGTTCCACATATACAGCCGCAAAAGGACTATCCGTTTTATTTAAAGAAGACAGCGTGACTACACTTTTGACTTTAAACGGTTTTTCCTGCAAATCAATGGTATCGGCTAAGGCTATTGAGGTTATGGGCATCTTCAAATTAAGCAGTATAACATACTCGCCTTCAGGATGAGCTGCCATGGTTTGCACTGCTTCTTTATATGCGGTATCCGGATTAGCCGCCGAGCAGGCACTGCTCATCAAGATGACTGTGGCTGCGGCACAAACTATCTGCCTATATTTTTTTTTCATATACTATCACCTCCTATACAATTGATATAACATGCAAAATTATAACAAACCAGCCTTTTTATAAAGTTCATAAAAATGATGAATCGGTCCATGTCCCTTGCCGATAGGTTCTGCATGCTTGATACCTTCAAACACAAAAGCCTTAGCTTTGCCTACTGCCGTTTCCAGTTCCATTCCATTTGCCAAATTAGCTGCAATAGCACTAGATAAAGAACATCCGGTACCATGTGTACTCGTACTTTCAATATGCTGGCTTCTAAAATAATGAAAACCATTTCCATCAAAAAATATATCCGTAGCATCAGATATACGATGCCCGCCTTTGATCAAAACAGTTTTTGCCCCCATCGCCGCAATTATGCGGCAAGCTGTTTCCATATCAGAAAAATCATGTATCTCCTGCCCTGCCAATACTTCTGCCTCTGGAATATTCGGAGTCAAGACATCCGCCAACGGCACTAAAATGGTCTTAAGTACCTGTTCTGATTCTGGAGCTAATAACCGGTGTCCGCTAGTTGACACCATGACCGGATCAACAACAATAAAGGGTGGTTTATATTGTTTCAGCTTTTCACCAATAACACGAATTGTTTCGGGAACGCTTACCATTCCTATTTTTACAGCATCCACCACAATATCCTCAAACACCGCTTCCAGCTGCTCCGCAATCAAATTCGGCGTTATATCCATATAATCTATGACACCTTGTGTATTTTGTGCAACTACTGCTGTAATAACATTCATACCATAGCATCCATGAGCACAAAACGTTTTTAAATCAGCTTGTGCTCCCGCTCCGCCGGAGGGATCAGTACCCGCTATGGATAAAAGATGTTTCATTACCATTAGAAAATCCTCCTTGTACCTATAAAATCAAAGCTGCTGCTTTTGGTTGTACATATAATAATAATTTACCGTGTCCCGTTGGTTTTAATGCCGGATCATATTCAAAAATAGCTATACTGCCTGTTCTAAAATCTATGGGCGTCCCCGTTATTTCCTTAGCCCAATGTCCCAAAAAAGGTTCATGCCCAACAACTAAAACAACATCATTTCTTTCTTTAATTAAAACTTCTTCATAAAAACTCCGCAAGTCTCCCACGGCAAGGGACGGATGTATATCCATAGAAACAGCATGGATTGCCCGTCCCATAATTATCGCCGTTTCACGCGCCCGAACCAACGGGCTAGACCAAATACTCGTATTTCCCGCAGGCCACCAGCGCTTTACCAAAGAAGCCATAGTAGTTACGCGCTGCCGCCCATTTTCTGTTAAATGCCGTTGGCTATCATTACTGCCACGCTTAAATATCTCTGCTTTGCCATGACGCATTAAACACAAAAACATAGTTTATTCCCCGCTTTTAGTATTACTATTCAGCAACATGCTCTAACCCCACTGCCAAAAGAGTAAATACATGATTATCCGCTAATGAATACCAAATAACTTTACCGTCCCGTCGAAATTGTACTAACCGGGCATCCCGCAAAATCCGCAGTTGATGGGAAACCGCCGATTGCCCCATCCGAATCTGTTCAGCAATTTCACATACACACATTTCACCCTCCATTAACGCATGAAGTATGCGTAATCGTGTAGGATCCCCAAGCACCTTAAATATTGCCGCTAACGGCTGTATATATTCCTTGGGAAGACTCGGCTGCGATACGGTTTTTTTTTCTAATTCCACAATGCCGCAATATTTCCCATGTGTATGTTCATGATTCACCATTATCGCCTCTATTTATTAAAAAATAATCATAAATATTCGCTGCTATCACGCAAATCCCCTCCAGTATTATTTTATTATATCATAACTCTTTTCTAATATCCGTACCACTACGGATATTTTTATATTTTCTCATTAGTTTTTGTTGAATCTTCTGAATCTATCAATATATTTCAGATATATTCCTTTCATTTTTCTTTCCCATAAAATATAAAATAATGGTATACTAATTATGGTTTATAATATTTATTAATTATTCCTTGAAAGGGGCTGACCTTTATGAATGAAACGATTCAAACACTACTCACCCGCCGCAGCATCCGCAAGTACAAACCTGAACAAATAAAAGAAAAAGAATTGCAGGAAATCGTCAAAGCCGGAACCTTTGCCGCTTCTGGCAAAGGACAGCAACCCGTTACCATCGTAGTAATTCAAAACCATGACCTAATTGCCAAATTATCCGCTATGAACGCCAAAATCTTGGGTACTAACAGTGATCCATTCTATGGAGCACCTACCATCTGCCTCGTATTGACAGATACAAAAAAATCCGTCAACGCCTGGTCCGACGGGTGTCTCGTCATGGGTAATCTCATGAATGCTGCCGCAGCACTCGGCATTGGCTCCTGCTGGATCAATCGCGCTAAAGAAGAATTCGAATCTCCAGAAGGCAAGACACTGCTTAAAAAATGGGGACTTCCCGAACATCTCACAGCTGTTGGCCATTGCACCCTCGGTTACGCTGACTGCCCGCTTCCCGCCGCAGCCCCGCGCAAATCGGATTTTGTAGTATATGTAAAATAAAGCTATTACAACGAATGATAAAAAGCAAATATGTCACAACGGGTCCGTAACCAAGTCCCTTTTCATAAATGACCGGGTACGGACCTTTTATAATATCTGACATCATCTGATTTGCAATAAATTCTTAATGATTTATCTACAAACAGCTCCAATCAGTCAAGTCAAAAAATGTTATCAAATATACATCTCCGTTATTACGCATTCCCAAATAATGAGCCCGTGCATACATCAACATAGAATGTCCATCGTAATGAATGGAGTGATATGTAAATGAAACGGTTTCTTTCTTCCATTTAGCCTGTTCCAATGACCGCTGCACGATAATTTGATCGGCAGGTTGGATCGGATTCCATCCATCATTACTGGTTGATAGTGTATGCCGCCCCCAAATTTGTGCATACCCATGATTAGCCCATAATAAAATTAATGTACTGTTTTTAAGTTCATATAAACCAATGCCATTAAGCAAATCAAGCAATCCCATAATTTTTCTGTCATATGCCATTATTGTTTTGTAACAACTCATATTATAATCTGTATTGATAATCTCTTCCGATGCAGGCGGTGTATATTCATCCATCAAATGCAGAAAATCCGATTCCGAAATCGGTTTCGAAAAATAATACCCTTGCCCTGTATTGCAACCTATATTTTTTAAATATTCACTCTGTGTCCTTGTTTCTACTCCTTCCATAACCGTTTCTAAATTCAACCATTGTGCCATACGAACAATACTTCCGATAATATCTCCAGCCCGCTGCGAGATATCCATCTGTCGAATAAACAACATATCAATCTTCAGTGTATCGACGGGAAGATTCATCAGCATATTCAATGATGAATACCCACTGCCAAAATCATCCATAAGAATATGAAAGCCCAGTTCTTTAAGCTGCATCAAAATAACATGCATTTGCCGTGGATCATCCATATAAACAGATTCAGTCACTTCCAATTCCAATACCCATGGTGGTAAGTCATACTTTTTCAGCAGTATAGTAAGTCGCTCGACAATATCCTGATGGTAAAAATCTACACGTGATACATTAACAGAAACTGGTACTATGGGACGCATGACATCTAGGCACTGCCGCTGATGTTGGCAAACAGTTTCCCAAATATATAGGTCAAGTAAAACAATCATACCATTTCGTTCAAAAAGCGGAATAAATTCGTTGGGGCGTACTGTCCCCAATTGAGAATGAAACCAACGGACTAAGGCTTCCGCGCGAGTAATTTGTTTCGTCGAAAAATCATACATAGGTTGATAAAATACTTGGAACTCGCCACTATCCAATGAATTTTTCATTGAAGCCGCCAGCATTTGGTCGCGCCGTATTTTATCCTGCATAATATTATCATATACAGCATACGGTTTACTTCCGTTCGGAGTAACGGATTGGAGAGCCACGATAGCACAATCCGTCATTTCTTTGACCGTCATATTTTCATCGTTTACTTTATATATGCCAAAGGTAAAATTAACATTGATATTTAAATCCAGTTTTTCCAACACCGCTTGACAATAACCAATAAAAGATTGCATATGCAGCCGGCCTAATGGCATACATCCGACAAAATGATCCGAATGAAAACGTCCAAATACATCTCTGCCATGTGAATCTCTTTGCCAACGGCGGACAACTTCTCCTAGTGTTTTCAATACATAATCGCCGGCAGAGGTTCCAAAAAGCTCATTAACCAATTTAAATTTGACAATATTGCTGCAAACAACGATATATTCTTTCCGCTGATGAGTCGATAATACCTTTTCTGCTTGTGCAAAAAAATATTGCCGGCTGTAAAGTCCCGTCAACCCATCGTATTTTGCAAATTCTGCTTGTTCGATAACATCTTCCTTCACAATACATTCTCCATAAAAAAACATAATGAATATATCTGTTCCAGTAAAAAAACATCTTGTTTACTATGTCTATATAATCTACAGTTAACATTATATATGATGGAAAAACGTTTCGCAATTTGTTTATGTTTATTTATTTGTTTTTATTATATTCCGTATGTAATTTTTACATATTTCTTTGTGCAGATTTATATCCGCACAAAGAAAACAATGGCAATGTATCATATTGCATATTCTGTAAACAGTGTACCATAGAACGAATATCCGCACGATAGGAACAATTGACAAAACCGATACGCTGTAAACACTGTAAATCCCACTGCGGGCGATTTTCCTGACTAATAGAAAGACCTTTTTTCAAGTTCTCACATTCCCACAATATTTTTTTATCTAACTTATGATGTACATTTTCTTTTTTTTCGGCTTCAGTTGCAAAATTGATAGCTCCGTAATTAGAGTCAAAATTCAGCATAATGCCACCTGGCTTAAGAACCCGCAGCCACTCTATATATGCGGCTGTTACATTTGGCAGATTCCACGTTAAATTCCGTGAAACAACTACTTCAAAAGTATTACTGGCAAAATCAAGCTGCTGCGCATTGCCACATTCAAAATGGATGCTCATTTCATTCATCTGCGCCGCTTGTTCTGCTTGCCGCAGCATTTCTTTTGATAAATCAATTCCCGTCACGCAATACCCGGATTGTGCCATAAGAATAGCCAGAAACCCAGTTCCTGTTCCTACATCAAGGACACTGATGTCCTTTTTTTTCGGTAAATAGGACGTTATGAAATTTTGCCAGGCCTGTGCGTCAGGCCCTGCCAATTCTACGCGCCGGGTATCACCAAACTCTTTACTGCGCGCATTCCAATAATTTTGTACTCGCTTATCAAATTCCATACGGATTCTCCTTTAATTTTGTGTACTATTATACAAGAAATTCTTCTTTTAACAAAATATATTTAAAACCGCCATTGACATGAAGTCCCATCTATGTAATATGATAAAAGAACATGTTTTACATAAAGGAGTTTTTATAGCAATGAAACATTACATACAAACCAGATTGCTCCATCTGATTCCCATACTTATAGGCATTACTTTTTTATCATTTGCTCTTATGCATACAGCCTCAACGGACACGGTCGATTTACTATATGAGCAAAACGGCGGTGCTTCTCCTGCCGCAATCACAGCTCATAAAATCGCACTTGGCTTAAATAAAGATTTTCTTGGTCAATACAGTGACTGGATTTGTAATATACTACAGGGAAATATGGGAACTTCATTTGTATCCGGGCAACCCGTATCATCGGTCATTATAGAAAAAATTCCTTCTACAATTGAACTGATGGTTATCGCTGTATTAATCACACTTTTTATATCAATACCGTTAGGCATGATAACTGCTGTAAAAAAAGGAAGCTGGATAGATTATTTGATACGTTTTTCAGCTTTTACCGGCAATGCTTTGCCTGATTTCTTCATCGGATTGCTGCTTCTTTATTTTTTTGCTGTTAAAATACCTATTTTTTCTTTTTTCAGTACTGACAGCAATACGATTCCTATACTTCCAGCCCTGACACTGGCAATTGCAATGAGCGCTAAATATACGCGGCAAATACGCGGTATTCTGCTGGAGGAACTGCACAAACCGTATATACAGGCAGCTCGCATACGGGGCATACCTTATTTCTATATTCTTACTCATTATGTGTTGCGTTCTGTTTTATCTCCACTGCTAGCACTTTTGGGAGTATCTGTCGGTTCTCTGCTGGGCGGCGCCGCTATCGTTGAATCTATTTTCCTCTGGGACGGTATCGGAAAGCTTGCCGTAGATGCCATTGTTATGCGCGATTATCCTATTATTCAAGCCTATGTAATTTGGATGTCTCTTATCTACGTCCTTATTAATTTAGCCGTCGATATACTTTGCTGTTTCATTGATCCCCGCATCACGATTCATGAGGAGGGGCATTAAGATGATACACACTGCTAAAAATCGTCGCTTTTTTGTTCTTTTGCTGCTGATTGCCGCCGGACTTCTTTTTTCATTGACAGCCGAATATATTCTTCCTTTTGATGCTTATAATCAAAATTTATTGCAAGCGTTGCAGCCACCAAGTACGGCGCATCTGCTTGGTACTGATCGTTTTGGCAGAGATATGCTGGCTCGTACAATTGCTGGTGCTAAAATAACGGTATTTACCGCACTGATGATAACCTTTCTAACAAGTTTTTTAGGCTCCCTTATCGGTCTGTTCTGCGGATATCATCGCAACCGCCTAGTCACAATTCTTTTACGTCTTACGGATGTGTTTTTAGCTTTTCCATCTATGGTTTTTGCTATTGCCGCCGCCGGATTACTGGGTGGAGGTACGTTTAATGCAGCTGCGGCTATTATGCTTGTTTCCTGGCCGAAATACACCCGACTAGTACGTACACAAACACTACCTTTACGGCAGACGGAATACATAGAGGCCGCCAAAATGAGCGGATCCTCTTCTTGGCAAATTATGTTCTTTCATATTTTGCCCGTCATTATCGGTCCCATTTGTATTACAGCAGCCCTCGATATCGGTACCATTATTACCGAAATTGCAGGTCTGTCATTTTTAGGATTGGGAACTGCGCCTCCAGCCGCAGAATGGGGTTCAATGATGAGCGGAGCTCGTAATTTATTGCAAACAGCACCTTGGACTATTTTTGCTCCTGGTATTGCCATATTTATCACAGTTTCTTTATTTCAGCTATTTGCAGATTCTCTGCGTGATTTTTTTGATATCCATTAAGCGAGGTATTTATATGAACAAAAAAGCTATCTTTTTTACTGCCGCATTAGGAATTATGTTACTTCTATCTGGTTGCAGCCAAAATAATTCTGCGGCAACTTCCCACCACAGTGAAAAAATATTTCACTACGGCACTATGGCATATGGAACAGCTATGCAGGATGCCGGAACAAATCCTCATGATACATATTGCGGCTGGAGTACTGTCCGATATGGCATTGGTGAAACATTATTCCGTTTCAACAAAGAAATGAAAATTGAACCCTGGTTAGCCGAATCTGCTAACCAACTAGATGATTATACGGTCAAAATTACCCTGCGCAATGATATCATGTTTTCTAACGGCAAAAAAGTAACCGGGGATGATGTAAAAGCATGTTTGGAAGATTTATTGAAAAAAAACGATCGTGCTCCGCATGATTTGAAAATCAAAGAGATTATCGCAGACGGACAAACGGTAACCATTCAATCTTCTGAAAAAGTACCTGCTTTACTTCATTATCTGGCTGATCCCTACGCGGCAATCATTGACATGACAGCGGGAGAAAAAGACCGCATTGTCGTGGGTACGGGACCTTACGTCGCAGAAAAAGTAACAGACACAGAAATTGATTTAAAGAAAAACACTCATTATTGGGGAAAAGTGCAGCCAAAATTAGATAAGATTATTGTCCGCAGCATTACAGACGGGGATGCACTTTCAATGGCGATGCAAAGCGGGGAACTAGACGCTGCACAGGGTCTCCCTTATGCCAGTTTATCAAATTTCCAAGATACCAATAAATATAAAATCAGTTCTGCAGCGACCTCCCGTGTATATCAAGCACTCATAAATTACAGAACCCCGGTTCTTCAAAATGCCAACGTCCGCAAAGCTATTGCCATGGCAATTAATAAAGACCAATTTGTATCTGTACTATTAAATGGAAATGGCGTACCCGCCACCGGCGCCTTTCCTGACAATATGCCCTTCGGACGAGAGCTTAAGGCTGCACCGTATGATCCGGAAGCAGCACACCGTCTGTTAACACAAGCCGGTTACACAGAATGCGATGCTGACGGTTATGTATTAAAAAACGGGAAACCGCTGACACTGCGCTGGCTTACCTACACTTCCCGGCAGGAATTGCCTCTTCTCGCGGAATATGCACAATCAGCCTTAAAAGAAATTGGTATTAAGTTAGAGGTAAATGCTACCGATAATTATAAGGACTTCCTGAAACGGAACGAATTCGATATATATGCCAAGGCCATTGTCACTGCTCCCACAGGAGATCCGGAATATTATTTTACCTCTAATGTCATGTCTGATTCACCTTATAATAACGGAGCATATAATAATCCGGATGTAGACCACCTCTGTGATCAGCTGCGCAATACATTTAACACTAACAAGAGAAATGAATTAGCAGTCCAGATTCAGCAACATATTCTTGATGATAACGCGATTATTTACACCGCATTTTTAAAAATGTCTTTTGTTATGAAAAAAAATGTAACTGGATTAGAAGCACATCCCTCAGACTACTATGAAATAACTCCTGAATTAGATATAAAATAAGGAAGTATACCTAACAATGTCTACCATATTATCATTTCAAGACGTAACTGTCACTGATGGAAATAGAGTCTTATTAGATGCGCTCCGGTTTACTGTCTGTAAAGGAGAAATCCTTGTTATTGTCGGCGAGTCAGGAAGCGGCAAAACAACACTGCTAAAAGCTGCCAGCGGTATGATTTCACCTCCACTGCAGCTACTCGGTAAAGTTTGTTACAAGGGACGTGCATTGCAGCCATCCGACTGGCAAAAAGTATACGGGTATGAATTATCGATACTGTTTCAAGATGCATTATCTTCTTTTTGTCCCGTACAAACCATCCAAACTCAATTATGGGACGCCGTACGCCTTACAGGGAACATGAGTCATTCGGAATTTACGGGAATTGTAAAAGAACGTGCCGTAATGCTAGGACTTCCCGAGGAAAGTCTACACAAGTATCCGATTACGTTTTCCGGCGGCATGATTCAAAGAGCGGAACTTTTATTCCCCCTTATTATGCCTCCTCATCTGCTGCTGGCAGATGAACCAACATCGGCTGTTGACAGTTTAACACAACAAAAAATCGCGGATGCACTACTGCGTCTGCGCCGTTATCACCAAACGGCGATTATCTTTGTTACACATGATATCCGTTTGGCTCGTTATATGGCAGACACACTGCTTGTTCTCAAGCAAGGTCATCTGATCGAATACGGCAAAGCCAGCAATGTGATCAAAAATCCGCAGCAACCGTATACAAAAGAGCTGTTGTTCTTGGCCGGAATACGAAAGGACTGCTAATATGCTGCTCACTGTTAAAAATTTAACAAAAACGTATTATCAATATAAACCGATACAAGCGTTAGATCACATTTCTTTCCAGATAGATGCCGGAGAAATAATTGCTGTAATCGGTGAAAGCGGTTCAGGAAAAAGCACTTTAGCCCAATGTTTATGCCGTTTTATAAATAGCGACGAGGGCGAAATCCTTTTTGATGGACAAGATATCACTCATATTTCTGAACAACACTGCAAAAAAATATATAGCCAGATGCAAATGGTTTTTCAAAATCCAATAGCATCTTTTCATCCACGCAAAACCTTGCGAAAAAGTATCATGGCAGGACCTCAAAATTTTCATATTCATATGAATCAATCAGCATGGTATCAACTTGTCGAAGAAGTACAACTGAATACTTCTTTTTTAGACCGTTACCCCCATCAAATCAGTGGAGGAGAATGCCAACGAGCAGCATTACTGCGGGCATTATGCATTAATCCAAAACTTCTTGTTTGTGACGAAGTAACCAGTGCGCTCGATGTAAGCACACAAGGAAAAATTGCAGACCTGATCAAAAACATATGCTGCAACCATCACATTGCATGTCTTTTTATTACACATGATCTTTGTCTGGCCCGCTGGATCAGTACTAAAACGATGGTGCTGCATAATGGCAGACTAATTGAAAAGGGTCCCACAGAACAAATTTTTATAAATCCGCAGAAAGACTACACAAAAAAATTATTATCTTCACGTATATGATATACGATTTTTTTAACTGCCACACATTATATATATTGCGGCAAAACACAATATATATCTCTCCCCTATCATACATCACGCGCAGCGAAGAACTATTCGCTGCGCGTGATGTATGATAGGTACAAAAAAATAAAAACTTACAAGAAATGGCTTATACCGCTATTTCATGATCTTTCTGCATTCTGGACAATACCCATAAATTTCAAGATGATGCCCGACAATTTGAAAATCTGTTTTCGCTGCAATCTGCTTTTCCAAATCAGACAAAGGACACGGTGAAATATCAACAGTCTTATGACAGCGCAAGCAAATCAAGTGGTGTGTATGCCCTACATGGCATACAGAAAAAACATTTTTCTGCGTACCGGGAAAAAAAGATTTTTCCACAAGACCTTTTTCAACAAAAAGTTCCAAAACGCGATATATTGTAGAAAAATTCACAGTTTCTCCCTGTTGGACGACCGTTTGATAAATTTCTTCTGCCGACAATATTCCATCATGCGTTAACAAAATTTCCCATACCAAATTACGGGGCCGCGTACTTTTAATCCCATGTTGATGCAAATATTCACGATGATCCTCTAACGAACATACCATATTTTCACACCCTTTCTATATCAGCATGATGTCCAGTTAACCGGACTTGTTGAAACGCCATAACCATCATCAAAAGAAGAACAGAAACAATCGCCGTTACCCCGCCAGGCGCCGCATCTATCCAATAAGAAACAAAAAGTCCTGCAAGAATATCAATAAAGCTAAACAGTACCGATAACTGCAATGTTCTTCGGAATCCCCGCTGCAACTGCAGTGCTGTCGCTACGGGCAAAGCAATTAATGAACTAATAACTAAAATTCCAACAATTCGAATAGAAACAGAAATTGTTGCCGCTACAAGTACCGCAAATACATAGTTAATAATCTGGCTTTTTACTCCGGCAATTTTTGCTCCATCTTCATCAAAGGTCAGAAAAACCAATTGAGGATACAGCCGCAAAATAAGAAAAATAGAAATAATGCTGAGAATAAAAACAGACCAGACATCTTCGCGCGAAACAGTAAGTATACTTCCAAACAGAAAAGATTCCACATTTGCATGAACCAAACCGGAACTGATAATTGTAATAGCAATCCCCACCGATAAAGACAATACAATTACTAAAATAAGTTCGGCGTAGCGACGAAATCGTCGACGCAACGCCTCTATTAATACGCCAAAAAAAGAGGTAAGACAAAAAGCGCTAAGAATCGGATTTATATTCAATAGTAGTCCCACAGCTACTCCAGCTAAAGAAGCATGTGCCAAAGAATCACCAATCATGGAATATCGCCGCAGCACTAAAAACATTCCAATCAAGGGACATACCACAGATATTAATAAAGCTACAATAAAAGCATTTTGTATAAACGCATATTCAAACATAAGCTTCACTTCCTGTATTTTCGGATACATATTCACGGATGTATTCTTCCGGTGAGCAAAGATGACCACTGCCGCCGGCAACATGATACATCTGCTTGGAATTTCGAATAGCGGCACGCAGATTATGTTCCACTGTAATAATGGTGATACCGTGTTTTTGATTAAGGCTCTTCAAGAATGGATATAACTCGCTTTGACTCTTTACATCAATCCCGGTCGACGGTTCATCAAGAATAATAAGATCGGGGTGCCCCATAAGAGCTCTTGCAATAAAAACTTTTTGGCATTGTCCGCCGGAAAGGGTTCCGATAAGAGATTCTTCGTATCCTTTCATTCCCATCAACTCCAAATAATGGTTAATGCAATCTTTATCCTTAATATGCAGTACCTTCCGATAGCAATTCAGGACCTCCCGAACGGTAATAGGAAATTGACTGTTCAACGATTCAAAACGCTGTGGTACATAAGCGGTCCGCGTAAAATCATTGCGCAAAGCTCCTTTCACCGGTTTCAAAAGTCCTAGCAGCAATTTTACAAATGTGCTCTTACCACTGCCATTTTCACCGACAATAGAAATATAATCCCCATTTTTTATTATAAGATTCAAGTCCCGGAGAAGATACGGACTTCCGGTTTCATAGGCATAATATACATGTTCCAACAAAATCATGGTATGTTCTCCCTCCCCATGCATAAATCTTTATTTTCTTGACATCTTGCGTAACATATTATATCCTATTTTAAAGTGCAAATGCAAGTTATTCGCATTTAGAGAGAAGGGATTGCTTGAAACGCATAGTCTATGCTTTACTATTTATTTTTTCTCTGTTTCTATTAACTTCCTGTACACTAGAAAAGGCTCCCTTTTCGGAAGCCCCTTCAAATAACCCAAAATTACAAGTTGTCGTTTCATTTAATGCCATGCGCGAATTAGCACAAGCCATAGGCGGAAATAAAATAGAAATTAAAACCATCATCCCCGACGGTGTAGAGCCGCACGATTTTGAACCTAAAGCATCCGATGTAACAGCACTTTCCAATGCCTCTGTTTTTATTATCAATGGGTTTGGTATGGAACAAGCATGGGCGGAAAAAGCAATTAAAACCGCAGGAAACAAAAACTTGCTGTTCGTCATCGCCTCAAATGGCGCCACCCCCATTTATGATACTGCCTCTTCCGCTTTTTGGAATAACCAATCTCAGCGTCACGACATAGATCCACATATCTGGCTTAGTCTACAGGGTGCCAAACGGGAAGCCAAGAATATCCATAACGCGTTTATAAAAGCAGATCCGTCAAATAAGGCCTACTACGATGCGAACTATGATGAATTTGCTGCCAAACTAGATCATTTGTATACCGACTATAAGACAAAATTTGACCAAAGTCCGAACAAGGTATTTGTTACTGGTCACGCTGCTTTTTCTTATATGGCTCGTGATTTTGGACTGCAGCAAAATAGCCTGGAAAATGTTTTTGCCTCTGGTGAACCAAGTGCCCGCCGCCTAAAAGAACTTGCTGATTTTTGCTTAAATCATCATATCTCAACAATTTTTGTAGAAGATATGGAAAGTCCCAAAATTTCCCAAACACTGGCACACGAAGTAGGTGCTAACGTAGAAGGTATTTATACATTGGAAAGTTCTGATAGCAACAAAACCTATCTACAAACACAAGAGGAAAATTTAGAAAAAATATATCAAAGTCTATCGCCAGATCATTTATAACGTCTTACTACGTTTTCAACAACGACAAATAATATAGGTATAAGAAATATTCCTATGGCAGTGGCCGCCAACATCCCCCCGACAACAGCTGTTCCCATGGAGGTACGTGCCCCCGCACCTGCCCCAGACGCCAGCATAAGAGGCAGACAACCGATAATAAAAGCCAATGAAGTCATAATAATCGGGCGTAACCTCAGCTGAGCCGCTTCCATAGCAGCTTGTTCTAATTTCATGCCTTGATCTACTCGTACTTTTGCAAATTCTACGATTAAGATAGCATTTTTAGCTGCCAGACCAATTAACATAATCAACCCAATTTGCATATAAATACTATTTTCCTGTCCCGTAAGATATTGGAACAAAAATGCACCAAAAACCCCTGAGGGAATAGCCAATAATACAGCAAATGGCACACTCCAGCTTTCATATAAAGCCGCCAGACAGAGAAACGCGAACAAAAGCGCCATCCCAAACACAATCGGAGTTCGTCCTGCCGACTGTTGTTCTTCCCTACTTTGACCAGTCCATTCATAAGTATATCCATCCGGCAACGTTTCTTTTGCAACTTCGGACAATGCCTCCATGGCTTGTCCTGAACTGTAGCCACCGGCTTGTGTACCGCTTATTTTAGCTGCTTGTACGCCATTAAATCGAGTAATAACGGCCGGTGCCAGCACTTTTTTCATTGTAACCAAGGTGTTAAGAGGTATCATATCCCCATTAGCACTTTTGACAAATAAGTAGCGCAGGGCATCAGTATTACTTCTATACGGACTTTCCGCTTGAACGATAACTTTGTAGTTCCGTCCAAATCTCGTAAAATCATTCACTTCATCAGCACCTAAAAAAACTTGCAAGGTGGAAAAAATATCATCTACCGATACTCCCAAAATTTCTGCTTTCTGACGATCTACATCAAAGCGATAACTAGGTGTTGATGTACTGAAATTAGAGGATACCGCTCCAATTTCCTTGCGTTTTTTGGCTTGTTCAACAAATTGTGTCGCTACTTTATCTAAATCCGTAAGCGTTCCCCCATTGCGATCTTCTATCATAAGCGAAAATCCACCGACTGAACCCAATCCAGGCAGCGCCGGTGGATTAAATACTGTCACATTTCCTTCCAAAAAAGAAGACGCATCGGCTAATGTATCTTGTATTTCCGATTTGACTTGTAATGAAGGAGAAGTTCGCTCCGACCATGGGGCTAATGCTACAAAAAGTTCTCCCGTATTGGTTTTGGAAGACCCTGTCAAAAGGTCCGTTCCCGCTAAGGTCATAACTTGTGTAACTCCCGGCTGTTTTTGGATTTTTTCTGAAATGGCATCCATTGCATGAATCGTCCGAGTCAAACTGGCTCCCTCCGGCAGTGTGACTCCCACCATATAATATCCTTGATCTTCTTCTGGTACCAGGGAACTGGGAACAACTTGATAGAGTAATCCGGTTACAATCAAGATACCCGCTAAAAACAGCATACACCGTTTTGCTCTGGGAATTAAATATTGTATTTCTTTGCCATAGCGAATCGTAATCATTCTCAAATGTTCATTAAAGGATTTAAAAAAACGCTTCAATAGACTCTTTTTCTCTGATTCACGATCCGGTTTCAAGATAAGTGCACAAAGTGCCGGTGTAAGTGATAATGCCACAAATGCCGATAATCCCATAGAAACGGCAATCGTCAAGGCAAATTGTTTATACAGCACCCCCATGATGCCTCCAAAAAATGCTACAGGCAAAAATACCGAAGCCAAGACAAACGCGATCGCAATAACGGGGCCAGACACTTCTTGCATGGCTTGCACCGTTGCCTCCCGCGGACTCATATGATCCTCCTTGATATGTCGTTCAACAGCTTCAATAACTACAATGGCATCATCCACTACCAATCCAATTGCCAATACCATGGCAAATAATGTCAGTGTATTGATTGTAAACCCTAAAAATGTAAAAGCTGTAAATGTACCAATCAATGATACCGGTACTGCCAAAAGAGGAATAAGCGTAGCTCTCCAGCTTTGTAAAAATAGATATACTACTAAAACAACAAGTACCAGCGCTTCTAAAAATGTCCGGCATACTTCGAGAATAGATTCATAAATAAAATTAGTATTATCAATGGTAACGGCATAATCCATGTCCGCAGGGAATTTATCCTTGGCATTCGTTAGTAATGCTTTTATTTTCCCAATTGTATCTAATGAATTGGCATCGCTGTTTAATTTAATAGAAAATCCAGCACTGGCATGTCCATTTTGTTTAGAATCATAAATATAATCCCGGCTTCCCATTTCAACCTTGGCAATATCTTTTAATCGTATTGCTGCACCGGTATCCTTCGCCGTAATAATAATATTTCCGAATTCTTTTGCATTAATGAGTCGTCCTTGCACACGCACCGTATATTCAAATGGCTGTTTTGTTTCTGTTGGCATCTTTCCCAGAGAACCTGCAGGTGCCTGTACATTTTGACTTTCAATCGCCGAAACCACTTCACTTGTCGATACACCCAACTTCGCCATTTTCTCCGGCTGAAGCCATACCCGCATGCTGTAATCCGCTCCAAATGCGGACACTTCACCGACACCTTTAATACGCTTAATATCATCGAGCAAATAGAGAGTTCCGTAATTTTCTAAAAATTTAGCATCATACGTATTATTTGGGGAATACAAGGTAAATGTCAGTGCACTATCATCTGATGATTTCGTTGTCGAAATCCCCTGTGACTGTACCGAATCAGGCAAAGAAGCCTTAACTTCTGATACGCGGTTCTGTGTTTGAACAGAGTCCATGTCTGAATTTGTCCCAGTTTCAAATTGTACATTCAGCGTATAAAACCCCGTATCCGTACTCGTAGATGTCATAGACTCCATACCATCTACCCCATTGACTTGTTCTTCTATTACTTGCGCTACGGTGTCATTAATAACCTCGGCATTAGCACCTTGGTATTTAGTGCTGACAGAAATTGTAGGAGGGGAAATATTAGGATATTGCGCCACCGACAACCCCGCTGCTGATACAATTCCCAAAAGTACGATAATGATAGACACTACAATAGCAAAAATAGGTCGATTAATAAAAAATTTAGCCATGTTGTCTTTTAGCTCTCCCTTTTACGTAACTACGTAATAATGACAAATATCATAATTTATGCCAAAAATGGAATTTTCCAGTTTTCTTTTCAATTGCCACAAACAGAGTAGGAATAAGAAAAATTCCGATTGCTGTTGCCGCAAGCATGCCGCCTACGACAGCCGTTCCCATAGAAGTACGTGCTCCCGCTCCTGCCCCGCTCGCAAACATTAAAGGCAAACAGCCAATAATAAATGTCAAAGAAGTCATAATAATAGGCCGCACTCGTAACTGTGCCGCTTCTACCGCAGCTTGGGATGCAACCATTCCCTGATCTACACGTATTTTAGCAAATTCTACAATGAGGATTGCATTTTTGGCAGCCAAACCGACAAGCATAATCAATCCAATTTGCATGTATATGCTGTCCTCCAACCCCCGCAGATATTGAAAGAAAAAAGCTCCGAATATACCCGCCGGTATAGCTAATAAAACGGCAAAAGGAACACTCCAGCTCTCATATAAAGCAGCTAAACAAAGAAAGGCAAACAGGAATGCAAGCCCAAATAAAATAGGTGCTTTAGATGAAGACTTTTGCTCTTCCCGGCTTTGTCCAGCCCATTCATACGTATACCCTTCCGGCAGCGTCTGAGCTGCAACTTCTTCTAAGGCTTTCATTGCCTGCCCGGAACTGTATCCGGGTGCCTGGCTTCCATTGATTCGTGCTGCCTTTACTCCGTTGAAGCGACTGATTACGGATGGTGCATATACCTTCTTAGGTGTAATCAATGTATTGAGCGGCACCATATCACCACTTGCATTTTTCACATGTAAATACTGTAAAGCACTCACATCTCCGCGAAACATGCCGTCCGCTTGGACAGCAACCTTATAGTTACGCCCAAACAGTGTGAAATCATTGACCTCATTGCCTCCCAGAAAAACTTGCAGCGTAGAGAATATATCGCTGATAGATACACCTAATACTTTGGCCTTATCTCTGTCTATGTTATATTCATATCCCGGAGTACTCGCTTTAAAGTTAGAGGAAATCCGGCCAATCTCCGGTCTTTTCTGAGCCGCTGCGATAAACTGCTGCGATACGGCATCTAAATTATTCAGTGTTCCGCCAGCCCGGTCTTCCAACATGAGTGAAAAACCGCCAACAGCACCCAATCCTGGCAAAGCTGGTGGATTGAGGGCCAGTAAGGTACCCTCTTGCAAATGTTTTCCGCTCATCATTGTTTTTCCTATCTCGGATTGGACACTCAAATCACTGTTTTTTCGTTCTTCCCATGGATGGAGCGAAACAAACACCGCTCCGGCACTGGATTTATTACCTCCCCCCAATAAATCCATTCCTGTCAAAGACATAACTTGGGCGACTCCCGGTTGTTGTTGTATCATCTTTGAAACTTTTTCTACAGCTTCCTTCGTGCGTCCCAAACCGGAGGCTTCCGGTAAATTTATCGCAACAATATACCGTCCTTGATCCTCTTCCGGTATAAAGGTAGTCGGGACTAATTTATATAAAACTCCGCTGAAAATAACTAAAAATACCAGAAAGCAAATACTCAATTTAGTCTTCAACATAGATTGGCGCAGACATACCCCATATTTTTCTATATATGCTGTAAGCTTACCATTAAATTTTTTAAAAAAGCGACCAAATACACTCTCTTCAGAAATCGGCTGATACGGCCGAAGAAGTTTTGCACATAAAGCAGGCGTCAAGGATAATGCGACTAATGCTGACAATGCCATAGAAATAACAATAGTCAAAGCAAACTGGCGATATAAAATTCCTGTCATACCCTGGAAAAATGCAACCGGTAAAAACACCGAGGCCAACACACAAGCAATGGCCACAATAGGGCCAGATACCTCATTCATAGCCAAACAGGTAGCATCATGGGGATTTAAACAATCATACCGCATATGATGCTCTACCGCTTCTATGACAACGATAGCATCATCCACTACTAACCCAATCGATAAAACCAGTGCAAACAATGTCAGCGTATTGATATTAAATCGTAAGATAATAAATGCCGCAAATGTTCCAATAAGCGATACCGGTATAGCCAGCAACGGTATTAAAGTAGCCCGCCAATTCTGTAAAAACAGAAAAACGATCAATACAACTAACAATAACGCTTCCACAAAAGTCTTACTCACTTCCAACATGGATTCCCGAATAAATTTTGTATTATCAACAGATACAATATAATCCATATCCGGCGGAAAATCTTTTTTTGCATTTTCCAAATACTTTTTTACCTCATTAATAGACTGCAGCGTATTTGCCTTGCTATTTAAGAGAATCGCAAAGCCAGCACTTTCATTGCCATTCTGTTCGGTAATATTAGTATAGTTTTCACTCCCCATTTCAATTTTTGCAATATCTTTTAAATAAACGATGGAACCATCTGCTTTTGCCAAAACAATTAATTTACCAAATTGAGCCGCATCAGACAACCGTCCCTTTATACGCGTCGTAAATTGAAGTGCCTGTTTGTCATCCGTCGGTCGGGTTCCTAAAGCACCTATCGGTGCCTCTAAATTTTGTTTTTTTATAGCCAATACTACGTCACTAGTAGATACTCCTAATTTTGCCATTTTATCCGGTTGGAGCCATACACGTATACTATAATCAGCACCAAAAGCATTGACATCGCCAATTCCATCAATCCGTTTCAATCCATCAACTAAATATAGACTGCCGTAATTTTTCAAAAATTTTGCATCATAGGTATGATTCGGAGAATATAATTGAAAAACAAAGGCCATGTCCTCTGATGAATTTCTGCTGGCAATACCCTTTTCCTGTACTGTGGTAGGCAAAGAAGGATTTGCCGACGATACTCGATCTTGGACTTGTACCGCTGCCACATTGGGATCTTTGCCCGCTTCAAATTGGATCCGCAGTTTATACGACCCGTCATCAGCTACCGTTCCCGTCATATTATCCATTCCGTCAACACCATTTACCTCTTGTTCTATTACCTGTGCCACAGAATCATTGACAACCTCAGCATTAGCACCCTGATAAGATGTGCTAATGGAAACAGTCGGTGGTGTTATTTTAGGATATTGCGCAATAGACAAATTCAAAATAGATACGATTCCCAAAAGGACAATAATAACGGACAGTACAATAGCAAAAACAGGACGTTCAATAAAAAATTTAGCCATCTTTACGCCTCACTTCGGTTTACGTATTACTGAAGTCATCTGCAGCAACAAATGTAGGTTCTACCAAACTGCCATCCTTAATTTTATCCACACCATCCACGACAACCGATTCTCCCGCTTTTACTCCATCATCAATAATAACCATATTACCCACTTTAGGCCCTAATTTTACTTTTCTCGTTTCAATTGTATTATCTGTCTTAATAATATATATAAAAGAGCTATCCAGTAAATCTTTTACCGATTGCTGAGGCACTAATACGGCATTCTGGCGTATCTCTCCTGTTGCAATGATTTTAGCAAACATCCCTGGTACCAAGAAGTGCTGTGGATTATCAAATACAGCTTTTATCGTCAATGTCCCCGTATCGCTGCCGATTCCTTTATCAATTGCATCAATTTTCCCACGCAGTGGATATTCGCTGCCATTACT
This sequence comes from Megasphaera sp., assembly GCA_022649055.1. Taxonomy (GTDB): domain Bacteria; phylum Bacillota; class Negativicutes; order Veillonellales; family Megasphaeraceae; genus Megasphaera_A; species Megasphaera_A sueciensis. The sequence continues at coordinate 47,419 of JALCNL010000005.1, forward strand.
TAAAATTAACTTTAAATTACTTTTAAAATCTTCCGGCAAGGAAGCCTGACCATTTTGCGCTAAGGTAATATATTCATTTTCGCTGATGGTATACTGTACCCATATCGGATCCAAAGAAGATACGGTCGCCAACGTCGATGACCCAGCTGAAACATATTGTCCTACGCTTAAATCATTCACATCAATCCGACCATCTACGGGAGATAAAATCAACGTATCTTGTTCATCTTCCATTGCTTCATTAAGCGACGCTTGATCCGAATCTACCGTAGCCTGATCTTCTTCCGCTTGCGCTTCATACGAATCTACCGTTTGCTGTGCTATTCCTTGAACTTGCGCTAACATCTTATACCGCTCTAAATCTCTCTGCGTACTCCGTAAAGCTGCGGTATCTTTTGACAGAGTTCCCCGAGCGGCATTAATTTTAGATTGATATTGCTTATCGTCAATTTGAAAAAGAGGCTGTCCCTTATAAACAACATCCCCGCCTTTAACCATCTTATTTATGATATTTCCCGATATTTTAGACATAATGGAGATTTCATTTTTAGACGCTACTTTTCCTACAAATTCATAAGTCACCGGAGTGTCCTTCGCCTCTACCTTCATGGCTTTCACTTCTACTGCCTGCGGCTCTTTAGGTATGTAAGAATGAAACAGTATCCCTGACTTAGCTATTCCTATGCCGACTGCCATAATAAATATCATAATTCCAAAACATACTTTTCTGGATGGCTTTTTTAACATAATATTCCCCCTGTATGTGATGTATTCATCACAGCATTATGTATAAATATATAACGATTTGCTTACATCTGCTGTTATTATACGTAGTTAATATATCCGTAGTCAATATACTGCAATTATGTTACGTTATTGTTACGCTATTATCACATTTTTGTGACAATAGCTATAAAAAAAGAAGAACTCGGCAATAACGTTCCCGAGTTCTTCTTTTTTTATTTTGACACACAGTCCCATCACATCTACTGAAATTTTTTTATCCCTGATGAAATTCTACGCCATATCCAGATTCCGGATATTCCCAGCTTTTAATAACTTTTCCATGCGACAATACACGACAAGTCCCACATTCCAAACACCCTTCGTGACTGAAAACAAGTTTCCCGTTTTCGTATTTGTATAATTCAGCCGGACAAGCTTTTACAATACGCATAATTTCTTTTTCATCAGTAAAATCCTCATTAATGATGATATGGGATTTTTCCTCATTTGTAGTAAATTTGAGAGTCCCCAATTTATCATCAATGCTCATTTTTGCCATATTAGAACGCCTCCAATGCTTTAGAACCAAGATCAACCAAACCTGCTAACCCGCCATTTTTAGCCAGAACCATCATAGCAATCATCGGAATCGCCATCGGTGTTCTGCCATCAACAGTAAGCAGTTCAGATGCAAATTCATCTGCCATTTTAGGAATATCATTAAATACCGCATGACATTCAAGCAAACTTGGGAAGTTCTGGTACATCTTCAATTCTTTCAGTACAAAGCTATCTTCAAGCAAGGTTTTGTAATAAGCAAGTCCACCGGCAGAAAAATCTTCTTTTGCTTTTGCCTTGATAACGGCTTCAGCCGCCAATCGGCCGGATTCAATAGCAAAATCCATACCACGGACAGTGTAACCAAGGTTGATAACAAAAGCAGCTGCGTCTCCAACTACAAGAACGCCGTCTTTAACCAATTCCGGCACCATCTTATATCCGCCTTCCGTTACCAAATGCGCAGAATATTCTTGCAATTTGCCGCCAGCAATCAAGGGCTTGATTACAGGATGATTCTTAACACGTTCTACCATATCTGGCACACTAGTATCAACTCGTCCGATATCACTTATAGTTGTTACTATTCCAAGAGAAATGCTATCTGTATTGGTATATAAGAAAGCACCGCCAAGGTTGCCGCAAGTTGGATCACCCGCCATCATCATAGCGGTCCCTTCTCCGTCAGAAACTCCGAATCGTTCATTAATCACCTGTGGATCCAAAGCGATAACTTCCTTAACACCCACCGCCACTTGCGTCGGATCAAGTTCTTCTTTCATTCCCAATTTCTGAGCCAGAAGAGAGTTAACCCCATCAGCTAAAATAACCACATCACCAAATACTTCTTCCCCACCACAGGAAATACCAACGGCTTGTCCATCCTTTACAAGGATATCATCTACAAGAAGCCCCGTAGCAACCATAGCACCAGCTTCTTCAGCCTTATCGGCCAACCATTTATCAAATTTGGCACGAAGTACAGAATAGGAGGCACAAGGTTGTGCTCCTAATTTTCCTGAACTGTATTCAATCGTCATAGCTGTTTCTTCCGTCATTAGAGCAATGCGTTCTTTGACGATTTTACGTTCTATAGGAGCTTCTTCTGCAAAATTCGGAATCAGCTTTTCTAAGCTATGACCATAAAGGCGGCCGCCGCTGGAATTCTTAGCGCCGCAAAATTTGCCACGCTCTACAACCATAACATCCAGACCCGCCTGGGCCATTGCATAGGCCGCAGATAATCCTGCCAAGCCGCCACCTACGACAATGGCATCAAACTTTTCTTCACTCATAGTCTTATCCTCCTTGATTTTACGATTAATATCAATCAACCGTTGACATTATAAATCCGCAGTATAATCAGGTTTCTTTTTATCTCTACAGCGTATATACGTTCTTACATAGTTACTACATCATTTTTACAGCATACGGTTTTTGTCCCCAGTGCAATACGCAGGCTCCGAACAAACGGCTTTTATACCCCACCTCCGTCAGCCCTACATTACAAAACAATGCCAAAAGCTGATTCCTGCGCAAAAAATTACGTGTCGACTGCCACAGCCATTGATACTCTTTATGATGATCAAACCCTCCTCCTAAAACAGGCATGATCATGCGAAAATATATCTCATAAAAAGGCCGGACCCACGGAGAATCAGGAACAAAAGAATCTAAACAATATACCCACCCACCGGGGCAAACAACCCGTCTCATTTCCTGCAGCACCCGTTCATAATCAGACGTATTTCTAAGACCAAAAGAAATACAAGCAGCTGAAAAACTATCATCAGCAAAAGGAAGTTTCATTGCATCCCCCTCCTGCCAGACAAGGTTAGTTAACATCCGGCCTTTTTCCTGTGCTATTGCCAGCATCGACGGAGAAAAATCCAACCCTGTAATCTGCAAATCCTGCCGCTTTGCTGCCAAAGCAATCGCAATATCACCGGTACCGCTGCATACATCCAGCACCGCTCCTGTTGCACTTTTTGAAACCGCATCAACCAGAAGTTTTTTCCAGCTCTTTTCCAATCCCAAACTAATACGGTAATTTCCACGGTCATAAGAATGAGAAATATGCTGAAACACCTGAAACACCCGATTTCGTTTTGATACCTCAGCCATAAATACTCGCTCCCATCAATACGCAAAAGGCCAGCGTAACAATATAAGCACCGTTACCGAATATATTGGCTCGAAGAATTCCTTTCATCTGTACAATACGCTGTCC
>JALCNL010000006.1 GCA_022649055.1 Megasphaera sp.
AAAACAGTTAGCAGTACGTAGTAGAGAATACAATAATTTTCCTATGCGTCCTCTGGCTTGGAAATCTCCTAACGAAGTCCTTCGTTCTTTTCTTGCTACTGTGTAACATATGTTTGACAAACCTACAGAGGAAAAGTTTAAAATAGGGAACCTTCATTGACAGTGTATGAAAAACATGACATAATTAATTAGATATGCCTTAACACAAAGGCTTTCCGTATATGGCACGGGGAGCTTTTTTGATATGGGAGGAATAATATGGCAGATAATAGAATTATTGCAGCATTGGATGTTCACTCATTGGATGATATGCAAAGCATTGTGAAAAGGTTGGGAGAGAACATTTCTTTTTATAAGGTTGGCATGGAATTATTTTATAGTGCCGGGCCAGATTCTGTTCGATATTTGAAAGATCAGGGGAAAAAAGTTTTTCTTGATTTAAAAGTTCATGATATTCCTAATACGGTAGGTCAGAGTTTAAGGGCTCTCGTAAGATTGGGAGCTGATTTTATGACATTGCACGGAACTGGCGGCGAAGCCATGATGATGGCTGCTGTAGAAGCTGTAAAAAATGAAGCAGAAAAACTGCAGATATCTTCACCGCAATTATTGGCAGTTACCGTATTGACTAGTTTTGATGAAAGAAGCTGGCAACAGGTTGGCGGTGCAGTGCCGCTTAAAGATACAGTGAAACGATTGGCTCTCTTAGCCAAGAAATCTGGTATTGATGGGGTTGTGGCATCACCGCATGAAGCTATGGATATTCGTAAATGTTGTGGGGATGATTTCCTTATTGTTACACCTGGCATTCGGCCAGCTTTTGCGCAAATAAATGATCAAAAACGTATAGCGACTCCTGTTCAGGCGTTACTTTGCGGAGCTTCTCATCTTGTCATTGGGAGGCCTATTATGAAAGCAGACGATCCAGTGTTGGCTGTTGAAAAAATCATAGAAGAAATTCAGGGGGTATGATTGTATGATGACAGAAGCAGAAGTTAAACAATTATTAGTAGATACAGAAGCCGTATTGGAAGGGCATTTCTTATTAACATCTGGATTGCACAGCCCATTATATGTAGAAAAATTCAATGTATTGCAGCATCCGGAGTATACCGAAAAGCTTTGTAAAGAATTGGCAGCACGGTTTCAGGATAAACAAGTTGAACTTGTTATTGGTCCCATGACAGGTGGTATTCTACTTGCGCATGAATGTGGCAAGGCTTTGGGAACACGCGCTATTTTTACAGAAAGAGAAAAAGGTGTAATGACCTTACGGCGAGGATTCCGTATTGAACCAGGGACACGCGTACTCGTTGTTGAAGATATTGTTACTACTGGAGGATCAGTGCAAGAGGTTGTTAATGTTGTGAAAAATAGTGGGGGTGTCATTGTGGGAGTGGGACTTTTGGTTGATCGCAGCGGAGGCAAAGCTGAGTTTGGAGTACCAAAAGAAGATGTCCAGGCATTGCTTCACTTGACAGTGCCTACATATAAACCGGAAGAATGTCCTATGTGCAAGCAGGAAATTCCGATGACAGAACGTGGCAGTCACCATATAAAATAATATATTAGGAGATGTATGTATGGACTTATTATTTGCGATTCTTCCATTTTTTAATGCCGGGCTTGTCGGTTCTATAGCAGCCCGTATTACCGGAATCAACATGAGCATGTGTGTGTTGATGGGTATACTTTACATGGGTGCTACTCCGGTGGAAGCAGTAGTTGTTATGTTGACTTTTAACACATATACATATTTTACGATTTACTCTCAAGAACATCGTATTAGTTTTAAAAATTTTACTTTTTTTCCAGGAATACGTATTGTTATTCCTATTCTTCTTACGATAGCAGGTATTGCAATACAGCCTTTTATGGGAATTACATTCTTTGTAGCTATATTTTTATTAGAAATTTTTGCTATGATATATAAGCAAATGGAACCTAAAATACGTCCATCAATCAGAGAATTGCTGATTATGTGCGGCATTGCCTCTATACTTGTCGTAATTGGTTTGATTCTGGTGCAGTTTATACCTAAAGAATGGTATTTTGCTTTCGATGGTATTGTTATTATTGGGTTTGCTTATTTTATGTGGGCTGCTGGAAACCGCAATGCCATGCAGTCTATTTGGGATAAGATTTTGTATGGTGCTGCATTTATAACTGGAATTACGGGGATAGATGCTTCTGACTGGTTAGGGGCTATGCACCGCAATAATCGTTCTGTACTATGCCGTTGTTATCCGATTGTTATCAATACTGCACAAGTAGTAGCGTTGCTGATATCTTTTGTTTTGTACCGTTATTTTTCTCTGGGATCCTTATTTACAACGATTGGAGCCGCTATTGGTGTTCGGCTGTTCGGCGTTTATGTTCCATCGGATAAAGGGAAATTTTCTTATTTGGCGTTGGGATTAACTGTTTTAGCTGTTCTTATATTTATGTTAACACAGCCAGTTCCTTCGGGATTTCCGGAATTACCGCTTTTTTCGTAGGATACGTTCTGAAAAATTGCATGCATGCTGCTGATAAATCGTATATTTTTCTATAGACAAAAAACACAGATATTCATCTTTGTACTGACACCCATAAGTTAGACCTAGAAATCTAGCTTATGGGGTCACTACACTTTTTGGATGAATATCTGTGTTTTTTATTTATATATGTGAATATCAATGTCGGAGCGTAATAAGATAGACCGTAGTCAGAATACAAATAAAACCAAAAAAATCAGCAAGACAGAAGGGAGTATTAAGCCAAAGAAAAGAAGAGAAAGCAGCGGATACGGGTTCTAATGTTCCTATAAAAGTGGCTTTTACGGGACCAATATCACCTACACCGCGCAGAAATAGTGTAAAGGAAGCAACCGTACCAATCAGTATAATAAAGATAATAGCTAGTATTCCGTATATATCTAAAGAAACTGAGGCAGTCCAAGGGTGAGAGACAGAAGATAATAAGATGCCGCCTATAAGCATAGCACAACCGTTAACGGGGATAGTACCCCATTTTACAATCAGGCGGTTCGGAAGAATAGTATAAATTACGGAGCCTATAGCTGCACCAATGCCCCAAAACAATCCTTGTGGGGAGAGCAGCATATGAGAAGGTGTGCCTCCTGTTACCATAAGGAAGACCCCAACAAGTGCTAAAACAACGGAAATATTTTCTCGTAATGTCGGTAAGCGGCGAAAATGGAAACAAGATAAGAATGCCATCATAATCACATTTAGCGTTTGCAGTATAGTGGCTGTACCGGAATTAGAATATTGAATAGCAGATAAATACGTAATTTGACATAATAACAGACCGCAAACTGCAAATAGAAAAAGACGAAACCAATTTTGGCGAGTTTGTAATAAGTCGAACAATTGTTTACGCTGATTTGAGAGTGCAAATAATAAGAGGATAGTACCAGCCCCCAGAAGACGGCAATTTGTCAGAAAAATAGCATCAATATGATAATTAGAAAAAAGGTATTGTCCGCAAGTACCGGATATCCCCCAGCTTAAGGAGCCAAGTACAGTGCAAAGCATCCCTCGTTTGAAGTTTTCTTCAACCATAGAATACATTCCTTTCATAGCAATGTATTTATTATATCAAATGAGCTAATCTTGTAAAGTTATCGAGGGAAAGTTACAATAGAATTAAATGAATAAGAGTAGGAGAAATTACAATGACAGAAAAAGAACGCATGCTGTCAGGCCAATTATATAAACTTCCTGACAGTGAATTAAATGCTTTATTATTTCGCTCCAGAAAATTACGGCGACTCATTGCCGAATGTAAAGAGGGAGAAATAGATCGGAAAAATAGTTTATATAAACAATTATTAGGTTGTGTTGGAAAAAAATTTTGGATAGGTTCACCGTTTTATTGTGACTATGGAGGTAATATTTATATTGGTGAAGATTTTGTCGCTAACTATGATTGTATTATGCTTGACGTTTGTCCCATTACGATAGGTGACAATGTCTTGTTGGGGCCGCGCGTATCTATTTATACGGCAATGCATCCGCTGGATGCTGCTGTGCGTGATACTCGTGTCGAGTATGGAAAACCAGTAAAAATTGGCGACAGTGTTTGGATCGGAGGCAGTGTAGTTATTAATCCGGGTGTTACAATTGGAAATCGAGTTGTCATTGGATCAGGATCGGTGGTTACTAAAGATATTTCGGACAATGTTATTGCTGCGGGTAATCCTTGCCGTATATTGCGTTCCTTGACAGACGCAGATCGTCTTTATTGGGAGGGGCGGCTGAAAATATATGAAAGCAGTAAAAAAGATATATAGGGTGATAGCAATTCTTTGCTGGACGCAGACAGTGTGATTGACAGCCTTTGCATAAATTTATGATTCCACCTTAATATTTCCCTTGACTTTATGTCTGCATATGGATACAATAGATAAAGAAAATATGAAGACGGTTCAGTGAAACCGTTTTGTTTTTGGATAGAAGATGGTACCTTTAATATAGTCCAGAGAGGCTAAGAAGGGACATGTTTTTTTTGTATGTTCTTTATGACCTTTGCCTTTCGGCAGGGGTCTTTTTTGTTGGTGCCAGTTCTGAGTTCAATTTTTTGAAGGAGGATAACGGATGGTCAGTTTAAAAGGACAAAGCCTTTTGGGATTACAAGGAATGCCGAAAGAAAAAATTGATTTGATTTTGCGGGTAGCAAAAAAAATGAAAGAGGTTGTTAACCGAGATGACAAAAAACTTCCATTTCTTCATGGACGGTCTATTGTGAATCTGTTTTGGGAACCAAGCACAAGAACTCGCGGATCCTTTGAAATGGCTGCCAAATATTTAGGAGCAGATACTGTTATTTTTATTCCGAAAGGAAGTTCTATTGAAAAAGGTGAAAGTTTCCGTGATACGTTACTGACGATTGAAGCTATGGGTGTTGACGCTGTGGTTATGCGGCATAAACAAGAAGGATGCCATGCGTTTGCGTCACAATTTGTTACTCCTCCCATTATTAATGCCGGCGATGGAGCGCATGAACATCCAACGCAGGGATTGCTGGATTTATTTACTATACATGAAGCTAAAGGACACATTAATGGATTAAAGGTGGTTATTGTCGGCGATATTAATCATAGCCGGGTAGCACGTTCTGATATATATGGCCTTAAAACTATGGGAGCAGATGTACATCTTGTCGGGCCGCGGACCCTCCTTTCCCCAGAATTAGCACACATGGGAGTTACTGTTCATTATGACTTGGATGAAGCCTTAGAAGGGGCTGATGTAGTTAATGTACTGCGTATTCAGAGAGAACGCCAGGGAGTAGGATTTTTTCCAAGTGCTGGAGAATATGCATCTTTTTATGGTATTAATCATAAACGGCTGCAGCAAGCTAAGAAAAATGTACTTATTATGCATCCTGGTCCGATGAACCGCGGTCTGGAGATAGAACCGGATGTGTGCTATTGGAGTCAATCCGCTATACAAGAACAGGTTAAAAACGGAGTTTCTGTACGAATGGCAGTTCTTTACTTAACGATTATAGGAGGCGATGATGTTGACATTACTCATTAAGGGAGGCCGAGTAGTAAATCCGGCATTACAACAAGATGAAATTTGCGATATCCTGATTGAAAATGATAAAATAAAAGAAATTGGTAGAGATATTCAGGAACCGGAAGCACAAATATATGATGCGGAAGGATTGATTGTCGCACCGGGATTTATAGATATGCATGTCCATTTACGCCAGCCCGGACAATCAGACAAAGAAGATATGAAATCAGGAACAAGGGCGGCAGCAGCCGGCGGCATTACGTGTATTGCAACAATGCCGAATACTTCTCCCGTTATTGATAAAGCGATTATTGTAGAGGGTGTGAAATATAAAGCAGAAAAAGAAGGGGTTATAAAAGTTGAAGTGATCGGATCCATTTCCAAAGATTTAAATGGGAAGGAGCTATCCGGTATGGGAGGGATGGCAAAAGCCGGTGTCGTTGCTTTTTCTGATGATGGGCGATATGTTGAAAATTCAGATTTTATGCGGAAAGCGCTGGAATATGGCAATATGTTTGATAAGGTGTTAATTGATCATTGTGAAGAAGCAACCCTTGTCAAAGAAGGAAATATGAATGAAGGCATCGTATCTAATGAGCTGGGAATAAAAGGACGTCCAGCTGTTGCGGAGGACATTGCTGTCGCACGGGATATTCTTTTGTCAGAAGCCACAGGAGCGGCAGTACATATTGCTCATATTAGTACAAAAAAAGCAGTTGACATGGTGCGCAGGGCAAAAAACGCCGGAATTCGTGTTACGGCGGAAGCGACACCACAGCATATGATATTGACAGACGAAGCTCTTAAGACATTTGATCCGCGTTTTAAAGTCAATCCGCCATTACGTTCGAATGATCACAGGAAAGCTGTTGTGGCCGGTCTTAAAGATGGTACTATTGATGTTATTGCAACGGACCATGCGCCCCATACATGGGAAGAGAAAGATCAGGAATTTAATTCGGCACCCAGTGGTTTTGTGGGATTAGAAACAAGTATAGGTGCAGTGTTAACTTTTTTATACCATCAAGAGAAAGTGGAATTGAAGACAATTATACGGGCTATGTCTACTGCACCGGCGCATATTTTACATCTTGATGCCGGAGTCATTGCAACTGGTAAATCTGCAGATTTTACAATACTTGATTTAAATAAAGAATGGGCGGTGAATGCAGAGGAATTTTATTCAAAAAGCCATGCATCTCCGTTTGATGAAATGATATTTAAAGGAAAAGCTGTCGCAACTATTGTTAATGGGGAATTTGTTATGAAGGATGGAGTGGTATTAAAATGAAAGGTGTCCTAATATTGGAAAATGGCCGGAAATTTTATGGTCATATGCTGGCACATGAAGCTGCAGTAGGAGAAGTTGTATTTAATACAGGCATGACAGGATATCAAGAAACCTTCACAGATCCTTCTTATGCTGGACAGATTATTACCATGACCTATCCGCTTATTGGTAATTATGGATTATTTCATGAAATCGAACAGGCAAATAAACCATATGCTAATGGGTTTATCGTCAGCGAGCTTTGTGATATGCCGAGTAATTGGCAGAATGAGGGGACTCTTTCTACTTTTATTATGACGCATCACATTCCATGCTTATATGGGGTTGACACGCGGGCGATTACTCGTTCGATTCGCCAGCAAGGTGTCATGAAGGGTGTTATTGTTCCGGCTGATATGGAAGAAAACGCTGTAAAAGAATTATTTGATACACCTTTGGAAACACAACTTGTTCAGCAAGTTACAACAAGAACTATCAGACACCAAGGAAGCGGACGTTTCCATGTGGCCGTCATGGATTATGGAGCGAAAACTAATATTTTAAAAGACCTTGAAAAAAATGATTGCCGATTGACTGTTTTCCCTGCGGCAACTAAAGCCGAAGATGTGTTGGCAATTAATCCTGATGGCATTTTCTTATCTAATGGTCCGGGAGATCCTAAGGATGTTCCTCATATTGTAAACGAAGTAAAGAAAATGATTGGGCAAAAACCTATCTTTGGTATTTGTCTGGGACTGCAAATGCTGGGATTGGCACTTGGAGGAACAAGCCGTAAGTTGACATTTGGACATCGCGGAGCAAACCATCCGGTAAAGGATGTTTGCACGGGCCGGGTATACATTACTTCGCAAAATCATGGATATGTCATTGATGAAGATTCATTGCCAAACAATGTTGTTGTAACGCACCGCAATCTTCATGATAATACATTGGAAGGATTTACATGTCCGGAAATGAATATTATGTGTGTTCAGTATCATCCGGAAGCATCACCAGGACCTACTGATAATTTGTATCTGTTTGAACAATTTATCAAAATGATGGAGGGGAAATAATATGGTTGAAGGATTGAAAAAAGTACTTGTTATCGGGTCCGGTCCTATTATTATCGGGCAGGCTGCAGAATTTGATTATGCTGGTACCCAGGCTTGCCGAGCTTTGAAAGAAGAAGGACTGGAGGTTGTCCTTATCAATAGTAATCCGGCTACAATTATGACAGATGAAGATATAGCTGATCGTGTATATATTGAACCGATTACACTTGACTTTGTAACTGAAGTTATTTCCAAGGAACGTCCGGAAGGATTACTGGCTACATTGGGGGGACAGGTAGGCCTTAATATGGCAGTGGAATTAGCTAAAGCCGGCGTTCTCGATAAATATAATGTACAACTTTTGGGGACTAGGCTGAGTGCTATCCAAGAAGCAGAGGATAGAGAACTTTTTAAAAAGGCTATGAATGAAATTAGTCAACCCGTTCCGGAAAGCGATATTTTTGAAGATGTTGATGCAGCAATTGATTTTGCGGATCGCATTGGATATCCGATTATTGTTCGACCGGCATATACGTTGGGCGGCACCGGCGGAGGAATTGCTCATGATGAAGACGAACTGTTCATGATTGCCACACGTGGAATCAAACTAAGCCCCATCAATCAAATTTTGGTAGAACGCTCTGTGGCCGGCTGGAAGGAAATTGAATATGAAGTTATGCGTGACAAAGCGGATAACTGTATTATTGTATGTAATATGGAAAATATTGATCCCGTGGGTATCCACACGGGAGATTCCATTGTTGTAGCACCTAGTCAAACCTTGAATGATTTACAATACCAGATGCTTCGGACGGCTTCACTGGCAATTATTCGTCATCTTAAAATTGAAGGGGGCTGCAATGTACAGTATGCATTGGATCCTAATTCGAACAATTATTATGTTATCGAAGTGAATCCACGGGTCAGCCGTTCATCCGCATTAGCTTCAAAAGCGACAGGGTATCCTATTGCCAAGGTAGCGGCTAAAGTTGCTACCGGATTGACTTTAGATCAGATACCCAATGCTGTTACAGGAAAAACAACAGCCTGCTTTGAACCCACATTGGATTATGTAGTCGTCAAATTTCCTCGCTGGCCTTTTGAAAAATTTGCACTTGCCGATCGTATCTTAGGCACACAGATGAAGGCAACTGGTGAAGTCATGGCATTAGATCGTACATTTGAAGGGGCGCTGTTGAAGGCCGTGCGTTCTTTAGAAATCGGCGTCAATTATTTAAGTTTGAAAAAATTGGAATCCCGGTCCCTTGTCGATATAGCCGAAGCCTTGAAGAAAGCGGACGATGAACGAATTTTTGTTGTTGCACAAGCGCTGCGGCTAGGTATCAGTGCTGAAAAGATTCACTATATCACCGGGTATGATATGTGGTTTATTCATAAATTGAAAAATATTGTTGATTTAGAACATCAGCTGCAGCTAAAAGGGCTTACGGAAGAAAACATAAAACTAGCAAAACGGTATAGCATGCCAGATGCTGTTGCGGCGCAATTTGCCAATGTAACGGAGGATGAAATACGAGCATTCCGTGATGCTATGGGCATTTATCCTACGTTTAAAATGGTAGATACCTGTGCGGCTGAATTTGAGGCAGCCACTCCTTATTATTATTCCTGCTATGCAGAGGAAGATGAAGTTAAGACGCTGGGGAAGAAAAGCGTCGTTGTCATTGGTTCAGGACCGATACGAATTGGACAAGGCATTGAATTTGATTATTGTTCCGTTCATTCCGCATGGGCTTTGCGCAAGGCGGGGATGAACAGTATTATTATAAATAATAATCCGGAAACGGTTAGTACGGATTTTGACACATCTGACAGTCTTTACTTTGAACCACTTACGGTGGAAGATGTAATGGCAGTTATTGAAAAAGAAAAACCGGTTGGGGTTATCTGTCAGTTTGGTGGACAAACAGCAATTAATTTAGCAGCTCCGTTGGCAAAACGAGGGGTAAAAGTTTTAGGGACTTCCGTGAATGGCATGGATATGGCTGAGGATAGAGAACGATTTGATGAATTATTAGCCAGTCTTGACATTCCACGTCCGGCAGGATGTATTGCCACCAGCGATGAGGAAGCTATGGCTGTGTCCAAGAAACTAGCTTTTCCTCTTATTGTTCGTCCTTCCTATGTATTAGGCGGTCGAGCGATGGAAATTGTATATAATGAAAAAGAGTTAGAAAGATATTTGAAGGAAGCTGTTATTGCTTCTCCAGACCATCCCATTTTGATTGATCGGTATATGGTTGGACGCGAAGTAGAAGTTGATGCAATTGCAGATGGTATAGATGTATTCATTCCGGGAATTATGGAACAAATTGAACGAGCCGGGGTGCATTCGGGTGATAGTATTGCGGTTTATCCGCCACAACATCTAAGTCAGCATATTATGGATCAGATCGTTGATTATACGATCCGTATTTCGTTAGCGCTTCAGGTAAAGGGGAGTGTCAATATTCAGTTTGTTGTATCTAATAATGAATTATATATTATTGAAGTGAACCCTCGTTCCAGTCGTACCGTTCCCTTCTTAAGCAAGGTAACACATGTGCCTATGGTAGAATTGGCGACACGTGTAACTCTGGGTGAATGTTTAAAAGACATGGGATTTACGACCGGATTAATGCCGAATAAAAAGCATGTAGCCGCCAAAGCACCGGTATTTTCTTTTAGTAAAATCGGTCTTGCAGAAATTGCTTTGGGACCGGAAATGAAGTCTACCGGAGAAGTCATGGGAATTGGGAAAACATATTCTGAAGCCCTTTATAAGGCTGTAAACGGTGCTAATATGAGAATCCCTGCCGGCGGTACGATTTTAATGACTGTAGCCGATAGAGATAAGGAAGAATCTGCAGTATTGGCAAAAGGATTTATGGACTTAGGATATCATATTATGGCGACAGAAGGGACGGGTAAATTTTTCCAAGAAAAAGGAATTAATGTTGAAATTGTTAATAAACTTCATGAACAGGGAAAAAACTGTGCTACGGTCATTCGCGGCGGCAAAGTGGATTTAGTTGTCAATACCTTAACGGCGGGCAAACGTCCTGAAAGAGATGGTTTTAATCTGCGTCGCATGGCGGTAGAACTAGCCGTTCCTTGTCTGACTTCATTGGATACAGCAAGGGAAGTGCTGCGGGTATTTGCCAATAGAGGCAAAGAAGGTTATCATCACGTGGCAGCGCTGCAGGACTACGATATGGAGGCATGAAAAATGGCAGGCATAAAGCAAATTGGGACTATTATTTATAATGAACCCGTTGCACAGTCTGTATATAAAATGGTAGTAAATGCACCGGACATTGCCAAAGCGGCAGTGCCCGGTACGTTTGTGCATTTTGGACTGATGCAGGATTCATCACATATATTGCGGCGGCCTATTTCGTTAGCGGAGACTGATAGCGAAAAAGGTACGATTACTATTATATACCGTCTGGCTGGTGAAGGAACAACCTGTATGAGCCAATTGTCGGCAGGGCAAGTTATCGACTGTCTGGGGCCTTTGGGAAGAGGTTTTACCCCTTCCGATAAACCGGCTATTCTTATTGGCGGAGGGGTCGGAGTGGCTCCGCTGCTTTTCTTGGCATCAAAACTTAAAAAAGAAAATGTGACAGTGATTATTGGCGGTAAAACAGCTTCCGAATTGTTTTGGACGGATATGTTTGATGTGCAGAACATAGTGACGACTACGGATGATGGATCAGCCGGGAAGAAAGGGGTTGCTGCAGATGTTTTGGCAGAGCTTATTCAATCTACTGGAGCGGCTATGGTTTATACCTGCGGTCCGACTCCGATGGTGAAGAAGGTCGCGGAAATTGCCAAAGCTTGCCGTATTTCCTGTGAAGTATCGCTTGAAGCTTATATGGGATGCGGCACAGGCGGTTGTTTAGGCTGCGTTATTGATGGCCGCGGCGGCAAACGCTATAAAGTCTGTCATGATGGCCCGGTTTTTGCTGCAGAGGAGGTGTTCTTCCGTGCTTGAAACGGTTTTGTGCGGTGTATCAATGAAAAGTCCGGTTATCGCGGCATCGGGAACCTTTGGATTTGGTCTTGAATATGCCGATTATTTGGATTTAAATACAGTGGGAGCTATTTCCGTAAAAGGGTTGTCCTTGAAACCGCGGCGTGGTAATGATGGAAGACGTATTTGTGAAACTCCTTCTGGCATGTTGAACTGCATTGGACTGGAAAATCCAGGAGTGGAATCTTTTATTAACGATATATTGCCACAATTATCCACATACGATGTTCCTATTATGGCCAACATATCTGGAAGTGATATTGAGGAATACGGAAAAATGGCGGCTCTTCTCGATATCGAGGGAATTGATTTTTTGGAAGTTAATATTTCCTGCCCTAATGTTAAAAATGGCTGTTTAGCTTTTGGAGTAGACCCAGTAAGTGCGGCACAGGTAACAAGAATAGTGAAGGAAAATACGCACAAGCCGGTAATTGTCAAATTGACGCCGAATGTGACCGATATTGTATCGGTAGCCGTAGCGGTTGAAGCCGCGGGGGCTGATGGTATATCACTGATTAATACACTTCTTGGCATGGCTATTGATGTTGATACATGGCAGCCATTCATGGGGAATCGTTTTGGCGGCTTATCTGGTCCTGCGGTTAAACCGGTGGCTGTACGTATGGTTTATCAGGCAGCGCAGGCCGTGCATATTCCGATTATTGGCATGGGCGGCATTATGAGTGGTCGTGATGCTGCAGAATTTATGCTTGCTGGAGCTAGTGCGGTATCTGTTGGTACGGCCACACTTTGCAGCCCGACGGCTATCGTCGATATTACCAAAGAATTAGAACAGTATGGTCAAGGTAAAGGACTGGTTAATATTGGTGAAATTGTAGGACAATGTAAATAATAAGGAACAATATATGTTGAAAGACCCTTTCCATTCTTCACATTCTATATCCTAATAAAAGAAAATAAGTGCATTTATAAACAAAGAGAACTTCGATTGTTTAATTTGTCCGGGATATATGAATTGTTGTTGATTTGAGAGGGTTTTTATTATGACATATATTCTTTCTTATATTAAAAAATATGTAAAATTTTTGCATAAATCCAACATAAATCTTGACAAAGGATTAAAATACATATATAATGTATAAAAATTCAAATACTATTTGGATTTATTTTTCAGACACAAAGGAGTGTTGAATGTGAAGACAAAGGTGTTTATTGACGGCCATGAAGGTACAACTGGCTTGCGGATACATGAACGGTTGAGCAAGCGCGGCGATATTGAATTAATTTCAATTCATGAAGAACTGCGCAAGGATACAGACGAGATTAAGAAATGTCTGGCTGCTGCCGATATCGCTTTCCTTTGTCTTCCGGATGCAGCTGCCATAGAAGCTGTATCTCTTGCAGAAGGCAGTACGGTTCGTATTATTGATACTTCAACAGCCCATCGTACAGCGGCTGGGTGGACTTATGGATTTCCTGAACTTTCGAAAGAACAGTATATACAGATTGCAGGAAGCAGTCGCGTTGGCAATCCGGGATGTCATGCCAGCGGTGTTATTTCTGTGGTTCAGCCGCTTCGAGATATTGATCTTATGCCGGCGGATTATCCTGTAACGGCGTTTTCTCTGACTGGATACAGCGGCGGCGGGAAAAAAATGATTACACAATATGAAGAAGGCGAAAAAACGGAGGAGCTTTTAGCGCCGCGTCAATATGGTCTCGGACAAAAGCATAAACACTTAAAAGAAATCGTTGATATATGCGGACTTTCGCAGGCTCCCATATTTTCTCCTATTGTTGATGATTACTACAGTGGGATGGAAGTGACGATTCCCATATTTACAAAATATCTTAAAGGGACTCCATCTTTTAAAGATGTATGGGAAATATATGCAGCGCATTATGAAAATTGTCCATTTGTTCATGTTTTGCCATTTGGTGAAGATAAAGGTGGTTTTCTTGCAGGTAACGGCAAGTCTGGGTACGACGATATGGAAATTATCGTGACAGGTAATGAGGATCGTCTGGTTATTCATTCTATTTTTGATAATTTGGGCAAAGGTGCTTCAGGCGCTGCCATTCAAAATATGAATATCATGATGGGCATTGATCCGGCAACGGGATTAAAATTAAGTAAATAATAAAGTTGATGACGTACAGGAGATGAGAGTATGGAACAGGGAAATGGCAGTATATGTGCCCCGGTAGGATTTTTTGCAGCTGGAACATACAGTGGTGTTTGCAATTGCCGCATACAGTTAGATTTGGCAATGATTCTTAGCCAAAATGATTGTTCCATCGTAATGGAAAGTTCTTTTGGAAATTGGCAGCACACAGGGCGAGTTTTGTTATATCATAACGGCTTAGCTCTGCCACCAAGCGGCAGGGGAAATGAAATTACTGCAGAAGTGTGTAAAGCTGCTGCAGAACACACGAATATTCCGGCCCAAGCGGTATCGCTTGCTGCAACGGGTATAAGCAATCAATACTTCCGACCCTCTCTCTTGATTAACAGCATTAGTACGCTAACGACATCCCTTTCACCTGAACATGATCATCTGGTAGAACGTGTAATGCAAAATGGCGGTGATATTGTAAGCGGTGCAGTATCTTTATCTGCGTCAGGCAGTAGTTATACGCTGGGCGGCATCATGACGGAAGAGGTCCAGGGCAATCCGGGTATGTGCCTGATGACGACTGATATGGCAGTTACACCGCAGCAAATTCAGCAAGCTATTCGCAGCAGCAAGGACTGCTTTGATCTGCAAGGATATACCATTATTGTTATGGCAAATGGGATGGCGGCAACGGGGGGCAGCAATAGCGAGCTCCTTGTTCAGGCTATGCGCTGTTTTATGGCAAAAGACGGCATTCATGCTGCACTTAAAGAGTGCAGTTGATTTATGAATGCAATTTTATTTAAGGTATCATTACAATTTCATATATAGGTAAGGTCATATTTTCTATCCAATTTCAAACAGATGTGGTACAATAAATCAGTTTTTCATATAGGTTGATTTGTTGTACCACATCGCATTCAACCACAAACTAGGGAGGAGATACAAGGTAATGAACAAAAAGGAACAAGTACAGGAAGTCATCGCACAGGCAGGAAAAGCTGTGACTAATGCGCAGAAAGCGCAGATTCTGATGAATGCGCTGCCGTACATCAAGCAGTACAGCGGCAAGACTATTGTTGTCAAATATGGCGGCAACGCGATGCTGAATGAGGACTTGAAGAAAGCTGTTATGGGGGATATCGTTCTTTTGTCACTCATTGGAGTTAAGGTAGTTCTTGTCCATGGCGGAGGTCCGCATATTGCAGAGGTCTTATCCTGGGTAGGGAAAGAGTCGAAATTTGTAAACGGGTTGCGAGTGACGGATGAAGATACCATGAAAATTGTTCAAATGGTGTTGGCCGGTCAAGTTAACAAGGATTTGGTTAATTTAATTGGCATGATAGGCGGTAAGGCTATTGGACTATGTGGATTGGACAGTCAGATGATAAAAGTGAAGCAACTGGACAAGGAATTGGGACTTGTAGGCGATATTACGGACGTTGATGTATCTTTAATCGAGGATGTTCTTTCTAAAGGGTATATACCTGTTATTTCTACGATTGGAACAGATGCAGAAGGACAAGCTTACAATATCAATGCCGATACGGCAGCGGCTGAAATTGCAGGGAAACTGAATGCCGAGTGTATGTTGTCCATGACAAATATAGATGGTGTTCTGCGTGATAAGGATGATCATACTACATTGATCAGGAAAATATCACTGGGACAAGCCGATGAATTGGAGCGGCAGGGAATTATAGCCGGTGGAATGATACCGAAAGTACACTGCTGTACAGATGCCATTCGGGCGGGTGTTAAAAAAGTATTTATTATTAATGGCACGGTACCTCATGCGATTTTAATTGAGATGCTTACAGAAGAAGGGTTAGGGACTATGTTTGTCAGCCCCCAATATGAACAGGAAAAATTATAGGAGGTGCGTTGGGATGGATTACAAAGCGTTAGATAAGGAATATATCGTTAATGTTTACAATCGGCTTGATGCAGTAATCGACCATGGCAAAGGGGCTGTATTGTATGATGTAAATGGCAAAGAATATATTGATTTAAGTGCCGGCATTGCTGTTAATATTTTTGGCGTTTGTGATGATGTTTGGAAAAATGCAGTTATTTCCCAACTTAATACATTAAGCCATATTTCTAATGTATTCTATACAGAACCGCAAATAATTTTAGCGGAAAAGCTTTGTAAAAAGACGGGTATGAAAAAAGTGTTTTTTTCAAATTCCGGAGCGGAAGCCAACGAATGTGCTATCAAGGCAGCTCGAAAGTATTCTCATGATAAATACGGTAATGGACGCTATACCATTATTACATTAAAAAATAGTTTCCATGGGAGGACTATGGCAACATTAACTGCTTGTGGACAAGACTCTCTGCATGAAGATTTTGGGCCATTTCTGGATGGTTTTGTGTATGCTGATGCTAATGATTTTAATTCTGTTGTGAAACTCGCTGAGGAAAATTCGGTTTGTGCTATTATGATGGAGGTAGTGCAAGGCGAAGGGGGAGTAAAACCATTGAATCCGACGTTTGTTCACCAGGTCAGCGAGTATGCCAAAGCACATGATATTCTCGTCATTATTGATGAAGTGCAAAGCGGCAATGGCCGGACCGGTGCGTTATATGCCTATATGAATTATGGCATTCATCCTGATATCGTATCAACGGCAAAAGCGATTGGCGGAGGACTTCCTATGGGCGCGACACTGTTTGCTGATACGACGCAGTACACCTTGACGGATCATACGCATGGATCCACTTTTGGCGGGAATCCTATTTGTGCAGCCGGTGCGATTACCATTATTGATCGTCTTGATGATGCTTTTTTAGCTGAAGTCAAAGAAAAAGGATTGTATATTAAAAAGGAACTGGAATCCTGCAAAAATGTAGAATATGTTTCAGGTATGGGATTAATGATTGGGGTAAAATTGAAAAAAAACCTCATGGATGTTGTTAACGAGTGTATTGATAAGGGCGTTCTCGTTCTTACGGCAAATGGACTTCTGCGTCTTTTACCGCCGCTTAACATACCCATGGACGTATTGAAAAAAGGGATTGCCATTATTAAAGAGGTTATTGAAGCATAACCTTTTGTTGTTTGGAAATATATAGCAGTCAAGCAAATCGGCGCAATTGCTGAAGTATGGTTACTTCAGCAATTGCGCCGGTTTTCAATTAGTAAAGATATAAAGACGGTACTTGTACACGATGTTAACGCTGGTAAAGTATGTTACATATCAAGACATGTGCAACGATAGTTAATCATGTAGACTATTTGATACATTGTGTGTGTTATGGCACGTATGTTTATATTTTTCTTGCTATTAGAGATATTTTTGCTTACAATTAGTTTGAGTTAAAAATTCAAAAGAAAAGGTCGCGGATAGATAGGAGTATAGCCAATGAAACATTTGAAAATAGCGTATAGTTTTGATGTACAATATTATTTTGTAGACAGTGATCGGGAAATAGTCCCTATTGAACAGACCGATTTCACCGATATTGCCGTTGCCGTGGTATCGGATCAAGACTTTGATTATATTGATAAGATTGACGCTGCCGGTTTTGGAGTACCTATTATGGTGATTATGCCGGGAGGAGAAAAGATGCCTTCCCAGTATGTGGATAAGGTAGATTGTGTAATTACAGAAGAGATGGTTAATAAGAGCCGATGCATTGAGATGGCGGAACGCTTGGCAAGTAATTATGAACAACATGTGCTGCCTCCCTTTTTTGCAGATCTTGTGGATTATGTCAGTGAAAAAAATAATCCGTTTGATTGTCCGGGACACCAAGACGGAGAATTTTTTAAAAAACATCCGGCAGGGCGATATTTATATGATTTTTATGGCCCCCATATTTTCCAATCGGATATTTGCAATGCTGATGTTACATTAGGAGATTTGCTGATTCACGAAGGGCCGGCACTAGAAGCACAAGATTTTGCGGCAGAAGTATTTCATGCTGATAAGACATATTTTGTCCTGAACGGAACGTCTTCTTCGAATAAAGTTGTGACTAATGCGCTTTTGACCCCGGGAGATCTTGTGCTTTATGATCGCAATAACCACAAATCTGTAGCATTGGGAGCGTTGGTACAGGCGGGAGCGACACCGGTATATTTAGAAACGGCGCGTAATCCCTACGGATTTATTGGCGGTATTGACGACCATTGTTTTAACGAAATGTATCTCAGAAAACTGGCAGCTGAAAGAAATCCGGAAAAAGCGAAACAAAAACGTCCTTTCCGTTTGGCTGTTATTCAGCTGGGAACATATGATGGCACACTGTATAATGCACGATATGTGGTGGATAAAATCGGGCCTCTCTGCGATTATATTCTCTTTGATTCTGCCTGGGTAGGATATGAACAGTTTATCCCCATGTTGCGGGACTGCAGCCCTTTGTTATTGCATTTAACACCGGAGGACCCGGGTATTATGGTGACGCAGTCTGTTCACAAGCAACAAGCCGGTTTTTCACAGGCTTCCCAGATCCACAAAAAAGATAGTCATATTAGTGATCAAGAACGGTATTGCAATCATAAGCGTTTTAATAATTCTTTTATGGCGAATGCCTCGACGAGTCCGTTTTATCCGATGTTTGCAACTATTGCTGTCAATGCAAAAATCCATTCGGGCGATGCGGGACGTAAAATGTGGAGGGATTGTGTTAAGATGGGCATCAAAGTCCGTAAAGATATTTTGCGGCGCTGTGAATATATTAAACCTTTCATATCTCCTATTGTACATGGAAAGCGCTGGCAGGATGGGGATACGGAGGCGATGGTTGATGATTTGGCTTACTTTTCCTTTGAGCCAGGAGCTAAGTGGCATGCTTTTGAGGGATATGGACCCGGGCAATATCTAGTGGATCCTTGTAAGCTTTTACTTACCACTCCGGGAATCAATCCGGAAACAGGACAGTATGAAGAATTTGGCATTCATGCTAATATTTTAGCAACTTATTTGCGTGGGAATGGCGTTATTCCAGAGAAATGTGATCTTAATTCTATTTTATTCTTGTTGACGCCGGCAGAAAATAAAAATAAACTACGTTTCCTCACATCACAACTTGTACGTTTTGAACGCTTTATTGAAAAGGATGTTCCTATGGAGGAAGTACTTCTTGGTGTGTATAATTTGCATCCGGCACGTTATGCAGGATATCATATACGGCAGCTTTGTCAGGAAATGCATGATTTTTATAAGGACCGCAATGTTAAAGATTTGCAAAAGAAATTATTTCGCCGGGAATATTTTCCGGAATATGTTATGAATCCGCAAGCGGCACAATATGCTTTTATTCGCGGACAAAGCGAACTTGTACCATTATCTGAGATAGAGGGGCGTATTGCGCTTGAAGGAGCCCTCCCGTATCCACCAGGGGTCCTCTGCGTTGTACCTGGAGAACGTTGGTCACAAACTGCTGTGCAGTATTTTCAAACACTGGAAGAAAGTATCAATATTCTTCCAGGCTTTGCTTCGGAAATTCAAGGCGTATACCTTGAAAAAGAAGACACTAAAACAAAAGCTTACGGATATGTATTGACAGAAAAAGCGGAAAAAGATATATTAAAGAAATAAAAATAAAAGCCGTTCATTATATACAAACTAATGAACGGCTTTTATTTTTATTCAGGACAGACAGGAATCTTATCATTTTATAAAATAGATAGCATAGCATTATCAGAAACTGGGAAGAATAGCTCCCTTATATTTTTCTTCGATGAATTTTTTGACTTCCGGTGATTGCAATGCCTTTATCAGTTTTTGAATTTCGGGACGATTGATGTCTCCTTCACGGACCACGAGAATGTTGGCATATGGAGAATCTTTTGATTCCAGATATAATGCATCTTTTAAAGGATTAAGATTTGCTTCCATAGCGAAGTTTGTATTAATGACGGCAATATCTACATCACTTAAGGAACGGGGAATTTGTGCAGCGTCTAGCTCAACAAAC
Source organism: Megasphaera sp. (assembly GCA_022649055.1). Taxonomy (GTDB): domain Bacteria; phylum Bacillota; class Negativicutes; order Veillonellales; family Megasphaeraceae; genus Megasphaera_A; species Megasphaera_A sueciensis. Next base: position 19,899 of record JALCNL010000006.1, read on the forward strand.
TGAAGTTGTTTTGGATTATTTGTAATATCTTGTACTGTTGAAGTAATGTTATCTTTGTCTTTTAACGTAATAAGACCGGCTGATTGAAGTATGAGCAATGCCCGGCCGCCATTGGTTGGATCATTTGGAATCGCTACTTTGGCATTGTCGGGAAGGTTCTTTAAATCCGTGATTTTCTTTGAATATACACCCATCGGTTCCAAATGAACTTTGCAGGCTTCTTGAAGTTTTAGACCATGTTCGGCATCGAATTTGTCCAAGTATGGTTTATGTTGAAAAAAGTTAGCATCTAGTTCTTTGTCGGCAAGAGCCAAGTTGGGTTTTACATAGTCCGTGAATTCAACGATTTTTAGATTTACTCCTTCTTTTGCAAGTAATGGTTTGATTTCGTTGAGAATTTCACTGTGAGGTACCGGTGTAGCACCGACGGTGATGGTGACATTTTTGGAACCGTCTTTGTTGTTCTCGGGAGTGCTGCTGCCGCAGCCACTGGCAAGGAGCGCTAGTGACAAAAGAGTTGTAGCAGCTAGAAAAGTGAGTTTTTTAAATTGTTTCATGCATGATTCCTCCTAGGGGGATAGATTTGACACCGAGCTTTTTCCATAAAAATAACCTCTTTCCCAAAAGAGAAAGAGGCATGTAAAACGTATCTTTATCTCTCGGAATTTCTTCCGCAGGAATTGGCACCGTGTTATCGGTTGCCGGGCTTCATAGGGCCAGTCCCTCCGCCTCTCTGGATAAAAGCATCTGTAGTTGTCTTATAAACGAGTATATCATGAAAAAATAAATTGTCAAGAAAAAAAATTTTTTGACATGGTTACTGTTTACAGGTACAATACGTAAGTATGGAAGACTGCGGATGCTCTTGAAAGGAGCTTCGCTATATGTTAAAAAAAGGTATGCAGATTGGATTATTATTATTCGGCATTTTCTTTGGTGCCGGAAATCTTATATTTCCCCCGTCCCTCGGCTTTCAAGCGGGGAATCAGTTTATGCCGGCCATTATTGGTTTTATTGTAACCGGAGTTGGCATGCCTGTTATTGCACTTATTGTGGGAACTTTTAATCCCGGTGGTTTCCGTGCGGAAATGAATCGTAAAATTTCACCGTTATTTTCTTTACTTATACTTTCTCTTATTTATTTATCTATTGGGCCGTTAATGGCGATACCTCGTACAGCAGCGACATCATTTTCCGTTGGCATTCTCCCTATTGTAGGTAATGGAACTTGGCAACTGGCTGCTTATACTATTCTGTATTTTGGATTGGCGTGGTGGCTGGCTATTACACCCTCTAAATTATTATCGCGCGTCGGTAAGGTGTTAACCCCGATTTTTGCAATTATGATTATTCTGCTTTTTACTTTGGGGCTGACCGTTTTTACGACGCCGGAATTGGCGATTCCCATCGGTAAATACGCCGAAGCAGCTTTTGGCAGTGGTTTTATCGAAGGGTACAATACAGTAGATACACTGGCATCTTTTGCTTTTTGTATTATTGCGTTGAATACGTTGAAGCAATTGGGTTTTAATTCAATGAAAGAATATTATACCAGCGTGTGGTCTGCCGGTATATCCGTGGCAGTGCTTATGTCGGTTTTATATATGGGACTGGGGTTCTTAGGAAATCATTTTCCTATTCCAGCAGCAGTGTACCATGATCCGGCGGTCAATATTGGTGCATATGTATTGACGCAGGCTTCGTATGAGCTGTTTGGCAGCATAGGTGTATGGTTTTTGGCGGTTATGGTAGTTATTACTTGTTTTACGACCTCCGTTGGACTTATTACATCTGTTGCAGAATTTTTTTCTCAGGAATTTCCCATTATATCATATAAACAGTATGTTACTATATGTTCTTTGGTAAGCTTGGCAGTGGCAAACTTGGGACTGAACCAAATTATTAAAGTGTCCCTGCCGATGCTGTTGTTCTTGTATCCTATTGCTATTTCTGTTGTGGTATTGATTATTGTCAATAAATTTGTACTATTGTCTCGTATAGGTATGAGATTAACCATAACCGTAGCAGCAGGTATTGCGGTAATTGATATATTGAATCAATTTGCTCACCTTGCGTGGGCACAATCTTTTATATCCATGCTGCCTTTGGGTACAAGCGGGCAAGGGTGGATTGTTCCGGTTATTGTTTGTGTTTTTCTTTCTCTTATACTGCCGCATAAGATCAGCGGTGATGTGGAAAAAGTCATAGATATTTAAAACTAAGGTGAGAGAGCTCCGTAGGTTTTCCAGTTAAAACTATTGACATACGTTAAAAATCAGGTATAATTACAAGTAACTTAAAATAAATCGATGAACGAAACGAGTACATACAAAACGACAGTTGCAGCGAGCCGATGACAGTGAGAGTTCGGTACAGGTCAATGAATGGAATGGATTCGGGAGATGCGGCCTGAACGGGAACAAGTAGGGCACGACGGTGTATTTCCACCGCTATCAAAGAAACGTGTATCGCTTAGGCCGTACATGTAAAGCCGGACTAATCATAGTCAATTGGGGTGGCACCGCGGAAGAATTATAAGCCTTTCGTCCCTTGCTTAATAAGCAAAGGATGAAAGGCTTTTTTTGTATAAATAGGAGGCTGAGATAATGGAACATATTGCGGATATTTCAATATTAGAATTTCATCACAGACAAGGTGGTCAATATAGATGGATTACGGTGAGTACATTGCTTTTAGCGATAGCGACTATTCTTCGTCTGGTATCTCCGAGTGTGGCTGGGTTTACTCCTAATTGGGCGATTGCGATGTATTGTATCGCGATTCATCTGACTAAGCCTACATATAAGCAATCCTTCGGTATTGGCATGGTATATGCTTTCGTTGGAGTTCTTACGTCCAAGGCGGCATTTCCCTACGGGGATTTCATTAGTGAGCCGGTTGCGGCGTTGCTTTGTTGTTTTGCAGTAAAACATTTGGATATCATTAAGTGTAAAGGGCATACGGTTCTTCCCGCTTTTACGGGATTGATTTGTACCATCATTTCCGGAACCATATTTTTAACAACTTTTAAATTAGCGTTGAATATTCCAGATTCAGTTTTTTTTAATGTGATGCTCCCGGCAGTATGCATTATAGGCCTTATCAACGGAGTGACAACCCCGGTATTGTATTATCCGGCAGAAAAATTGTTTGCCATGAGAGGAATCATTGACGTCAAATCAGAAGAAATGGAAGTATCCGATCATAGCCGATTTAAGTTAAGTCCATTGCGTGAAGGACTTATTTCTATGGAACATTTATCTTATACCTATAATAAAAAGAGTAAACCGGCATTGGATAATATTAGTCTTTCTATCCATCAAGGGGATTTCCTTGTCATTACAGGTGAAAGCGGAAGCGGCAAAAGTGCTTTGTGCATGGCGATGTCTGGAGCCATTCCACATTACTATGGAGGCGTTATGAAAGGAATGGTCTTTGTAGATAACAAAGCGACAACGCAAGTTAGTATTGCTGATCTTGTTTGTCATGTAGGCATGATGTTGGATGATTATGATAGTCAGTTGGTAGCAATGACGGTAGAAGAAGAAATCGCATTTAGCTTGCAGAACCAGGGGATTGCTCCGAACAAGATAGAAGAAGCAATCGAACATGCGTTAACAAAGGTCAAACTTACAGCGTATCGAAAACGTGAAATCAGTAAACTTTCGGGAGGACAAAGACAACGTTTGGTTATTGCGGGAGTTTTAGCTACCAATCCGGATATTTTGGTGTTTGATCAGCCGACATCTGCACTTGATCCGGAAGGAACACGGGATTTTTATCAATTATTGCACGATTTAAATGTTAATTACAAACATACTATAATTGTGGTAGAACATACATTGGAGGCTGTTTTGCCGTATGCGAACCGCCTGATTCTTATACAGAAGGGACGTATTGCTTGCGATGGGGACGTAGTGACAACGCTGCGTTTTATGTATGAAAACAATATATACGCAACGGCGGTTCCACAAGTGTTTGCTTGTCAAATGACGCTTGAGAAAGCAGGGTGCAATGTCGGAGATATAGCATGGCTTGATTTGGATACCGCTATAAATAGTTTAAAGCAGTGTTGCCCGAATGGAGGTAGAATAGCATGTTAGAAATGAAAAATGTTAATTTCGATTATGGTAATGGTGTTCCTATATTAAAAGAGGTAAATTTAACTATCGGTGAAGGCGAATTTATCGGCCTGGGCGGACGTAACGGCTGTGGAAAAACAACGGTTACGCGGTTGCTGATGGGATTAGAAAAACCTGTGCAGGGAGATATTCTTAAAGATGGGAAAAGTATTATTAAGCAGGATGCTTCTATACGCAGCCGGTTTATTGGCTATGTGTTCCAACGCCCGGAACGGCAAATGTTTCGTCCTACCGTAGCACAGGAAATTGCCTACGGTCCACAGCAATTAGGGATGACAAAAAAGGAGACCGGAGAAGCCGTTGCAGAGGCTATGGAGGCAGCCGGGCTGCAGAAACTGGCATACGCATATCCGCCGAATTTGAACCGTGGGGAAAAACAAAGAGTGGCAATCGCTTCAGCATTAGCTATGCATACGCAATATCTGATTCTTGATGAACCAACCAGCGGTCAGGATAGTGCGGAAAAGGAAAAACTTATGATGCTGCTTACAAAACTTAATGACGCCGGATTGACGATATTGCTTATTACACACGATATGGATATTTTGGCGCAATATTGTAAACGTGTTATTGTTATGGGGCATCAAACAAAATATTTTGATGGGACCCCTCAAAAATTATTTACCGAATGCGATGAATTAATGGATTTAGGATTGACTAGGCCGCAGTCTGTTACCTTATCGATGGCTGTTGCGGGAATGAAATATTGCAAATCCATGGCTGAATTTCAAGATGAAATGATAAAAAGATTAGGAGGAAATGCATGATGATTAAAAACATGGTACCTGTAACAAAATTAATTGCGACGTTTGCATTTTCTTTTTGGGCGCTTGTCATGCATACTACAATACCGCTGATTATTTTGGTTGCGGCAGAGTTATTGATACTCGCGGTTTGCGGTAATTTACAGCGTAACAGCAAAGCCGTAGGCAGTCTTGCTGTTTTTGCTGTTTTTCTTGGGTTTGTCCAGCTTTTAGGCGGCGGTTCCGTAGAATCGGCTTATGTTACGGGGCTGCGTATGATGGCGATGACTGTTGTTTTTATTATACTTTTGACCACAACGCGGTTACAAGATTTGACAGCGGCGATGGTTACACAAATTAAGATTCCTTATGAATATGCGTTCATGTTTACAGCAGCACTCCGTTTTGTTCCCGATTTTATTGCTGAAAGTAAAGCTGTGCAAGAAGCACAAGCTTGCAGGGGACTTTCCGTAAAGGGAAATGTGTTTAAACGCATGATTAATTATATGAGTGTTATCCAGCCGCTTATGTTAAAATCGTTAAGTCGGTCAGAAACAATGGCTCTCAGTTTAGAATTGCGCGGTTTTGGCAGTCAGCAGCGTCATAGTTTTATGAGTAATGTACAACCAAACGCGATGGATTATGGCCTGATCGGGGGTATGATACTTATCAGTGCCGTTGTTATATATTTGCGTATTCATGGTATCGTATAAGGAGTCGGCAGATGATACAAATACATGATATTTCTAAATTGGAATTTCATCATAGGCAGGGTGGGCAATTTCGTTGGATTACAATTAGTACATTGATGTTGGCAATCGGCACCATTCTCCACCTTGTCTCCCCAAGTGTGGCAGGGATTACTCCTAACTGGACGATTGCTACGTATTGCGTAGCAATTTGCCTGACCAAGCCTACATATAGGCAGGCGTTGGGAATCGGCCTGGTAGCTGCGCTTGTTAATGTTCTCACCTCTAAATCGGGATTCCCCTATGGGAATCTTATCAGTGAACCTATTGGAGCGTTATCCTGTGCTTTTATAGTTCATCATTTTTCGTTTCTTCGTTTCAGGGGACATTCTCTGTTGCCTGTGATAACGGGAATTATTTCAACCTGTCTTAGTGGAGGCGTATTTGTTACCATTTTGAAATTTGTCATGGATTTACCCATGGTTGTATATACCGCCGGAATGCTTCCTCTGGTAGGTGTTATTGGTCTGCTTAATGGAATTGTTACGCCGGTTATGTATTATCCGGCTTTGCGGCTTTTTGTATCCCGCGGAGTTTTGGATTCCTTAGAAGAACAGATGGTCATTTCTGATCATAGCCAATTTGATTTAAAACCGGTACAGGAAGAACTCATTTCGCTTGAACATGTATCTTATATATATAATAAGCAGAAGATACCTGTTTTGAATGATATCAATCTTAATATCCATGAAGGTGATTTTTTGGTTATTGCCGGAGAAAGCGGCAGTGGTAAAAGTTCTTTATGTATGACGTTGACGGGAGCGATTCCTCATTACTTTGGCGGAGTTATGAAAGGCATGGTATATGTAGATGGCAAGGCAACAACGCAGACGACGATTTCTGATTTAGCATGTCATGTAGGCATGATGCTCGATGATTATGATAGCCAGTTGGTAGCTATGACCGTAGAGGAAGAAATTGCATTTAGCTTGGAAAATCAAGGAGTAAATCCGAAAATAATCAAAGAAGCGATTACCTCTGCGCTGGATAAAGTAGGTCTTACAGAATATCGTACGCGAGAATTGAGCAAGCTTTCCGGCGGTCAGCGGCAGCGTTTGGTGATTGCGGGTGTTTTAGTTACTAATCCAGATATTTTAGTATTTGATGAACCGACTTCAGCATTGGATCCGGAAGGAACAAATGCTTTCTATAAACTGATTCATACGCTCAATACACGGTATGGTCATACGGTTGTGATTGTAGAACATACCTTGGAAGCGGCACTTCCTTATGCCAATCGAATGGTACTTATTGATCACGGCCGTATTTTGTGTGATAGTGATGTAGAAACAGTATTGCGTTATATGTATGATACACATATTTATGTTTCGGCAATTCCTCATGTTTTTGCTTGTCAGTTAAATTTGGAAGAGATGGGGTATAATTTGGGAAGCGCATGGCTTTCAACGGAACTAGCTGTACAGGAGCTTCAGGAAGTACAATAAGTGTGTATTAATTAAAAACACTGTGGTTTTAAATTTTTTTGAAACCACAGTGTTTTTATTTTTTTTCAGATATTTTTCCAGCAATAAATTCTCGTAAACCACAGACGTGAACCATCATTGAATTATAGGCACTCACAGGATCTTTGTTAATGATAGCATCTATCGTTTTTCGATGGTAAATGAAAGTATTGCTGTCACGAAGAGCATCAGAAGTAGCAATAATTGTTTTTTTAACGGACATATGGAGAATATAGGATAAATTAATAAGAATTTTATTGCCGCTGGCTTCGCTGATTAACTTGTGCAGTTGAATATCTTCTTCTTCATAGGGCTGTTTTTGTGAAATAAGATTTTCTACAATCTTACATTGTCGTTTTAGGTTTTCGCATTGTATTGCTGTAGCATTCATAGCGGCCAGCATAGCGGTTCGAGGTTCTAGCATAGTGCGTACGTCAAGAAGATCAATTGCTAAACGGTCATCATCATAGATAAAGGTTAGACCTAGAGGGTCATCAGGAATACCTCTTTTTGGAGAAATAGAAGCACCAGAACCTTGCCGAATTTCCAGAATATTCCGGGCACTTAATATTTTTATAGCTTCACGAATGGTTGAGCGACTTACTTCTAAGCGTTCCATTAAATCTGTTTCTGTAGGCATACGATCACCAGGCAGCATTTGATTTGATGTAATAAATTCTATAATTTGTTTTGCGGCTTGTTCGGACATAGAAATACTTTTTTTGCCTGTATTCATAATAGGAACCTCCTAGGTAATGGTTAGCTTGTTTAATTTTCATGTATCACATACATTATATCATATAAAAAAATACAATTCATCATATAAATTATATAAAAAACACATATTATAAAATATAAATTGAAATAAATTATATATTATGCTATGATATTATCAAAATTCATCATATAAATTAATAACATACATATGATGAAAATTCGTTTCGAAAACTGTAATGAAAAATCAGACATGGAGTTTTAATCGGGTAGAAAGGAAGTAACGAGAATGAAAATTTATGTTACCGATTATGATTATCCTTCATTGGATATTGAGAGAAGCGAAATACAAAAAATTAATGCACAATTTATACCGACACAAAGCCATACAGCAGAAGAGGTAATTGCTAATTGTCGAGATGCGGATGCACTACTTAATCAGTATACTATTATTACGAACGAAGTAATGGAAAAGTTAACACGGTTGAAAGTTATTTGCCGTTATGGTGTGGGGATAGATTCGATTGATATTGAAGCAGCTTCGGCACATGGTATTTGTGTTGTTAATGTTCCGGATTATTGTATAGATGAAGTATCGAATCACGCTATTGCACTTATAATGACTTGCTGGCGTAAGATTGCTTATTTGAATACCTGCATCCGAAGTGGGATCTGGGATTATACCGTTGCAAGACCTTTGCATAGGTTTCGCGGATGTAAATTAGGTATTGTGGGGTTTGGCAAAATAGGACGTGAGGTAGCACGTAAAATGCAGCCTTTTGGTTTGAAAATTATGGCCTATGATCCGTATTTTGATGCCGGGGACATGACTAATATGGGAGTCACTTCTGTTCCGTTTTTTTGGTTACTTCGTGAAGCTGATATTATTTCTGTCCATACACCGCTTACGGAGGAAACTTTCCATTTATTTAATGAGGAGACTTTTACTGCTATGAAAGAGACAGCGATATTTATTAATACCTCACGGGGGGCTGTTGTCGAGGAGGTCGCTTTAGTACACGCCTTGCAACAAAAAAAGATAGCCGCTGCAGCGATTGATGTATTGGAACAGGAACCAATTAATCAAGGAAATCCGCTAGCAGCTATGGATAATGTTGTATTGACACCGCATTTTTCTTGGTATTCTGAGGAATCGGAAAAAGAGCTCAAACATAAAGTAGCAATGGGAGCTTGCGAGGTTTTGCTTGGTAAGATTCCTACCTATTTAGTTAATAGAAACGTATTGGAAAATATATCCTTACGTTAATTTATTTTAAAGCTATTATTACGATTTATACTATTTTAAAGGAGGAGTGTTTTATGGATATTCGTTATTCAACAGGCCCGGAAGATTTTAAAAAATATACAACTGAGGAAATTCGCCGCGAGTTTCTTGTAGAAACGATCTTCAAACCGGATGAAGTAATTGCTACGTATTCACACGTAGATCGCATGGTGACAGTGGGGTGTATGCCCGTTAAGGAAGTTGTTCCTTTAGATAAAGGAATTGATTGTTGGAAGAATTTTGGTACGCATTATTTTTTGGAACGTCGAGAAATTGGAATTTTTAACGTGGGTGATGAAGGAAAAATTGTTGCCGATGGCGTGACATATACAATGGGATATCAAGATTGTATTTATATTGCTATGGGTACTAAGAAAGTTACTTTTTGTTCTGAAAATCCGACAAAACCAGCAAAATTTTATATGGTATCTGCACCGGCTCATAAATCTTGTAAAACGCAATTTATTTCTATTAAAGATGCCAATAAACGTCCCTGTGGGTCTCCAGAGTTAGCCAATGACAGGGTTATTAATCAATTTATTCATCCGGATGTAGTTGAAACGTGTCAACTATGCATGGGTATGACGTCATTAAAACCGGGTAGTGTTTGGAACTCTATGCCTTGTCATACCCATGAACGCCGTATGGAAATTTATTTTTATTTTGAAATTCCAAAAGATCAGGCTGTCTTCCATATTATGGGTCAAGGACAAGAAACACGACATATTGTTATGCATAATGAACAAGCTGTTATCAATCCATCGTGGAGTATTCATTGCGGTTGTGGTACTCACAATTATATTTTTATTTGGGCCATGGGAGGCGAAAATAAAGAATTCGATGATATGGACCACATTAAAATTGAAGATATGAAATAATCAACCTTATATTATCATTAACTTATGGAGGTCATTATTATGAAGATTTTACAAGGCGTAAAAAAAGTTCCTGGCGGTTTAATGCTTGTCCCATTATTGCTGGGTGCACTTTGCCATACTTTTACTCCCTGGGCCGGGAAGTATTTCGGATCCTTTACTAATGGTTTAATTACTGGAACCGTTCCTATTTTGTCAGTTTGGTTTTTCTGCATGGGAGCCAGTATTAACTATAAATCTGCTGGTACAGTTTTACGTAAGTCAGGTACGATTGTTATAACAAAAATTATTGTAGCATGGATTGTGGGCTTTATTTGCGTGATGTTTATGCCGAAAGGTATGATACAAACAGGATTTTTTGCTGGACTGTCAACACTTGCTATCGTTACTTCTATGGATATGACTAATGGGGGTTTATATGCTTCCCTTATGCAGCAATATGGCACGAAAGAAGAAGCAGGTGCTTTCGTTTTAACTTCTATTGAATCTGGACCACTTGTCACAATGATGATTTTGGGGAGTACCGGTGCAGCTTATTTTGAACCTCATTTATTTATTGGGGCTGTACTTCCTTTTATTATTGGGTTTGCACTTGGTAATCTTGATCCTGAACTGAGAGATTTATTTAGTCCGGCGGGCACTATTATGATACCCTTCTTTGCATTTGCACTTGGTAATACAATCAATTTAGCCGTTCTCGGACAAACAGGCTTGTTAGGAATACTTTTGGGACTTGGTGTTATTGTTGTAACCGGTGTGCCACTTATTCTTGCAGATATTTTTGTCGGCGGCGGTCATGGTGGTGCAGGGTTGGCCGCTTCCAGTACTGCTGGAGCAGCTGTTACGAATCCGCTTATTGTGGGTCAGATGATTCCTGAATTTCAACCGATTGTTCCAGCAGCTACAGCGCTTGTTGCTACCAGCGTAGTGGTAACTTCTATTGTTGTTCCGATTATTACTGCTTTTTGGTGTAAGAAGTTTGGTGGTATGACGGGTGGTAACAAGTCTGCTGGTGAAAAGATTTGATTTTGTTTTTAACTAGTGTGAAGGAGGTGCTTTTTATGAACTATTTAAACCAGTTTTCCTTAAAGGGAAAAGTGGCATTGATAACCGGAGGTTCCTATGGTATTGGTTTTGCTATTGCTAGCGCATATGCTAAAGCTGGTGCGAAAATTGCCTTTAATTGCCGCAGCCAAGTACACTTGAATCAAGCAATGGAAGAGTATAAGAAAGCAGGTATTGAAGCTCACGGCTACATTGCAGATGTTACTGATGAAGACTGCGTTGCAGAACTTATCACCGAAATTAAAAATACATTGGGCTCTATTGATATATTGGTCAATAATGCTGGTATTATTAAACGTATTCCTATGTGTGATATGACGGTAGAAGAATTTCGGAATGTTGTTGATATAGATTTGGTAGCGCCCTATATTGTAGCTAAGGCCGTTATTCCTGATATGATTCAAAAAAGACATGGTAAGATTATCAATATTTGCTCAATGATGAGTGAATTGGGGCGTGAGACTGTTTCAGCATATGCGGCAGCCAAGGGTGGATTGAAAATGTTGACACGTAATATTTGTTCTGAATTTGGTGGTCAGAACATTCAGTGCAATGGATTAGGGCCTGGCTATATTGCGACACCGCAGACGGCTCCTCTGCGAGAAAAACAAGCGGATGGGTCGAGGCATCCTTTTGACAGTTTTATAGTATCTAAAACTCCGGCGGGACGTTGGGGGGTTACGGCTGATTTAGAAGGCCCTGCTATTTTCTTAGCGTCTGAGGCTTCGAATTTTGTAAATGGACAGATACTATATGTTGATGGAGGAATTCTGGCATATATAGGCAAACAACCGTAAAAAGAGTATAATGATGTACAAGTTAGGAAGGAGTGCCAGTCGGAGAACCTAACTTGTACATCAGAAGAAAGGATGATACACTTATGAAATCAGGGCTGATTCTTGCCGGAGAACCAATGGGATTGCTCATTGCCCAGAGTGAAGGTTCTTTGGATAATGTTAGTGGATACGATTTGGCTGTAGCAGGAGCAGAATTTAACGTTGCCGTAGGAGTTTCCAGACTAGGACATCGTGTTACTTATATGACTAAACTTGGAAATGATCCTTTTGGCAAACGGATTATCCATGTTTTAAATGATAATAAAATTGGGAATGAATTTGTAGCATGGAGCGATACAAGGAAAACTGGTTTTATGCTAAAAGGTCGTGTTAGTAAGGGCGATCCGGATATTTTTTATTTTCGTGCTGGATCGGCAGCTTCTACGTTTTCTACAAAGGATGTGGAAAATGTAGATTTTGAAAATTACTCGCACATTCATTTAACGGGTATTTTGCCGGCCCTTTCTGATAATACACGTGCGGCTGTCAATCTAATGTTTGATAAGGCTCGTAAGGCAGGGCTGTTTATCAGCTTTGACCCTAATTTGCGTCCTGCGCTGTGGCCATCGAAAGAAATAATGATCCGTACTATTAATGAATTGGCAGCTAAAGCAGATATGGTTTTGCCGGGAGTTGCTGAAGGAAAAATCCTGATGGGCAGTGATGATCCCCATAAAATTAATGCATTTTACCACAAAAATGGGGCTAAGATTGTTGTTACAAAATGCGGGTCAGAAGGTGCACTTGTGTCTGATAGAGAAAATGAATTTATGGTTCCTGGTTTTAAAGTAGAAAAAGTCATTGATACAGTAGGGGCTGGAGATGGATTTGCAGCAGGTATTATTACGGCACTGATGGAAAATTTATCATTACAGGAAGCTGTGCGCCGCGGAAATGCAGTAGGGGCTATTCAGGTTATGAGCCGCGGTGATAATGAAGGATTGCCATATCCGCAGGCATTGAAAGAATTTATGGAACAACAATTGTAATCAGGAGGTTTTTATGATTAGCGAAAACATGAAAACGATTTTTGATATTGGTCTTGTACCTCTTATTGTGCTGGATGATGCGGCCGATGCCGTGGATTTTGGTAATGCTCTTGTAAAGGGCGGCATACCGGTTGCTGAAATTACCTTTCGTACGGCGGCCTGTCTTGACAGTATTCGGGCTATGGCGCAGCAAGTGCAGGGAATTATTGTCGGGGCTGGTACGGTACATACGGTGCAGCAGGCTAAAGAAGCGGTAGAGGCAGGCGCACAATTTATCGTGACACCTGCCTTTAATCCGGCAGTAACGGAATGGTGCGTTACGAATCATATTGATATTCTCCCGGGTACGGTTTCACCGGCAGATATGGAAGCAGCGTCAGCTTTTGGGCTTGAAGTTTGTAAATTTTTTCCAGCCGCAGCGTATGGCGGCATTACGACGTTAAAGGCTTTGTCGGGGCCCTTTGCAAATATTAAATTTATGCCTACCGGTGGCGTCAACTTTGATAATATGAATGACTATCTTGATCTTCCCAATGTAGCAGCCGTTGGCGGCAGTTTTATGACGCCGTCTGATATGATAAAGAACAAAAATTGGGATGGTATTGCGGCAACTTGCCAAAAGGCATTCAAACATCTTCTCGGATTTGAATTGGGACATGTGGGACTTCATGCACAGAATCGCAAGGAAGCAGAAGGCATTGCCGATGATCTTTGTGAATTGATGCTACAGGATAAAATTACTGGTGACGACAACTTTTTTGCCGGCCCTGTAGCGGAAATTTGTGATCATCCTATGCCTGGCTCTAAAGGACATATTTGCATCGATACGCGTGATATAGATCGGGCTATCGCTTATTATAAGCGGCAGGGCGTACTGTTTAACCCGGATTTTTGCTTTAAAGATAATAAAGGAAATATCAAAGTTGCCTTTCTTGAAAAAGAAATTGGCGGATTCACAATTCATCTGCGCCGTAAGGCAAAATGAAAAACATGTTTTATGCAGACATTCGGCTGGCTATGTCAGACAGGTGTCTGCTTTTTATATATAGTATATCTACGACTTGTTTTTATTTTACAAATATAGAAGAAATGATTATGATGTAAGAGAACCATAGGGAGGATAATATGAGAGTGGTATGTGTGGGAGATAGCCTTACTTATGGATATGGTGTCCCGTCTCATTATGCATGGATTTCCCTGTTGCGGAAATGGTCTGGCTGGCATATTATTAATAAGGGTATCTGTGGTGAAACAACTGCAGAAATGCGGCGGCGTTTTTCTCGGAATATAGTAATGATGCCGGATTTGATTTTTATTATGGGCGGCTCTAATGATGTTTTATTAGATGTTGCGCTTCGTGAGACCGAAGAAAATCTTTTAGCAATGATTATGGGTGCCCGGATGGCCTACGTGGAGACCGTTTTGGGGATTCCTCCGCTCACCAAAATAGAAAGCAGTCTTTTTGGTTGGCAGAAGGTTGATGATGTAAAACGGCACAATGAAATATTGGCTATGTACCGGCAGTGGATTATTACCAAGAGTGAAAGAGAAGATATTCCTTATGTTGATTTTTATGAAGCTTTGCAGACCGCAGATGAGAAAGATATGCAAGTATATGTGGACGGAATTCACCCGAATATAGCCGGATATAAGATTTTGGCACAAACGGCATGGAATATTTTAAAGGATATGGACAAATGAATGAAAGAAAAATATTGACAAGGAAACAAATACGTGGGCTGGATCGGGACTTGGAATCACTTATCGGCGACACGGGTTTAGGTGTTCCCGGATTAGCTGTCGTTATTTATAAAAATGGAGAGCAAGTATATGAAAAATTTTTAGGGCGGCGGTACATTAACGGCGTACAGCCGCAATTTGATTTGCCGGTTACGAAAGATTCACGTTTTCGTGTGGCTTCTGTTTCCAAACAATTTACGGCCTTGACGATATTACAATTGGCAGAAGCAGGAAAACTTTCTTTGGAGGAGGACATATGCAAGTATCTTGGTTTTACTCTGCGGCATCCCCGATATCCGGAACAACCGATTACGATTCGCATGCTTTTATCACATATTTCATCTTTATGTGATGGAAGCATATATGCTATTTCTCCAGACGAAGATATTATTGAGCTTTTTATGCCAGAAGGATTATATTATCGCGGAGGAGAACACTTTTCTGCTATCGGTGGGCCCGGAACGTATTTTCATTACTGTAATCTTAATTATGGCCTTTTAGGGACTATTATCGAGGTAGTTACAGGAGTACGTTTTGATATGTATCAACGCACACATATTTTAAAAGAATTGAATATTTCCGGTAGTTACAATATTAGTGATTTTGATACGGAAGATATGAAGAGACTGGGAACTGTATATCAAAAACAAAAAGCGGGCAGATGGGATGAGAATGGTCCGTGGTATCCTCAAATTGATGATTATAGAGGGATTGTTCAGCCGCGACACATCGTGCGTATATGCAATCCGGATCAACGGCAAAATGATGATTTTTACAATGTAGCTGGGTATGTGCCGGGAACAAACGGAACTATATTTTCACCGCAGGGCGGGCTGCGTATTTCAGCGCAGGAATTGACAAATTTATTGGATATGTATTTGCATAACGGTGTATATCAAGGGAAACAGATTGTGACAGAAGCAGTGTTGAAGGAAATGTTCAGCTGTCAATGGTACTATGACCGGCAGTGTCCTAATGGCGATACTTGTGGAGGAACATTGGAAACTTATGGATTGGGTGTGTACCGTATGCTAAGTGACGGCACATCGCGTCCCGTTTCAGATAGGTGCATTGATTTGGTAGGACATACAGGGGAGGCATATGGCCTTTTATCTGCGATTATGATATTTCCGGGGACAGGAAATGGCTTTTTGTATATTATGAATGGCGAAGCTATTGCGGAGGAGGATATGCGGGCAAGAGGAATATACAGCGGAAATTATCGATGGGAAGAACGAATGATGACGGCAATTATACAAAAGGCTTTTTAAATACATTTTTTTGATAATATGCGGAAAAAATACTTTGTTATTATTTATTTTATGTATTCTATTTGACGCGGAACAAGGCATTTTATATAATGAAGTCAATTATGTATATCTGTTATGAAAAGGGGAGAATCCGAGATTATGAATATTATTGATGAATTAACTTGGCGTGGAGCGGTAAACCAAGTCAGTGATGAAGAAGGATTAAGAAAGTTGACGGAGGAAAAAAGTATTTCTTTGTATTGTGGGGTGGATCCTACAGGAGATAGTATGCACATTGGCCACTTAATTCCTTTTATGATGTTGAAACGGTTTCAATTGGCAGGGCACCATCCTTACATCGTCATTGGCGGCGGTACCGGCGTCATCGGAGATCCCAGCGGACGTAAAACAGAACGACAGTTACAAACGATTGAAACCATCCATGCTAATGCTGATAAATTAAAAGCACAATTTATTCATCTTTTTGGTGAAGATTCCAATATCACGATTGTTAATAACTATGATTGGTTGTCCCGATTGGATTTACTTGGTTTTTTGCGTGATTATGGCAAACTTTTTAGTGTCAATGTCATGTTGGCTAAGGAAGTAGTAGCAAGCCGTTTGGACGCAGGGATTTCTTTTACGGAATTTACATATCAGATTCTGCAATCTATTGATTTTGAGCATCTTTTTGCACATAATGACATACAGCTTCAGATCGGGGGAGCAGATCAGTGGGGAAATATTACAGCCGGTATTGACATGATCCGAAAAATACATGGATCCGAAGCACAAGCTTATTGTTTGACAATACCTCTCATGCTGAAATCGGACGGAACGAAGTTTGGTAAAACTGCGGGAGGGGCAATTTGGCTTGATCCGGAAAAGACCTCACCTTTTGAATTTTATCAATTTTGGCTGAATCAGGATGATGCCGACGTTATTAAATACTTAAAATATTTCACTTTTTTGAGTCAAGAAGAAATTAATGATTTAGAACGGACTGTCCATACAGAACCTGAAAAAAGGATTGCCCAGCGCCGTTTGGCTGAAGAAGTAACTACATTTGTTCATGGCAAAGAAGCACTGCGAGAAGCACAAAATATCACGATGGCATTGTATCAAGGCAGTATAGCTGATCTTACGGAACATGAACTGGAACAGGCTTTTGGAAAAATGCCGACAGTAATGGTCGGTCCGGAAGAAAAAAATGTAGTTAACTGGCTGATTGATTCAACCATTTATACTTCTAAGCGGCAAGCTCGTGAAGATATTACGAATGGGGCAGTTACTATAAATGGTATTAAAGTAACATCTCTTGATGAAGTGGTAACGCCTCATAAGAATTCCAACGGACGTTTTGTTATTGTGCGTAAAGGTAAGAAGAAATATACTTTGGCTCGAGTACAGCACACGAATTGATTGGGGCGGCAGTATGAAAATTAAAGAAATCCGGATAGGCATGGTGCATATTCCGCTGAAAAAACCATTTATTACTGCGTTGCGCCGGGTGGAGGCCGCTGAAGATATCATTGTGCAAATTCTTGCGGATAGCGGTGAAAGCGGATTCGGTAATGCGCCGCCGACATATAAAATTACGGGAGATGGGCACGGATCAGTGGTGGGTGCTATATATGATGTGTTGACACCTGCACTTATTGGTCGCGATATAGATGATCTGGAGGATATTTGGCATATTTTGGATACTTCGATGCAGGGAAACACTTCGGCGAAAGCGGCTGTGGATATAGCTGTATATGACTTATTTGGCAAACAATACGGAATCCCTTTATACCGACTATTCGGGGGCAGGACCGCATCATTAACTTCAGATTTGACAATTAGCTTGAATAAACCGGAAGAAATGGCGCAGGATGCTATACAAGCAGTACATCGCGGATATACCGCATTGAAGATTAAAGTAGGCGAAGATATTTTGCTTGATAAAAAACGGGTTCAAGCAGTGCGAGAAGCAGTGGGTCCGAATATTACTCTGCGTCTTGATGCTAATCAAGCGTGGAAGCCAAAGGAGGCAGTTCGGATTATACGCGAATGGGAATATGACGGAATGGGTATTGAATTGGTGGAACAACCAGTCCGGGCTGATGATTTTGATGGCTTGAAGTTTGTCACAGATCATGTTGTGACAAATATTATGGCGGATGAAGCGGCATATACAGTACAGGATACATGGCGGCTATTGGCTATGCGGGCTTGTGATATGATCAATATCAAATTAATGAAAGCAGGAGGGCTTCACAATGCTCTGGATATGGCCGCTATGGCGAAGGCTGCGGGTGTGGCCTGCATGGCTGGATGTATGTTAGAGAGTAAGGTAGGTATTACGGCCGCGGCTTCGTTAATGGCGGGCAAACGCTGCATGCAATTGGCAGATTTGGATGCGGCAGATTTATTGGCAGCCGATCCGGTCCGAGGCGGCGTTTCTTACAATCATAGCGAACTTATATTGCCGGAAGCCTCAGGATTAGGTATTACGGGAGTTGAAGGAGTATGCTGGCTTGAAAAATGACAACCGCTTTTGTTTTAATAAAAAATATTTGTTGACTTTAAAAAAAATGTATGCTATAATAACTAATTGCAAATGCTAATGATTATATAAATACATGGAGGAGCAGCTTCCGTTAAACAAAAAAGTTAAGCAAGGTTCGGTGAGTAGGTTGAGCCTTGCTTTTTTGTCGCCTAATGGGACTGCTTTTTTGCCTTCCAGTAATAGCTTTCATTTTTTATAAGGGGTGAAGTAAAAGCATGTTCAAACCTGTACAAGTAGGGAAAAGGACTCGATACACATATGCAAAGATCAACGAAGTCTTGAAGATGCCGCATTTATTGGATTTACAGATTAAATCCTATGAATGGTTTCTGGAAAAAGGATTAAAGGACATATTTAAAGATATTTCGCCGATCGAAGATGCCTCGGGAAATCTGTCTTTATCCTTTGAAGATTTCAAATTGGGTGAACCCAAGTATGATATTCGTGAATGTAAAGAACGGGATACGACGTATGCCGCTCCGCTTCGCGTCCAGATTCGTTTGGTAAACCATGAAACAGGTGAAATCAAAGATCAGGAAGTGTTTATGGGGGATTTCCCGCTGATTACGGATACAGGTACATTCATTATTAATGGGGCGGAACGTGTTATTGTTAGTCAGCTCGTACGTTCTCCCGGTGTATATTATGGCCGTGAAATTGACCCAATGGGTATTCGTTTGTATAATTCAACAGTTATTCCTAACCGCGGAGCCTGGATTGAATTGGAAACAGATGCCAATAATATTGTTTATGCGCGTATTGACCGCAATCGTAAAATTCCTGCCACTGTTTTGATTCGTGCATTGGGGTGGTCTTCCAATGCTGATATTTTGGATTTGTTCTATGATGACAAACGATTGCAGAATACATTTGAAAAAGATACGACAGAATCACAGGATGAAGCACTGGTAGAGATTTATAAAAAACTTCGACCGGGTGAACCGCCGACAGTGGAAAGCGCACGTAACCTTTTTGAAGGGTTGTTTTTTGATCCCCGACGGTATGATATGGCTCGTGTCGGCCGATATAAAGCTGGGAAAAAATTAGGATGGCAGCGCCGATTATTTGGACAAGTTTTACATGAACCTATCGTTAACGCTGAAACGGGTGAAGTTATTATTGATGCGCATACGGAAATCGGGTCTGCTGAAATCAAGAGAATTGAAGACAGCGGCGTATTCAGCGGAGAAGGTCTGGTCGAACTATTTGTTGAAAAACAAGACGGTTCTGCATATAAGATGATTTGCAATAATAGTAATCTTCCCTATGAACACCGGACGATTACAAGAGAAGATATCATTGCTAATATTGATTATCTGCTCAACCTTATGGATGGGTTTGGTAATGTTGATGATATTGACCATTTAGGTAACCGCCGTCTGCGTTGTGTAGGCGAATTGCTTCAGAACCAGTTCCGCATTGGTCTGACACGAATGGAACGCGTTGTCAAGGAACGTATGACGATTCAAGATATGGAAGCTATTACGCCACAGGCTTTGATTAATATTCGTCCTGTTGTAGCCTCTATTAAGGAGTTTTTTGGTTCCAGCCAGTTATCGCAGTTTATGGATCAAACGAATCCGTTGGCTGAATTAACACACAAACGTCGTCTTAGTGCATTGGGGCCTGGTGGTTTGTCCCGCGAACGAGCTGGTTTTGAGGTTCGAGATGTGCATCATTCTCATTATGGACGCATGTGTCCAGTGGAAACGCCGGAAGGACCGAATATTGGATTGATTTCTTCATTGGCCTGCTTTGGTAAAGTCAATGAGTTTGGCTTTATTGAAGCCCCATATCGCCGGGTAGATAAGGAAACACATATCGTTACTAACGATGTACATTATATTACTGCGGATGAAGAAGAACAGTATATTATTGCACAGGCAAATGAACCGTTATCGGAAGACGGTCATTTTGTAAATGAACGAGTTGCCTGCCGCCATGGTGAAGATACTCGTGAGTTTCAGCGCAACCGTGTTGATTTTATGGATGTTTCACCAAAAGAAGTGGTTTCTGTTGGGACGTCTATGATCCCATTTTTGGAAAATGATGATGCGAATCGTGCCCTTATGGGGGCAAACATGCAGCGGCAGGCAGTACCGCTGCTCCGTACACAGGCACCCCTCGTCGGTACAGGAATGGAATATAAGGCCGCATGTGACTCGGGTGTCTGCATTTTAGCAAAACATGCCGGCATTGTCAGCCGTGTAACCGGTGATGAAATAGTTGTTACAACGGCAGCTGGCTCAGAAGATTCGTATCGTTTGATTAAATTTATGCGTTCTAACCAAAGTACTTGCATAAACCAGCGGCCACTGGTTTATAAAGGTGAAAAAGTAATAGAAGGGCAAGTACTGGCTGATGGTATGGCTACAGACGGTGGTGAACTGGCTCTCGGCTATAATATTCTTGTTGCATATATGCCGTGGGAAGGGTACAATTACGAAGATGCGGTACTTCTTAGTGAAGATTTGCCGAAGAAAGATTTATATACCTCCATTCATATTGAAGAATATGAATGTGATGCCCGTGATACGAAATTGGGCTCTGAAGAAATAACTCGTGAGATTCCGAATGTCAGTGAAGACAGCACAAAAAATTTGGATGAAAATGGCATTATTATGATTGGTGCTGATGTATATCCAGGCGATGTTTTGGTTGGCAAAGTTACGCCGAAGGGTGAAACTGAACTCACCCCGGAAGAACGACTGTTGCGTGCTATTTTTGGCGATAAAGAACGGGAAGTTCGTGATACATCACTGCGTGTACCTCATGGAGAATCGGGGAAAATTGTTGATGTACGTGTATTTTCTCGGGAAAATAATGATGAACTCCCACCAGGCGTAAATCGCTTAGTACGTGTATATATTGCTCAAAAACGTAAAATTCATGAGGGCGATAAAATGTCTGGCCGTCATGGTAACAAGGGGGTTGTTTCTCGTGTAATGCGTCAGGAGGACATGCCGTTCCTGCCGGATGGTACGCCGGTACAAATTGTTCTTAATCCGCTGGGTGTTCCTTCGCGTATGAATATCGGGCAGATTTTAGAAACTCACTTGGGTTGGGCTATGCATGAAATGGGCTTGCAAATAAAAGGTATGGATTCGACACTGGAAGGTAAATTGCGTGAAGCTGGGTATGATGTGGATTCCTATGGCATGCCGAAGCCTGATGATGCCGGTATTCATATTGCAACACCTGTATTTGACGGTGCACATGCAGAAGATGTTTTTGAAGCATTAAAAATGACAGGACTGCCGGAAGACGGTAAAACGGTTCTCTATGACGGACGAACAGGAGAACCCATGGATCGTCGGGTCACGGTGGGATATGTATATATGCTGAAGCTGCATCATTTGGTTGATGATAAAATCCATGCACGTTCTACTGGACCGTACTCCTTGGTTACACAACAGCCTTTGGGTGGCAAGGCACAGTTTGGCGGTCAGCGTTTCGGGGAAATGGAAGTTTGGGCTTTGGAAGCATATGGTGCTGCGTATACATTGCAGGAAATGCTTACGGTTAAGTCAGATGATGTCGTTGGCCGTGTTAAGGCTTACGAAAAAATCGTTAAAGGCGAAAACATTCCAGAACCGGGTGTTCCGGAATCCTTTAAGGTATTGCTCAAGGAGTTGCAGGCGATTGGTCTTGACGTCCAGATTTTGAATGAAGATGGCGAAGAAGTTGTGGTTCGTGAACTGGATGATGAAGATGAAGTGGAAACGGAACAGGATCAAACGGATGAAATTCGCCAAGTTATGGAAGGCGAAACCGCAGTAGATGATGAAACACCTATGATTGAAAAAAATACCGTGCCGGATGATTATGTAAACAACGGTGGCGAAGATGATGTGATCGGTGAGTTGGGTGGATATACAAATACCGATGATACAGATGATAGTGATGAATAATCAGTACATGAATAGAAGGGAGCGGTATTTGTGCTAGATGTGAATGAATTTGATTCTATGCGAATAGGGTTGGCCTCGCCGGAAAAAATCCTTGAATGGTCTCATGGAGAAGTTAAAAAACCGGAAACAATCAATTACCGTACATTGAAACCGGAACGTGACGGGTTGTTCTGTGAACGTATTTTTGGACCTACGAAGGACTGGGAATGTCATTGCGGCAAATATAAACGTATTCGTTATAAGGGCGTTGTTTGTGATCGCTGTGGTGTAGAAGTCACGCGGGCTAAAGTTCGTCGGGAACGCATGGGCCATATTCAGTTGGCTACACCTGTTTCTCATATTTGGTATTTTAAAGGCATTCCCAGCCGGATGGGATTGATTTTGGATATTTCTCCGCGTTCACTGGAAAAGGTTTTATATTTTGCATCATATGTTGTTTTGGATCCAGGAGATACACCTCTTATAAAAAAACAACTTTTGACGGAAACAGAATATCGTCAGTATTTAGATATGTATGGTGAAAAATTCCGTGTTGGCATGGGTGCTGAAGCGGTTAAAGAGTTACTGCAAGAATTGGATCTGAATAAGCTGGACAGCGAATTGCGTGCCGAATTGAAGGATTCTTCCGGGCAGCGCCGCGTACGGGCTATCCGCCGTTTAGAAGTGGTGGAAGCATTCCGTCATTCCGGTAATAAACCAGAATGGATGATTATGGATGTCGTACCGGTTATTCCACCGGAACTTCGTCCTATGGTACAGCTTGATGGCGGTCGTTTTGCAACCTCTGATTTGAATGATTTGTATCGCCGGGTCATTAATCGTAATAACCGTTTGAGCCGATTGCTTGAACTGGGAGCGCCGGATATCATCGTCCGCAATGAAAAACGTATGTTGCAGGAAGCTGTTGATTCCTTGATTGATAATGGCCGCCGGGGACGTCCTGTTACAGGTCCTGGCAATCGTCCTTTGAAATCTCTTTCCGATATGCTTAAGGGGAAACAAGGTCGTTTTCGTCAGAACTTGCTCGGTAAGCGTGTTGATTACTCCGGTCGTTCCGTTATCGTTGTCGGCCCGGAATTGAAAATGCATCAGTGTGGGTTGCCAAAGGAAATGGCTTTGGAATTGTTCAAGCCCTTTGTCATGAAGAAACTTGTTGAAAAAGGCATTGCTACTAATATAAAAAATGCAAAAAAGAAAGTAGAACGTGTAAGCAATGAAGTGTGGGACGTTTTAGAAGATGTTATCAAAGAACATCCTGTCTTATTGAATCGCGCACCTACGTTACATCGTTTGGGTATTCAAGCTTTTGAACCGATTCTTTGGGAAGGCCGGGCGATTAAACTGCATCCTCTGGTTTGTACAGCTTATAATGCCGATTTTGATGGAGACCAGATGGCCTGTCATTTGCCTTTATCTGTAGAAGCACAATCTGAAGCTCGTACACTTATGCTTTCCGCACATAATATTTTGGCGCCGAAAGATGGAAAGCCTGTTGCTGTACCAACCCAAGATATGGTTCTTGGTGCATATTATTTGACATTGGTTAAGCCAGGGGCTAACGGAGAAGGGAAGATTTTTTCCAACTATGATGAGGTTATGCTGGCTTATGATGCGCATGTTCTTGACATAGAGGCGTTGATTAAAGTCCGTATTCCCGGACGGGGATTGATTGAAACAACAGCTGGAAAGTTGTTATATAATCAAGCTTTGTACGAAGAATTACGGATGTATCATACGGATAAAATTATGGTATTTACCGATCCCCAGGATGCGATATTTGCTTATACCAACGGCTTGATTGATCCAATGCATTTGATAAAGATTCAAGATAAAGAAGGCCGTATTCTCGATTATGGATTTACTGCACTGAAAGAACGTTTTGGAGTAGATCTTCTTACGATACGGCCGCTGCCTTCCCACAAGGTAGATAAGGAAGCAGCAGCAGCTTTCAAAAAGGATAAAACATATGTTGATGTTGAATGCCTTGGCGTTTTGATGAACAAAAAGCAAATTGGAAAGCTTGTTGATGCTTGTTTCCATTTGGTGGGAAATACTAAGACAGCAGCATTATTGGACCGCATTAAGTCTTTGGGGTATCATTATGCTCGTCAGGCAGGAATGTCCATTGCTATTTCCGATATTCAAGTACCAAGTGAAAAGAAAGGGATTCTTGATGCCACGGAAGAACAAGTTATTAATGTTACTAAGATGTTTCAACGCGGTTTGATTACTGAAGATGAACGATATCGTAAAACAATTTCCTTATGGGAAAAAGCCACAGACGATGTAACGGACGCTATGATGGATAATATGGACCCTTTTAATTCCATTTTTATGATGGCAGATTCTGGCGCTCGTGGTAATAAGCAGCAGATTCGTCAGGTTGCGGGTATGCGTGGATTGATGGCGGATCCTTCTGGACGTATCATCGATTTGCCGATTAAGGCTAATTTCCGAGAAGGCTTATCTGTGTTGGACTATTTTACATCCAGTCATGGGGCTCGTAAAGGGTTGGCAGATACAGCTTTGCGTACGGCTGACTCAGGGTATTTGACCCGTCGTCTTGTCGACGTATCTCAGGATGTTATTGTTCGTGAAGATGATTGTGATGTGTTTGGGATTGATCTTGTACGTGAACGGGCTCGTTTAGCCGGTTCCTGTAAAGCGGCCGTAGCACTGTTGAAAGATAAGCTTATTGGACGTGTCTTGGTTCATCCCGTGTTAGATCCGGCAACGGAAAAAGTTCTTTTTCCTGAAGAACATTTGCTGACAACTGATGATATGGACATTATAGTTGAACATAATATCCCGCGGTTGTCATTGCGTGGCAGCCAAATGGACATTAATGATGACTTGAACCATACTAATGTTATTGAAAGCGTATTTTTGGGCGAACCGGAAGAAAAAATTCGGGAAGCACTACGTCAGGCTATGATTGACAATATGCTTGGCAAAACGATTGAAGATGCTGTAGTAGAAGCGAATGGTTTTGAAATTTGCCCAGCTGGTACACCGCTGACCGAAGATGCTATTGATAAAATTCTGGCCAGTGATGTAAAGGAAGTAAAAGTCCGCAATAATGATATTAGAGGAATTGAAGTCGGCGCCATTGTTGAAGGTAATGGCGTGATTGAATCATTAAAGGATCGTATTGTTGGTCGTACAGCCGCACAAGAATTGGTTAATTCCGATACGGGTGAAGTTATTGTTCCTCTCAATCAGGAAATTACAGAGGATAAAGCAGATGAAGTTGTAAAATATTATAAAATAGTCCGTATCCGCTCTGTTCTTACCTGCCGTTCCCGATACGGTGTATGTGCAAAGTGCTATGGTCGTGATTTAGGTACAGGCGGTAAAGTCAATGTCGGAGAATCGGTGGGTATTATAGCTGCACAGTCTATCGGGGAACCGGGCACACAGTTGACAATGCGTACATTCCATACTGGCGGCGTTGCATCGGCCGGTGATATTACACAAGGTCTGCCGCGTGTTGAAGAATTATTTGAAGCACGTAAACCTAAGGGGAATGCTATTGTAACGGAAATTACCGGTAAAGTTGAAATT
Source organism: Megasphaera sp. (assembly GCA_022649055.1). Lineage (GTDB taxonomy): Bacteria > Bacillota > Negativicutes > Veillonellales > Megasphaeraceae > Megasphaera_A > Megasphaera_A sueciensis. Next base: position 45,776 of record JALCNL010000006.1, read on the forward strand.
ACGGAAAAAGAAGATCATCATGATATCCATACCGTGCGGGTTTTAGCCGAAGACGGTGAGGAACGATCATACGTTGTTCCATATGGAGCGCATATTGTTGTGCATGAAGGAGATGTCATTGAAAAGGGAAGCCGTATTACCGCGGGATCTATTAATCCCCACGACATTCTTCATATTCTTGGAGTTGAAGCAACACAGCGGTATCTTGTTTATGAAGTTCAAAAGGTGTATAAGTCCCAAGGTGTTGAAATTAATGATAAACATATCGAAGTTATCGTACGCCAAATGCTTCGTAAAATCAAGTTGGAAAATCCTGGTGATACAGGCTTGCTCCCGGGAGATTACGTAGACGTAAATGTATTTGAAGATTCGAATCATCGTATTCAGGCGGTAGGCGGCAATGTGGCTTCCGGGAAAAATATACTTTTAGGTATTACGAAAGCGGCACTTGCTACGGATTCATTTTTGTCAGCAGCCTCTTTCCAAGAAACGACCCGTGTTCTTACAGATGCGGCGATAAAAGGAAAAATAGATCCACTGCTAGGATTAAAAGAAAACGTTATTATAGGTAAGTTGATTCCGGCAGGTACTGGAATGAGCCGATATCGTAAGGTTAAAGTACTTAAGACGATTCCTGCTGTAGCATATGAAGATGAAAGCGGAGAACCTTTAGATCCAAAAACTTTTGGTGAATCCAACACGGGACTATCTGAATAAATTGAAAACATCCCCCTTGAAAGAATAAAAAAGACAATCTTTCAAGGGGGATACTGCATGAAAAGAAACACCCGGAATAGTGTAATAAAAAATGTATTGTTTACGCAGTTTTTCAGAAAAATACATTGACATACAAATAGGGTGATGATAAAATAACTAAGTGTCACAGTACCATATCTGTGTCTTATTTAGTATATGATTAGTATGTTAGGAGAGAGTTTCCGTGAGCTTGGATGTATTAGCAGGTTTGCGCAAGACAGTAGGTGCAAAGCAAACCTTAAAAGCAATGAAACGAGACGAAATAACGAAACTGTTTATCGCCAATGATAGTGATGAACAAGTTACTACCCCGCTGGAGGTATTTGCTTCAGAATCGGGTATTCCCGTAGATAAGTCGTACAGCATGGCTGACCTGGGTGTGGCATGCCGCATCAAAGTCAAAGCAGCGGCTGTTGGCTTGTTGAAATAATTTTGGTAGTCTCATCTTATAGGTAATGCCTTTTGATGATTCATTATAAATCTAATTGTTTGGAGAGGAGGTGCCCATATGCCAACAATCAGCCAATTGGTTCGTAAAGGACGTCAAGCTTCGGAACACAAATCCACAGCCCCGGCTTTGAAAAACTGCCCGCAAAAGCGCGGTGTTTGTACTCGTGTGTATACCGCTACACCGAAAAAACCTAACTCTGCTTTGCGTAAAGTCGCTCGTGTCCGTTTGACCAATTCTATCGAAGTAACTGCGTATATCCCTGGCATTGGCCACAATTTGCAGGAACATAGTGTTGTATTAATCAGAGGTGGTCGTGTAAAAGACCTTCCTGGTGTACGTTATCATATCGTTCGCGGCGCATTGGATACAGCTGGCGTGCAAGATCGTCAGCAGGCTCGTTCTAAATACGGTGCTAAGAAGCCTAAAAAATAATCGCTGTAAGAACAAATAAGTAATTGATAACCTACATATATAAGGAGGAATTAGACATGCCAAGAAAAGGCCCAGTGCCGAAGCGTGATGTACTTCCGGATCCGGTGTACCATTCCAAATTGGTTACGCGCTTCATTAATAAAGTAATGCTGGACGGGAAAAAAGGCGTTGCAGAAACGATTGTTTATGATGCTTTTGATATTATCCGTTCCAAGACAAATAAAGATCCTTTAGAAGTATTTGAACAGGCATTGAACAATGTTATGCCTGTATTGGAAGTTCGTGCTCGCCGCGTTGGCGGTGCCAATTATCAAGTACCTGTTGAAGTACGTGCTGACCGCCGGTTGTCCTTGGGCATCCGTTGGACTGTTGGATATGCCCGTAAACGTGGTGAACGTACAATGAAGGAAAAACTTGCTGCCGAATTAATGGATGCATTTAATAATACGGGTGCGGCTATTAAGAAAAAGGAAGATACGCATAAGATGGCAGAAGCTAATAAGGCTTTCGCACATTATCGCTGGTAAGAAGATATTAAAATTTGAGGAGTGGAAGAAATCGTGGCAAGAGAATTTTCCTTGGAAAAAACGAGAAACATCGGCATTATGGCTCACATAGATGCCGGTAAAACCACGACAACCGAACGTATCCTTTTTTATACCGGTCGAGTTCATAAAATCGGTGAAGTCCATGATGGCGCTGCTACCATGGACTGGATGGCCCAGGAACAGGAACGTGGTATTACTATCACGTCTGCTGCGACGACGGCACATTGGAAAGGATATCGTATTAATATCATTGATACCCCTGGGCACGTTGACTTCACTGTAGAAGTTGAACGGTCTCTGCGCGTACTTGATGGCTCGGTTGCGGTTTTCTCTGCAAAAGGCGGTGTAGAACCGCAGTCTGAAACTGTATGGCGTCAGGCTGAACATTATCAGGTTCCCCGTATTGCCTTCATTAATAAGATGGATACAACAGGTGCAGATTTTCTGAACTGTATTGAAATGATGAAGGATCGGTTGCAGGCTAACGCTGTTGCTATTCAGCTTCCTATAGGGGCTGAAACGGAATTCAAAGGTATTATTGATTTGATTACTATGCAGGCAGAAGTGTATGGTGATGATCTCGGCAAAGATATCGAAATTGTGGAAATTCCGGATGATATGAAAGAAGAAGCCGAAAAATATCATCAAGTTATGATTGAAGCTGTTGCAGAAACAGATGATGAATTAATGATGAAATATTTGGAAGGCGAAGAACTTACCGTTGATGAAATCAAAGGTGCTATCCGCAAATCCGTTGTAACAAATAAAATGTTCCCCGTACTTTGCGGTTCTGCGTATAAAAACAAGGGTGTACAAATGCTGCTTGATGCTATTGTTGACTACATGCCGTCACCGCTTGATATTCCAGCTATTAAAGGAACAAATCCTGATACAGGTGAAGAAGATCACCGTGAATCTGATGACAGTGAACCTTTCTCTGCTCTCGCTTTCAAGATTATGGCCGATCCTTTTGTAGGTAAGCTTGCTTTCTTCCGGGTGTATTCCGGTACTATGGCAGCTGGCTCTTATGTATATAATTCTACCAAGGGCAAAAAAGAACGTATTGGTCGTATTCTTCGTATGCATGCTAATCATCGTGAAGAAGTGGATATGGCTTATAGCGGAGATATTGGAGCTGCCGTAGGCTTGAAAGACACCACGACAGGGGATACACTTTGTGATGAAAAACACCCCATCATTCTTGAAAAAATGGAATTTCCAGAACCGGTTATTTCTGTTGCTGTTGAACCAAAGACAAAGGCTGATCAGGAAAAAATGGGCGTTGCGTTGTCTCGTTTGGCAGAAGAAGATCCGACTTTTCGTGTTAAGACAGATGCGGAAACCGGACAAACTATCATTTCCGGTATGGGTGAACTTCATTTGGATATTATCGTTGACCGTATGTCGCGTGAATTTAAAGTAGACTGCAATGTAGGCAAACCTCAGGTTGCGTATCGTGAAACAATTCGCAAGACGGTTAAGCAGGAAGGGCGTTTTGTTCGTCAGTCCGGCGGTCGCGGCCAGTATGGTGATTGTTGGTTGGAATTAGTTCCGCAAGAACCGGGTGCTGGTTTTGAATTTGAAAATAAAATTGTTGGCGGTGCGATTCCTAAGGAATATATCGGACCTGTTGAATCTGGTGTTAAAGAAGCTATGGAAACAGGTGTTCTTGCTGGATTCCCAATGGTTGACATTAAAGTCATTGTATATGATGGCTCGTATCATGATGTTGACTCTTCGGAAATGGCATTTAAGATTGCAGGTTCCATAGGGTTTAAAGAGGGCGCCAGAAAAGCAAATCCTGTTCTTTTGGAACCATATGTTAAGGTTGAAGTTGTTGTTCCCGAAGACTACATGGGTGATGTAATCGGTGATTTGAACTCTCGCCGTGGACGGGTGGAAGGTATGGAAGCACGCAGTGGTGCACAACATATCAATGCATTCGTTCCGTTGGCAGAAATGTTTGGTTATGCAACGGATTTGCGTTCTAAAACGCAAGGCCGCGGTAACTATTCGATGACTTTCGACCACTACGAAGAAGTACCGAAAAACGTAGCAGAAAAAGTTATCAGTGCTAAAGGTTAATATATCATTATTTTTGGCGTTGGAGGAAATGTAAAATGGCTAAAGAAAAATACGAAAGAACCAAACCGCATGTCAATATAGGGACGATCGGACACGTAGACCATGGCAAAACGACATTGACAGCAGCTATTACCAAAGTATTGTCGAAAAAGGGCTA